>CAUAAZ010000001.1 GCA_958427145.1 uncultured Collinsella sp.
GGAATCGGCTAAAGTGCGATGGCGAAATTGGTTGTTTTTACAGTAGCGCTAACATTCGGCGCCGTCACGAACCTGTGCGACGCCACCTCGGCGCTCACCGTCGAGGGCGACCTGCCCAGCTCCCTCGCGATCTCCCTGCACGAGGCCCCGCGCTCCAGCATCCTCTGGACCGTGTCCCGCTCGTGCCTCGTGAGCCTTCCGTAGGCCCTCGGGACCGCCTTCTCGGAACCCTTCTTCCTCTTTCCGGACATGCCGTCCTCCGATCTCCCGGGGCCGGCCGGTCCGGCCCTCAGGGTATCGGGTTCCCACATTCATCCGCACATGTGCGGATGAATGTGGGAGGTGTTCGGATAAAGTCGATAATCAAGGCTCAAAATTTTTTTATTAAAAATCATTCCTAATAGGCTTCACATTTGGTTGCATTTATGGATAATAGAACTCGTCAAGACGCACGTCCGGAGAGGGCCCTTACGGGACCGGACGAGCGCGCAATCGCCATCGATCGAAAGGATCGAATCATGAAGTTTGTTTGCCCCGTTTGCGGTTATGTGGAAGAGTTCGACGGCGACCAGCTGCCCGAGGATTTTAAGTGCCCCCAGTGCGGCGTTCCCGGTTCTCGTTTCCTGAAGCAGGAGGAGGGCCAGCTCGAGTGGGCCGCCGAGCACGTCGTGGGCGTCGCCAAGATGGAGGGTGTCTCTGAGGACATCGTTGCCGACCTGCGCGCCAACTTTGAGGGCGAGTGCTCCGAGGTCGGTATGTACCTGGCCATGGCTCGCGTCGCTCATCGCGAGGGCTATCCCGAGATCGGCCTGTACTGGGAGAAGGCTGCCCACGAGGAGGCCGAGCATGCCGCCAAGTTCGCCGAGCTCCTGGGCGAGGTCGTGACCGACTCCACCAAGAAGAACCTCGAGATGCGCGTTGAGGCCGAGAACGGCGCCACCGCCGGCAAGACCGATCTTGCCAAGCGTGCCAAGGCCGCCGGCCTCGATGCCATCCACGACACCGTGCACGAGATGGCTCGCGACGAGGCCCGCCACGGCAAGGCTTTCGCCGGCCTGCTCAAGCGCTACTTTGGCTAAGCCAACCGCCTGAGACATAACCTCAAGCTCGATGAGGCCCGGACCGTATTGGTTCGGGCCTTTTTCGTGCCTCACGAACTTGTTAACGCCCTGAAATAGGACCGTCTTCGGCATCGGCTTCTCGTCAAAAACTAAGTGAGTAGACTTTTTGGAACTTGCCGAGCAGACCATCCATATCACTTTATAAAGCCGCAGGTAAATGCCTTGTTGCAAAACGACCTAGTCGCCAAAGTGCCAAAAGTCTACTCACTTAGATTCGCAGCCGTCCACGATCGAGCCATTTTGTGTCTAACGGGCATCTTTCCGTCAATTACTCCCAATTTTGTCCAGTCAACGAATAGTTCAGACCGGAGTAATGTCTCAGCCCTTTGCTCATCCGAGCTTTTATCACGATATTCAGCATCGAGCATCCTGCATATGGCCTTAACGATCGCGCGGAATCTATCCTCATCCGATATCTGTCTGTGTGTCAGGAGAAGCACATCGTAGCCCATGGCCTGAAGGGCCGTCATGCGGTCAGCGTCACGCAAGCCATCCCCTGCGCGTCCGTGCGAGGCCTTTCCCTGACATTCAATGGCCACCTGTCGCCTGCCGTCCGGCGAAGAAAGAAGTAGGTCGATATATACACGGGACTTTCCCACAATCGCTCGAGCACTTGTGCTTAGCATCACTTCAACATTAAGCTCTATGCCGCAAAAACTTTCGCCTCCCAGGGCTCGCGGCAGTCCAAGCAACAAATACGCCTCGACCTCAAAAGGCGACGCGGCACCCAATGGAACGAGTTGCGATACCGCCATAAATCTATTGCCGTAACGCATCCCGCAAACATCTGAACAAAAACGGTCAAGGTCTCCGCCCAAAACCAAAGCGTCTCGACGCCATAAATTTGAGGCGGTGCCGTCCTCGGACGGGCAGCGCACCCAACCGAACGTTGTCGAAATCGCGCCCGAATCAATTGCATGCGAAAGCTCCGCCTCAAGTGCCGCCGGCAGGGCACACACCGCAAACAAGCCACACATCTCCGCCAATACCAAAAGAAGCTGAAGATCCGTCAGATGCCGCGACATGATGAATGTCGTCAGTAGAGGAGACGTAACCAAAAACCCATGCTCCGTTTCCAGCACGGATTCCCTGGGGAGCTCACCAAGAAACAGCCGCTGCCTAATGCTGGCAGGACAAGTCCGTTTGTTTCTCGTCCGAACCAATGTATACAACGGAAAACCGAGCGCGACCGCAGCCGTCGGGTTGCGGGCAAGATCATATCGCTGCCGGTCTTCTTCCGGTCGTGGAAGCGGCGGACACAAAGCGCGGACTTGAGGAGGCAAACGCCAGTACCTAAAAGCCGATATGTCACAAAGTAGATCCTTCATAGGCACAGGAAAACACGAATTTCAACCCAGTCAGTCACGCATTGGCGCGAACGCACCAAAAATGGCGCCGAACGGACTGCAAAGTTTTCAACAGCCCTCCCCAACTGGCCAAAAGCTTGCCAAGAGCTGGACGAAGCCCTGTTGAAAACCCCATTTTTTTTCTCATGCAGGAGCTTTGCGCGGCAAGTGAGTAGACTTTTTTGAACATCCCGAGCAGGCCGGTCATCCTGCTTTTCAAAACCGCAGGTAGATAGCTTGTTACAAAACTTCCTGGTCGCCAAAGTGCTAAAAGTCTACTCACTTAGGTTGCAGAGTGCCCCCCATTAGCTGCAATTCCAAGGTAGTTAGCACTTTTGGACTCAGATCGTCATACTGGACAAGAATTTGAGTTGAGTTTTCAGGGACAGATGCGCCATCGGCACACCAATAACAGTCACTGATATCGACAAAAGGGATGCTCGAGCGCGCGAGAGCCTGCGCAAAAGAGCTTCCGCCCGTTCCACGCTCCGCAACCACGGTACAGTAAAGGCCCGCATCTGCCTGCTCGATCGAGACCTCCCCTGCCGGAAACGCTTTCCGCACAAGCGCCATCAGGCCATCACGCGCCTCACGAGCACGAACGCGCACGCGGTTCACATGCCGCTCGTAATCACCCGATTCCAGCAAACGAGCCAAAGCGACCTGGTCGACAGAACTCACCGACGAGGCATAGAAACCAAGGTTGCACCTAAACCGCTCCATCAGCTCATCGGGCAGCACCATGTACGCTAGACGCAACGCCGATGAAAGGCTCTTCGAAAACGTGTTGGTGTAGATAACCGACTGGGCGGCATCAATCGACGCGAGCGCGGGAATCGGCTTCCCGGCAAGGCGAAACTCACAATCAAAGTCATCTTCGATGAGATACCGACCTGGTCGCTCAGCGGCCCAGCTCAGAAGCGCATAGCGACGCGCAATGCTCGTCACAAGACCGGTCGGATACTGATGGGACGGCATCAGGTGAAGGACATCGGTCCCGCTTTTCTGCAGAGTGCTCAAGTCCACGCCCTCATCATCCAACGGGATATGTCGAACTTTGCAGCCCATAGCCTGATAGATACGCGTCAGACGCAAATAGCCCGGATCCTCAACCGCATACACCTTGTCCGCGCCAAGCAACTGAACCAACATGGTATCGAGCAGCTGGGCGCCCGCACCGATAACGATGTTGTTGGGGTCGACATTCATACCCCTTGTCCCGTGCAGATGGTGAGCAATTGCGCGTCGCAGCCGAGCAGTGCCCTGCGCCGGTGCGGGCGAAAAGATTTCGCGCTCGTCTTCGGATGCCAGCGTCGCCCGTAGCGCGCTTTGCCAAAGCCGCGCCGCCTCCAAAGCAGAAGGAGAAAGCGCATCGAATCGCTCGACCTGTCCGTTGACATCATGCACGCTGGGGCCCACAGAGACGGCATCTCGGTCGATGCCCTCCGCAGCCGAAGCCAAAACCGGTGCATCCGGAAGCTCGCAAGCGTAGTAGCCACGACGTGGTATTGAGCAAATATAGCCCTCAGCGAGTAACTGGCTATATGCATTCTCGATGGTAATAACACTGATTCCCAGATGACTGGCAAAGGCGCGCTTAGACGGCAAATGCTCCCCCGCCACAATGCGTCCAGCTACGATATCATCTCGAATTTGCTGGTAAACATACTCATAGAGCGATGCTTCGCCGCGTTTTTCCAAATTGTAGTCAAGCATGAGCCTATCACCTGACCTTATTAAGTCATTCAATCTGGTATTAGTCTGACCTTGTAATTATCTCGAAAACTGAGTATTTTGTCATACCCAGCTCCCCGATAGGATGTTCCGTCAAGCAATGCACATGCCAACCAAGGGAGCAACCATGGCAGAACAGAACAGCAAGGCCGACCGCGTCAAACTCAATCGCGAGCTCGCGCAGATGCTCAAGGGCGGCGTCATCATGGACGTTACCACGCCCGAGCAGGCACGCATCGCCGAGGAGGCAGGCGCCTGCGCCGTCATGGCACTCGAGCGCATTCCGGCCGACATCCGCGCCGCAGGCGGCGTCTCGCGCATGAGCGACCCCAAGATGATCAAGGGCATCCAAGAGGCCGTCTCCATCCCTGTTATGGCCAAGTGCCGCATCGGTCACATCGTCGAGGCGCAGGTCCTGCAGGCCATCGAGATCGACTACATCGACGAGTCCGAGGTTCTCTCCCCTGCCGATGACGTCTATCACATCGACAAGACCCAGTTTGACGTGCCGTTTGTCTGCGGCGCCCGTGATCTGGGCGAGGCGCTGCGCCGTGTTGCCGAAGGCGCCACGATGATTCGCACCAAGGGTGAGCCGGGTACGGGCGACGTCGTTCAGGCCGTGCGTCACATGCGCAAGATCCAAAAGCAGATCCGTGACGTTGTTGCCCTGCGCGACGACGAGCTCTTTGAGGCAGCCAAGCAACTGCAGGTTCCGGTCGAGCTGGTGCGCGAGGTCCATGCCACGGGTAGGCTTCCCGTCGTGAACTTTGCCGCCGGCGGCGTAGCGACCCCCGCCGACGCCGCGCTGATGATGCAGCTGGGAGCCGAAGGCGTGTTTGTCGGCTCGGGCATCTTTAAGAGCGGCGACCCCGCCAAGCGCGCAGCCGCCATCGTCAAGGCCGTGGCAAACTTCACCGATGCCAAGCTCATTGCCGAGCTTTCGGAGGACCTGGGCGAGGCCATGGTGGGCATCAACGCCGACGAGATCGAGATTATCATGGAAGAGCGCGGGCGCTAGTCCAGCAGAAAGGATCGCACATGAGCGATTATGCAGACCAGACGGTCGCCGTGCTGGCGGTCCAAGGCGCTTTTGCCGAGCACGAGGCAAGGCTATCCGAGCTGGGCGCACGTTGTATTGAGCTGAGGCAGGCGGCTGATTTGAAGCAGGACTTTGACCGTCTGGTACTTCCCGGCGGCGAGTCTACCGTTCAAGGGAAGCTGCTTGATGAGTTGGACATGCTCGAGGAGCTTCGTGCCCGTATCGCTGAAGGTATGCCCGTCCTGGGCACCTGCGCCGGCCTAATTCTGCTGGCTCACGACCTTGCCGCCCATGACGATAAGGGCACGCCGCGTTTGGCAACCATGGATGTACTTGTCGAGCGCAATGCCTACGGCAGGCAGCTCGGCAGCTTTCGCACCAAGGGGCAGGTAGGCGGTATCGACGGTGAGGTGCCGCTGACGTTTATCCGCGCGCCCCGCATCGTCGAGGTCCACGGCGACGCCAAGGCTTTAGCGAAAGTCGACGGCCGTATCGTCGCCGCCCGTCAGGGCAACCAGCTCGGCGTAACCTTCCACCCCGAACTCGACGAAGACACCCGCCTCCACGAACTGTTCCTACAAATGTAGGCATCGAAATCAACAAACGAAACGAGAGTGGATGATCTCCCACTTTAAGCTTGAATGCAGGCTCAAACCGGGAGATCATCCACTCTTGTTCTATGTAGTCGTTTAAGAACGTCCCCAATGACTACAAGGAGTGTCCCAAGCTGCCGGCAGAAAAGGAACGTCCCTAACTGCCGCATCCGGAGCAAGACAACGCCGCAGGCAGAGGACGGACAGCGAGCGGGTCGCATTTGAGGCAAGGTGACGTGAAACGAAAGGGCGCTGACCTTCTGGTCGCGCCCTTGAAGTTGAACGTCAGATTGTCCAAATGCGGCCCGCGCAGCGTCGGCCCGTTACGGCGTTTGGTAAAACGCCGTAACTAAAAACGGTTACCGCGGAAGCCGCCACCGTTGCGGCCGCCACGGTCGCCACCGCGACCGCCACGGTCGTTACCACGGTTGCCGCCAAAGCCGCCACGGTTGCCACCGCGATCGCCATAGCCACCACGGTTACCGCCAAAGCCGCCGCGACCGCCACGGTCGCCGCCACGGTCGCCAAAACCGCCACGGCCGCCGCGATCGCCACCGCGACCGCCGCGGTCGCCACCACGGCCACCGCGATCGCCAAAGCCGCCGCGACCGCCACGGTCGCCGCCACGGCCACCACGGTCGTCACGGCCGCCGCGAGGACCGCGGTCCTCGTCCAGGCCCATGGCGACGAGCGGAGCGATAACCTTATCGAGGGCGGCCATCAGCTCGGTGGCCTCCTCGTAAGAAAGCTCGGGCAGGAGCTTCTCCTTCTTGTTGGCAAGCTCGACCAGGCCCTCAGCGGCATCCTCGGCGGCGAAGACAACAATCTTGCGCATATCGCCCTCGGCGTCGTCGATGCGGCCGACCAGATCGGCGGCCTCGGCCTCGGCCATCAGGCCATCGAGCTCACGAAGGCGCATGCCCAGCAGGTCGGACATTTCCTTCTGCTCCATCTTGGGCTTGAGGTCAAGAAGCTTGATGGCGCGCTCGATGTTCGCCATGCGCTCGGCCTTGGCCTCCTCCTCCTTGGAAATAGCAAAGCGACGGCTACGCAGCAGGCGGGCGGCCTTCTGCATCTTGTCCATCAGCTCTTCGTCATCGTAATCAACGGCGGCCTCGACAACCTCGGCCTCCTCCTCGGCGGAAACCTCGTCAGCAGCCTCAACCTCGGCAGCTTCGGTCTCCACGGTCTCGACTGCCTCGACCTCGGCAGCCATGGTCTCGTTCTCGGTCTCGTTCATGATCTCTTCGTTCTCGGACATGAGACTCCTTCTTGGCCCTCTCGGGCATCATCGCCCCATTCGCGGGGCCCGTCGCGCACTCTTTGCGCTTTAAACATTCATGCCTCTCGGCAAAACGTCCATTAGTTTATGGTGTCACCATCCAATCTAGCTGCAGAATCTATGTGCACACATTAATGCGACATGTGCGACTCGCGACGAGCGTACACCAGCGACGCCACGAACCCGACCACGGCAACTACAGCCGCCACACGCACGGCAGTTGCAAATCCAATCGCCTGGGCAACGTCGGTCGCAGCGCCAGCCGCGCCGGCAGTCGCTGCAGAACTCGAGAGCAGGCCGATAAACAGGGACGGGCCAAACGATGCGGCAATCATGTTCCACGTGTTAAGCAATGCCGTTCCGTGAGGATGTTCAGCGGCAGGCAGCGTCTCCAATCCGGCCGTTTGCGAGGGGCTCAGCACCAAACCGACTCCGGCATACACCACAACGGTCAGCGCCACAACGACGCCGATGTTCATGCTTGCCGCCGTCATCGAGATTGCAGTCTGCCCCACGGCAATCAGGGCAAAGCCGACCGGCAGCAGCGGCCATGCGCCACGGGCGTCCATCACGCGTCCGCCCACAATCGAGGTCACGGCGTTGCAGGCAATTGCCGGCAAAATGAGCAGGCCCGCAACAAGTGCGGTCATGCCGTATGCGCCCTCAAAATAGAGCGGCAACAAAACACTCATCGAGAACGTTGTCATCATCGACACCACCACAAGCAGGCACGCAGGCCAAAAACGAACGCTCGCCATGGGACGCACGTTAAGCACCGGATGCTCGAGTTTGAGCTGACGGGCCGCAAACAGGCCGAGCAGCACAATGGCGGCGATAAGCGTCACGATGCCGGCAATCAGATTGGTCGAGAACTCGCCTACGGAATACACAAATGCCGTAATGCCGGCGGCGAGCAAAACAACCGACAGAATATCAAGCGTGGTGTTCGAGCGCTCTCCGACATTCTGAACAAGCTTAACGCCCGCCGCAGCGACCACAATGCCGCCCACCAGCGGCACTACGAACACCGCCCTCCAGCCGAACAACGTGCACATAAGACCGCTAATCACGGGTCCAAACGCCGGTCCTAGCGTAATGCAGGCACCACCCAGGCTCAGATACAGACCAAGCTTCTCGCGCGGGGCGCAAGACAGCACCACGTTCATCATGAGCGGAAACAAGATGCCCGATCCCGCAGCCTGCAAAATACGACTTGGCAGCAAAACGCTAAACGACGGAGCGATCAGACACAGGACTTCGCCGGCGACCATACATCCGCATGCGAAAAACAGCAGCTTGCGCGTCGAGAAACGGCCGGACAGGAAGGCCATGATGGCCGTAAAGATCGACGTCACAATCATGTAGCCCGAGACGAGCCACTGTGCCGTGGTGGCACTCACCGAAAAGGCTGCCATAATGTCGTGCAGCGCCACGTTAATGATGTTCTCGTTAAACGCGGCAACAAAGGCTGCAATATACATAACGACGAGAATCGCCGCAGTGGCCGATGGCGTTACTTGAACTTGTTGCTGAGATTTGCTCCCCATGCATTTCCTTCCTCTTGGAACGACAGTCGCATCGCCCCAGAGGAACAGTCCAGGGCGAAAAATGAGCCCTAGACTTACGCCAGACGCCGTACACGACGAATCTGGCAACATGGTCCAACATCGAAAGATTGTAACGCGGACGCACAGCTTTCCTTCCGCGCTATTATTAAAAGTCCACGAAAGCATAAGACATGAGGAGCCCGCCATGATTAAGCCCATCATGAAATCCGAGTTCTTTTTGCGTCTGCCTTCCGAAGACGCGGGACCCGACGATGCCGCAACCGGGCAGGATCTCCTGGATACACTCCACGAGCATGAGCGCGAGTGCGTGGGCCTCGCCGCCAACATGATCGGCGTGCGCAAACGCATCATCTGCGTAAAGGACGGCAACAGGACACTCCTGATGTACAACCCTCAGATTCTTGAGCAGGTCAATGCCTATCAGACGAGCGAAGGATGCCTCTCGCTGATCGGCGAGCGTCCCTGTACCCGCTATCGCCGCATTAAGGTGGAGTATTTGGACGAGAACTTCGTTCACCGCATCAAAAACTTCTCGGGCTACACCGCCGAGATCATCCAGCACGAAATCGACCACTGCAACGGCGTCGTGGTTTAGGCCACCTGCCAAAATGAGGGTACCGGAGGCCTCCCTATGGATATCAGCCGCTTTGGCGAATTCGCCATCTTAGCGCAGTCACGCACGTTTCTTGATGCGGCGGAACTGCTTTTCATGTCGCAATCAACCCTCTCCAAGCACATCATGGCAATGGAGCACGAACTCGGCTGCAAGCTCATCGATCGAAGCCAGCGCCACGTAACACTCACCGCGCAAGGTGAAGCGCTCCTCCCCTATGCGCAAAAAATTGCGACGCTTCAGCACCGCTATCTTGCCGCCATTCAAATAGGCGCAGGTGAGCCGCTCGAGCACCTCACCGTAGGTTCTATCCCCATTATGGCCCCTTATGGGATCACGGACGCCGTCATCGATTTTCAGCAGGCGAACCCCTCATATTCTGTCGAGCTCATCGAAGGCGAGGGCGACACACTCAAGCGCATGCTCCTGCACGAGGACATTGACCTGGCCTTCATCCGTGACAGCGGCGCCATCGAGCCGGAGTTCAAAAAGATTCCCTTTACGACCGACCGGCTCGTGGCCGTCCTTCCGCTCGACCATCCACTCGCCGAATGTGACACTGTCGAGATAGACGACCTTATCGACGAGAATTTCCTCATGCTTCCCCAAGGCTCGTTCGTAAGCGAGCTCGTCCTTTCCCTTTGTCGCGAAGCTGGATTTGGCCCACGTGTTACGTTCACCGGCAAACGAGCCGAGAACATCATCTCTCTTGTCGCACGCGGCGCCGGCGTCTCATTCCTCATGCGCAAGCCAGCGGAATCGCTCGCCAGCGGAAAGGTAGCCCTGGTGCCGCTCGAGCCCGCGACGACCTCCGAGGTCAGGCTCTACCTCAAGCGAAACGCCGCGCACTCGCAGGCGGTCGTCTCGTTCATCGGCTTCCTCCCCTACCGTCAGCTCCTGCAGGGCGACCGTACGTCTTCCACCGCGGCACGACCGTCATAATCCCTGCTGCTCCACAACCGCAGACTAGTGTCCGCAAACACGCTGACAACGGCACAAAACACAAATATGCCTCGGGCGGCACGTCGCCGTCCGAGGCATATTTAATCAAAGTGCGCAAAAAGACTAGTCCACCGAGATGTTGAGTGCCTTACCGCCCTTGTCCTTCCTGGTACCGATCACCATAGCGGCGACAAGAGCCAGAACGAAAGCGACCACACCGGAGATGACAAGGCCGATAAAGCCCGTGTCGATGCCGGCAGGGTTAATAAAGCTCGGGAAACCGAGCGGGCCGGAGGCACCAAAGGCATAGAGTTTGGCACCCAAGAGACCGGCAATGGCGCCGCCTACACCAGCGGAAATAAAGGTTGCCCACATAAGACGCTTACGCGGCAGCAAGATGGCGTAAAGCGCAGGCTCGTTGACACCGAAAATCGAAGAGACAAGGGCGGGAATGTTGACGGCAGCATTTTCCTCGGAGTCCTTGGTTCGGATGACCATGCCAAGCGCAGCACCGGCGATGGCACAACCGCCTGCATACACGAGCGGGTTAATGAGGTCATAGCCGTAGGTTGCGACATCGAGGAACCACAGCGGGATGATACCCCAGTGCAGGCCGAACATGACGAGCAGGCTCCAGAACGTGCCGATGACGAAGCCGGCGATGGCGGGCTGGAAGTTGATGAGCATCAAGATGATCTGGGCAACGATGTTGGAGAGGACCGTCATGACCGGACCGACCACAAGCAGGCCAAGGATGCCGCAAATGAGGAGCGTCAGGATGTTGGAGAAGAACGAGCTCACAAGCGCGGGCAGCGCGTTAGAAAGGGCCTTGTGCACCTTGGAGGCAATCCAGACGATAAAGATCGCAGGCAGAATCGTCGATGAGTAATTCTGCATGATCAGCGGGATGCCAAAAATATCACCGTAGACATTGGACTCGAAGACCGTGCCGGCGCCGAGCGTGTAGAGCGGATCTCCGCCCATAAGGGCAACGAGCGTCGGGTAGACGAGGATACCACCGAGCGCCATTCCCATAACGGGCTTAAGTCCGAACTTCTTGGCCGACGTCCAGCCAATGATTAGCGGAAAGTAATAGAAGACCGAATCTCCGATTGCCGAGAGCGTCACATACGTATTGCTGTCCTTGGCAAGCCAACCGGCAACCGTGCAGAGCGCGAGCATCGACTTGATAAAGCCACCGGCCATAAGCACGCCAAGAACCGGTTGCAGGATCTCGGAGATGATGGCCAGCAGACGCGAGAATGGATCGCCCTTTTTGACGTCGTCGCCTTCATCGATATCGAGTGCGGGTTTGGAGTCGAACCCGCCAATCTGAACAAGGTCGTTGTAGACGGCCTCGACAGTGGCACCAATCACGACCTGATACTGTCCGCCGGCCTGGATGACGTCAACGACGCCCTTCGTCGCCTTAAGCTCATTGGTCTGGGCGAGCGATTCATCCTTGAGGTGGAAGCGGAGACGCGTAATGCAGTGGCTCACGTCTAACACATTGTCTCGACCACCGACCTTTGTGATGATTTCATCGCAAAGCTTCTGGTATTTCATGGAATTCTCCTTTTTCTGAGCGGGGTATAGCATCGATTTCATGCCTCCGTAGTCGACGTGGGAGGGCAAGGAACCCGCTTCCCCCTTTGAAATCCGCGGACGCACGTACGCCCGGGATGGGAAACGGCAGAGAAGATGGAAGATGCCGATCACATGGCAGCGAGCCTCATTGGCCCATGCCACGCAATCAGGTCTACAGACGCGAATCTGCTGCGCCGAGAAGTCTCGTCGTCTGGCAGAACTTGTCACACAGACGTTCCGGTTCGCCCTGGGGAATCTGAGTACGCTCGGTCTCAAAGGAGAGGCCGTACTCGCGTGCCGGAAGGAAATACTCAAAATAGCCGTTGGTGTAACCGCAAACTATTCCCTCGACCGGGCATTCGCGCTTCATGCGAATACCCAAGTCGCTGCCGAGCTCACTCGGGAACACAAAGAGATGCAGGCCGCCCAAACTGATGACGACACACTTAAGCGTGAGCGAAAAGTCGTCATGGGCAACGGTGTGATAGAACGTCTGAGGCTCGATGCGGTCGAGAACAACCTCGCGATCGAGCTTGATCTGGGAAATCGCCTCGGCAAGACCGGTCGAAACGCGCTCGACCTCGGGAATGCCGCGTCCCTGACGAAAATTGCGGTCGCTACAGTCGCCAGCAGCACCGACGACCATGGCCGGATAGTAACCAAGACTCTGAGCGAGCTTTTTGCCGGTAAGACCGGCGAGTTCGCTCGTGAGCTCCGTGCAGTCGGGTCCGACGCAAGCGGAATGCACCGCCCAGTTCACAAAGCCCGCAAATGGCTTGCCTTCGGTATCGAAGAACGACACCACGATAACCTCATTGTCGGCAAGCTCTCCGGGAATGATGCGGTTGTCGTAGAAACCGGTGATGACTTTTTTGCCCATGCGACAGGTCGCAGGTCGCGCGTTGGCGCGGCACTCTTCGAAGCATTGACAGATGGTATCGAGGAACCAGCGATAGTAGTCCTCGTTGAATTTTCCCGTCCACCAGCTGCGATGGTAGGCGACGATCGAAGTGTGGTCGTGCGTCGCGGAGAGCAGAACGCAGTCACGGTCGATTCCGTAGCGCTCGGCGAGCATCGTCTTAACCTCCTCGGCCATGCTTTCCTCGAACTCGAGGACATCGGCATTAAAGAGAAACACTTCACGTTCGCCTTGCTGGAAGAGGATGGCGTTGGCGAAGACGTCGTCATGGACGCCTGTCGCAGGCTCCAGACGGTTGGGAAGATTGCGGTAGCCAATCAGGTAGATGCCGCCCTGTGGGGTGATTTTGCGGCGCGCGTGTCCAATGTTCATGCACGTTCTCCTTCTGTGTCACGCCGCATTCAAGGCGGCAATGATGATTTCGACGAGGCGCTCATGGGATCCGGCGGCAAAACCGGAGTTCATGGCCTCATAGGTGATCTTTTCGTACGCGTCGGGAGCCGGTAGGTACTTCTGTCCGCCGTTGACGAGCGTGGCAAAGAACACAGAGCCGGACCGAGCGGCGCGCACAGTGGCGCCGAATGCACTCGAGACCTCAGGTTGTACGCCGACAAGCTCGACGTTTCCCAGCCGGAGCAGATAGACCCTCGTGCGCTGCTCGCCAGCGGCATGAAATTCATACGTTCGGTGCGGAGCCAAAGAGTGAAAATCGGCGCGTGTCTGAGCGGGCAGAAAAACGTCGACCGTGCGGGCATCGATGCCGGTGGCGTCATCCTCACGCGCCATGCGAGCGGCCTCGATCAAAGCATCGCCCAAGGCCTGCCCCTGCTGGTGCAGCATGCGGTATCCGTCTTCATGGGCATCGACCGTCTGCTTAACGCCGGCCGCATCGAACATGACGTTCATGGCGCGCTCCGCCGGACCTTGGTCGCCCGCGGCGCCTGGCAGCAACAGGACAACGCCGCCCAGCTCGCGCTCGAGTGACATGGCGGCAAAACCAAAGAGGTCTCCGCTCGCCATGTGCCTCCCCTCGGAGTCGCGGGACCCGTCGAGCACGGAGGACTGAACGTCCGCCGTCGCGAGCACGGCAACATACTCGCCCCCGGCATCCCTTATGGCGAGTACGGGCATCGTGTGGTCGGCAAACCCCCTGGGATTCGAGCCCAACCACCAGCCGGCAGGCGTCTCAATGTCGCGATTAACGTTCACGGGGCATTCGCCCTCCACAGTGGCGAGCGTGGCAGAGCGAATGCCCGCAACAGCGCGCTCGACAGCCGTGCGGGCGGCAGCGACGAGCGCTGCGCGATAGCGCTCGTTGCGGTTGCGGGCAGCATCGTCGACAAGATGCCCGGGAGTGCGGACGTGAGGCATGGAAAACGTGTGGGTAGGAACCACCCAAGAATAAGCACCGCTGCAATTGGCGGCATCCTCAACAACCTCACGCAGATCGGCGAGTAGAGCCGGAGCGATCGAGGTGACCTCAAGCGAAAGGACGCAGGCGCGTCGCCCCGTCCCCTCGATGATAAGGGCACGGGCGAAGACCTCATGACGGAGTTCGTCGAAACCGTCGAACGGCAACACGTCCCCAAGATCGATGGCCACACGAGCGGCCCCAGCCCTCATCTCTCCTTCGTCCATGGCAGATACTCCCCTCTGATTGCCGCTCACTCGACACCGTACAGTTGCTGCGCCGTACCGCCAAGCACAAGGTCGCTGTCTGTATCGCTCAGATTTGCAGCGCGAACGCAGGCGACACCCTCGGTGAGCCACTCGCGTTTAACGGGATAACTCGTACCAAAGACAATATGGTCTGCACCAAGGACTTCAACCGCACAGGCAAGAAGCGTCTCGCCCCAGGGCTGAGCATGGGACATGTCGAAATAAACGTTGTTCTCAAGACGCTTGGAGACCGTCTCGGTATCGGTCTGGAAGCGACCCGAGGCATCTGGACGCTTGGGACCGTGCGGCAGCAGCATCTCCTTAAACGCAAAATAAGCGCCACCGAGCATGGAGTGGACCATCTTGACGTTGGGATAACGCTCGAAGAAGTCGCTGAAGATTTCACGACCGATTGCCGTGGTCTGGTCGACGCAACGGCCGTAGGAGCGACGCAGGTTGTCGTATGCGAGCAACGACGTGTTCTCGACCGGCACGGGCACATGGTGCACGTAAACGGTGACGCTACGTTCGTTCAGGCGCTCAAAAAAGCTCGAAAAGATCGGATCGTCAAGATAGCGCCTGCCGTAGTGGGCGCAGAGTTGCACGCCCGCGAAACCCTCGTCGAGCCTGCGATCGAGCTCCTCGAGGTTCGCCTCGGTGCCAAAGGGAGGCACGGCGACAAGCGGCATCAAGCGACCGTTCGACGCTTTTGCGTCAGCGGCCATACCGTCGTTGAAGCGCCGGCACATCTCGAGTGACATCCACTCATGGCAGCCGGGGAGTTTGAGAATCGCTTTATCGACCCCCGCCTCGTCCATGTCTGCCAGACGCTTCTCAAGGGTGTAGTCTCCCTCGATATAGTTGAGGCCCGGAAAGCCAGCGGGCTTTTCGATCACAATCTGTCGCTTGCCCGTGGGGCTTACGGTCAGGTAGCCCTCGGTGTCGTAAGCGCGGGGTACCTCGGCCAAAAACTGTTCGCAGAGCGTCTCGTCATGAAAGATGCGCTCGTCGAACCAGTAGGAATTTGCATCGATAATCATTGGTTGGAACCGCCTTTCATCTTGTTGAAAACATTCTAGAAAAGCAGGTACCCGGACATCAATTCCAGCTTAAGCCCACTGTATTCCATTTTGGAATAGAACTTACCGCTCACACGCGAACCTCGCCCGCTCAACGAGACAAGCGCTAACAGCACGGGCTTAGACAGAAAACGGTCGGCCCGCATCCGTTGCGGGCCGACCGTTTCATTACAGGCTACCTTTGCCGTTACGCCTGGCGGTAATGGTCAAAGAAGTCGGCGAGGTCTTCGAGGGACTCTTTGAGTACTTCCATGCGCGGCAGGTACACGATGCGGAAGTGGTCGGGCTCAGCCCAGTTGAAGCCGCCGCCGCGCGTGATCAGAATCTTCTTCTCGTGCAGCAGGTCAAGGGCGAACTGCTCGTCATCGGTGATGTTGAACTTCTTCACATCCATCTTGGGGAAGATGTAGAACGCCGCACGCGGCTTAACCACCGAGATGCCGTCAATCTTGTTGAGCGCCTCATACACAAAGTTGCGCTGCTCGTAGACACGGCCGCCGGGACGGATGTAGTCGTTAACGGACTGATGACCACCGAGTGCCGTCTGAACGATCGACTGAGCCGGCACGTTGGAGCACAGGCGCATGTTGGAGAGCATGTTAATGCCCATGATGAAGTCGCTCATGCAGCGCTGGTTGCCCGAAAGCACCATCCAGCCAATACGATAGCCCGCAATCATGTGAGACTTGGACAGACCGCTAAAGGTAACGCAGGGCAGGTCGGGGGCGAGCGAGGCAATCGAGACGTGCTCGTAGCCGTCCATGCACAGGCGGTCGTAGATCTCATCGGCAAAGATCATCAGCTGATGCCTGCGCGCAATCTCGACGATGCCCTCGAGCACCTCGCGCGGATAGACAGAACCCGTGGGGTTGTTGGGGTTGATGATGACGAGGGCTTTGGTCGCACTCGTAATCTTGGACTCCATATCCTCCAAGTCGGGATACCAATCCGCCTGCTCATCACACAGATAATGTACGGGATGACCGCCGGCAAGGGTTGCGCACGCCGTCCAGAGCGGATAGTCGGGGCTGGGGATCAGAATCTCGTCGCCGTTGTCGAGCAGCGCGTTCATCGAAAGCTGAATGAGCTCGGACACGCCGTTGCCCGTGTAGATATGCTCCATCTGAACGTTGGGCAGGCCCTTGATCTGCGAATACTGCATGATTGCCTTGCGCGCGGAGAACAGGCCACGCGAGTTGGAATAGCCTTCGCAGTCGGGCAGCTGCTGGCGCATGTCCTTGATGACCTCATCGGGTGTGCGGAAACCGAAGGGCGCCGGGTTGCCGATATTGAGCTTGAGGATGCGCTCGCCCTCGTCCTCCATACGGGCGGCCTCGTCGACGACGGGACCGCGCACGTCATACAGGACGTTGTCGAGTTTGGTGGATTTAGAAAAAGTACGCATGGTGGTGCTCCTTGCAATTTGAGCTGAGGGATGGGGTTCGGGCTTGGAATCGTTGCGGGGTGATGATGCCTCGCCTTGATCGGCGTCGCCGGCAAGCAGCCAGGTAACATCGACCTCCAAAATACGGGCGAGCAGCTCAGCCACATCGCGCCGCGGGATCGTCTTGCCGCTCACATATTGGCTCATCTGACTCTTGCCGAGTTTTTTGCCGAGCATCTCCGATGCGCGGATCACGTCCGACTGGCGAACGTCGCGATCGGACATAGCCTGTCGCAGGCGATCGCTAAACGTCTCTTGGGCCACTAGAACCTCCTTGCTGGCAAAGTTCAATTTATAGAACACGAATTGAACCATGGTTCAATTTAGCAAGCAGTATAGCGCGGCACCTCATTCGAAAGTTCAATTTCATAAGAAAATGTACCGGACTCCGAGATTTGCCCAAAGCGGACAATGGCGTGTACGCGTTTAGAGGTATTCAAGGAATCGAGCGGCGGCAAGCGAAACGTCAGCCGTGCGATATATCGCATTGATCTGCCGATGGGGATGTCCCTCGAGCGAACGCACGGCAACATCGAACTGACAGCGGCGCAAGATGAGCGCGGGAAGAATGCTCACGCCCAGGCCGTCCTCGACCATGGCCATAATCGCATAGTCATCCCAGGTCGACAGCTTGGAGCACACCGTCAGTCCCGCCCGACGGAACAGCGGCGTAATCTCATCATCGGTGCCGCGTTCTAGCAGAATAAACTGCTCGTTGGCTAAATCGGCAAGAGAGACGACCTCCGCCGTGGCAAGCAAAGAGTCTGCCGGCACTACTGCCATCAACTCGTCGCGCACCAAAGACCGCGATGTCATGCCGTTTTCTCGGGGCTCACGCGGGATAAAGCCCAGATCGCAGCGCCCTTCCGCCACCCATTGTTCAATCTCTGAGTAATCACCCATCAGCAACTCATAATCGACGTCCGGGTGATCGGCGCGAAAGCGCGCAATCACCGGCGGCAGCACGTGGGTCGCCACACTCGAAAACGTACCGATGCAGATTTTGCCGCGCATCAGCCCACGCATCTCATCCACCCGTCGCTGCAAACGAACAAATTCCTCGCATAACGCCTCGACCGCCGGCATAACTTGCCGCCCGTCAGCAGAAAGCACTACGCCCTCGCGACTGCGGTCGAGCACCTTAAAGCCCCAATCGGCCTCAAGATCGGCCACCATACGGCTCACGCCCGACTGCGAATAGCTCAGCCGCTCGGCGGCGCGCGTAAAACTGCCGGCGCGCACGGTCTCGAGCAGCACCTGCATCTTTTGAATATTCGTTTCCACGGCACCCCTCCATCTTTGCATGAGTTTTTGTCATGTTAGCCATGCATTATATTCGCTTTTCTTCTAAAGCCAGTTCACCCATAGTGAAGATGCTCGGATATAGAGGGGACGGAAGCGCATGGACAACGGACTGTTTACGTACTTAGCAGCATTGCTATTGTTTGGCTCCAACGGCATCATCGCCGCTGCCATCGCACTGCCGAGCTCCGATATCGTGCTACTGCGCACGTTTTTGGGCGCCCTCTCGCTTGTCACTATCCTTGCCATCACCCAACGCCATAAACTGCAGGCGCCATCTCGCCCCCGCGAAGCCGCAGCCCTCCTCCTTTCGGGAGCCGCGCTGGGCGCCAGCTGGATTTTTCTGTTCCGCGCCTACCAGACGATCGGCGTCGGCGTATCCTCGCTGCTGTACTACTGCGGCCCCATCATTGTCATGGCACTCTCCCCGCTCATCTTTGGCGAAAAGCTGACCGGCGGCAAAATCGCCGGCTTTATCGCCGTTGCTTGCGGTGCTTTTCTCATTGCAGCGCAAGGTCTAGGCGGCAATATGCCCATTGCAGGTATCGCCTGCGGCATCGCCTCGGCATTTTGCTATGCGCTGATGGTCATCGCTAGCAAGGGCGCGCCACACATCGAAGGCCTCGAGAACTCCACGCTCCAGGTGAGTACCGCCTTTGTGACCGCGCTGGTCCTCACGCTCATCACGCAGGGTGCACCCTCATTCCTGTCCGCCGGCGTCGCCGCAAGCATCGATTGGCGCGCCGTCGTCATGCTCGGCGTCGTCAACACCGGCATTGGTTGCCTGCTCTACTTTAGTGCCGTCGCCAAACTGCCTGTGCAGACCGTCGCCGTTGTCGGCTACCTCGAGCCGCTTTCGGCGGTCGTGTTCTCCGCCGTCCTTTTGGGCGAAGCCATAACACCGGTCCGTCTGATGGGTGCCGCGCTTATCATCGGCGGCGCGATTTTTTGCGAACTCGCCGGCAAACGCGCAAGCGCCAAGGCTGGCATAGCCCAGACAGCACGTGCTTAAAAGCCCCTGTTTTGAAATGCTACCTACGTACATAAATAATCCCCAGCTGGGGATTATTGTCTAAAATAACCTGATGTGCCAAACTGCTCTTGTATGTATAAAGACGGCATAAAGATTATCTGTCCTAGACAGACAACCGGATGTCTAAGGGAGTCCACGTGGCACATAACAAACTGGAGGCAAACCCCCAAGACCAGCGTGGTCAAGGCGGGCACGGAGCCATCCCCCTCTCCGCTGGCATGCTGCTCGTAACGCTCGGCGTCGTCTATGGCGACATCGGCACGAGCCCCATGTACACCATGAAATCAATCGTCGCCAACAACGGCGGCATCGGTACCGTCAGCGAGGACATGATCCTGGGCGCGCTTTCGCTCGTCATCTGGACCATGACGCTCGTGACCACGGTCAAGTACGTGGTAATCGCCATGAAGGCCGACAACCACAACGAAGGCGGCATCTTCGCCCTGTTCAGTCTCGTGCGCAAGGTGGCGCCATGGCTGATTCTCCCCGCCATGATCGGCGGCGCGGCGCTGCTCGCCGACGGCATCCTCACCCCCGCGGTCACGGTCACCACAGCCATTGAGGGCCTGCGTACCATCGAGTGGGGCCACGCACTATTGGGTGACGGTCAGACCAATGTGATCATCATCACCGTCATCATTATCTGCGGTCTGTTTGCCATGCAGCGCGCCGGCACCTCGTCAATCGGCAAGCTCTTCGGCCCGCTCATGACGCTGTGGTTCCTGTTCCTGGCAGGCGCCGGCCTGTTCAACATGCTCGGCAACCTGTCCATCTTGCGCGCGCTCAACCCCATTCGCGGCATTATGTTCCTGTTCTCGCCCATCAACCACTCGGGCATCATGGTGCTCGGCTTCGTCTTCCTGTCGACGACCGGCGCCGAGGCCCTCTACTCGGACATGGGCCACGTGGGCAAGGCCAACATCTACGCATCCTGGCCGTTTGTTAAGGCGGCCCTCATCCTTAACTATCTGGGTCAGGGCGCTTGGCTGCTCGCCAACAACTCCAACCCCCAGATGCTCGCGATGGATATCGTTAACCCGTTCTATATGATGCTCCCCGAGCCCCTGCGCCCCTTTGCCATCGTGCTTTCGGCCGTAGCGGCCATCATCGCCTCGCAGGCGCTCATCACCGGCTCGTTCTCGCTGGTATCCGAGGCAACGCGCCTCAACCTTATGCCGCACCTGCGCATCCACTACCCCAGCGACACCAAGGGTCAGCTCTATATTCCGCTCGTCAACAACATCATGTGGGTCGGCTGCATCTTCATCGTGCTGCTGTTCCAGAACTCCGAGCGCATGGAAAGCGCCTATGGCCTCGCCATCACCGTGACCATGCTCATGACCACCACGCTGCTGACGAGCTATATCGCCGGCATCCTCAAGCACAAGCTGGGCGCCTGCATCTTTGCCCTGCTCTTTGGTGCCATTGAGCTGTGCTTCTTCGCTTCGTGCCTCACCATGTTCTTTGACGGCGGCTACGTCATGATCTTCCTGGCCGCACTGCTGTTCGGCCTTATGTATGTGTGGCGTCGCGGCACCGCCATCGAGCGCACGCAGACGATTCTGCTGCCCGTCTCCAAGTACATCGACCAGCTCAACCGCCTGCGCAATGACGAGACCTACCCCGTGCTCGCCGACAATCTGGTGTTCCTCACCAACAGCCCCGACCCGCTCACGCTCGACCGCGACGTGCTCTATTCCATCCTGGACAAGCACCCCAAGCGCGCCAAGGCATATTGGTTCATCAACGTACACGTTACCGACGAGCCCTATACGCACGAGTATTCCGTTGAGACCTTTGGCACAGACTTCCTGTTCCGCGTGCGCTTGGACCTGGGCTTTAAGGTCAATCAGCGCATCAACGCCTACCTGCGCCAGATCGTTGGCGACCTGATGGCCTCGGGTGAGTTGCCGCCGCAGCACCACACCTACTCCATCTACGAGACGCGCGGCAACGTGGGCGACTTCCGTTTTTGCATGCTGCGCAAGATGCTTGCCCCCGAAACGGACATCAACCGCAATGACCACCGCGTGATGGCCATCAAGTACGCCGTCCGCCGCGCTTGCGGAAGCCCGGCGCGCTGGTACGGTCTAGAGAACTCGGCCATCATCATCGAGTACGTACCCCTCTTTGCCCGCATGCGTCCGGCCGTCAAACTTGTGCGCACCCAGGTGCCGCTCGAGATCCAGATCGAAGAGGCCGAGGAAATGGAGGTCGACATCTTCTCGGACGACTTGGTCAACGGCAACGAGGCCGGCAAGAGCATGAACGTCGATCCCACCGAGTTGCTCGAGAGCGTCGCCGATACGCCCGAACAGCAACAGCTCGACGGCCTCGAGAGCGAACAACTCAACGACGCCAACTTCTAGCGACGTCACAAATCGACGACAGCGCCCCTGCACCTCACGGGAGATGCAGGGGCGCTTTGCATTGCAGTGAAGCTATCGGCTACGAACGACGCGGCTCGGGAGCCACGAGCTTATCGGGGCTCGCACCCTCGGCATCCATCAGGCTCACGTAGCGAATCGACGGATCCCCATACATCGCGTAGTAATAATTGCCCGTGCGCGCGCTAAAGCATCCGGTGTAAATAGTTATCTCAAACTTGCCGTCACCCATCTTGGACGCGCCCTCGATCATCGCCACCCCCTCAAGCGAGCGGAACATGCGAATGACGTTCTCGGCCTCGCTGTCTTTTTGCGGGTAATTGGCATTGAGGTACGCCGCCTTTACAAAACGGCTCGGCGAATAGCAGTCACCCGGAATACCACGCATGCCGGCACCCGCGCCATAGGGCTTGAGCTCGGCGCCACGCCATGTCGCCGTCTGAGGAAAATCGCTTGTGGCGGTGATATAGGTGCGCAGGTTTTCCATGTGCCACGGGAAGGTCGGCTGGTTGGCAAGGGTGTCGACTGGATCGTCGTATACATGCAGGCCGTCAGCCATCATCTCGACCACGATGCTACGTTGGCTGTCGCCGATAATCCAATGGAGCAGCGACACGCCCAGCCCCTCTCCGGCAGATTTGGCGACAATCACCGTATCGCGCAGCGCGGCCTCGACCTCGTCGACCGTTGAGAACGTCGCTGCCACCCACAGGGGAAACTCATAGGCCGCGATATTGGTCTTGCCGTCGACAGGACCCTCGGCATACTCGGCATAGCCGGGAAAGTTGAGCCCCGCCACAGCCAGACCCGCATCGTTGCCGCAGTCGAAAAACATGGGATAGTTCTTGTAATCGATGCACATGCCGATTACCGCGTGTGCCGCCGACGCATCGTCGATAAACGAATACGGAATGTGGAACCCGCGAGGCATCACGCGAACCTGTTGGCCGTAGTCAAAGCTCCAGTCGAGGTTGCGGCCTAGATACATGTGGCCAGAATTATCGGTAAATCGAATACTCGTGCACATAACGCCTCCTAGCTTTACGTTCTTGCTAATTTCATTGTCTCCAAACAAAAAGGCGCTAAACACAAAAGCCCGGACATGACAACAATGTCACGCCCGGGCTATTCAAGCAGGATAAACTCAACCAAGTTAACCCCGCAGGTCGTCTAAGAGGTCAAAGTGCCGCAGATTGCCACGAGAGAGGAGCGAAGCGTACTTAAGGTACGCGAGCGACGATTGAGCGGCAAGGTGCGGTGCTTTGGTCCCCTTAGACCAACTTTCCTAGACAGTGATCGATCATATGCTGGATCATCTGTGCCTCAAAGCCCGCGTAGTCGCGGCGGCACTCCTTCATCTTGCCGTCGACGATCTGGTCAAAGGCAATCTTGCACTTGATATAGCGCGTGGACTTGGTGATCTCGTTGTGCGTCAGGCAGCTCTCCTCCATCTTGCTGGCGCCCAGGCCAAACACCAGACGGGGGTTGTAGAGCACGTGGGGCTCGCCGGCGTCGTCCAAATAGACGCAGACCTTCTTGGTGACGCCAATCTGGTTGGCGGCAAGGCAACCGGCGTCCTCGAGCGACTTGATGGTATCGATCAGGTCCTGTGCGACCGACTCGTCCTCGACAGTCGCGACCTCGCAACGCTGGGACAGGATAGCCTCGTCGCGGCAGAGCTCTTTAATCATACGTTCCTCCAAAGAGTTCGTTGTAACCGCTTAAGTATACGGTACCTACACATTTTCATGCGAAAAATACCGTCCGTCTGCTACAAAGCGCCGAACATCAACATGCGAGGAACAACAGCGTCGTAAAGGGGCTATAGTAGTTGAGTTCGTGTCAATCGGCCTAAACTCGGGGCCGAACAAGGAAAGGGTATGCATGGACGAACTTTTTCACGTCAGTGAGCGCAAGTCCACAATCGGGACCGAACTCCGCGCTGGACTGACAACATTCCTGGCGATGGCCTACATCATCGCCGTCAACCCCGCGGTGCTCTCGGACGCTGGCATCGATGCGGGAGCGCTCGCCTGCGCCACCTGCCTGGGCGCCGGCATCATGACCATCTGCATGGGCATCTTCGCCAACCGCCCGCTCGCCTGCGCGTCGGGCTTAGGCGTCAACGCGATGATCGCCGGAATCACCACCACCGTCTGCGGCGGTGACTGGCACGTGGCCATGAGCGTCATCTTCCTCGAGGGTATCGTCATCTTGCTGCTCGTGCTTTGTGGCCTGCGCGAGGCCATCATGGACGCCATCCCGGTTGTCCTGCGTCACGCCATCTCGGTGGGTCTGGGCCTGTTCATCGCCATGATTGGCCTGTGCGATGCCGGCATTATCACCGCTGGCGCCGGTACACTCGTCGGTCTGGGCGACATCACCTCCCCCACTTTCATCGTCGGCATCATCTCCATCCTGGTGACAGTCGCCCTCGCCTGCCGCAACGTCCCCGGCTCGCTGCTCATCGGCATCGTCGTCGCCGTCATCGCCGGTATCCCCCTAGGTGTAACCCAGGCTCCGACCGGTATCATCGCCCCGCTCGACTTCTCGAGCATCGGTGGCCCCATCGCCGACGCCGGCGGCGTGCCCGCCATCGTCAAGGTCCTTACCGACCCCGCGCTCCTCGTCATCTCGTTCTCGCTGCTCATGAGTGACTTCTTCGACACCATGGGCACCGCGATGGCCGTGGCCAAGCAGGGCGAGTTCCTCACCGACGACGGCAACGTCGAGAATATCAAGGAGATCCTGATCGTCGACTCCGCCGCCGCTGCTGTGGGCGGTTTCATGGGCGTCTCCTCCATCACCACCTTCGTCGAGTCCACCTCTGGCGCTGCCGACGGTGGCCGCACGGGCCTCACCTCCGTCACCACCGGCGTGCTGTTCATTCTCGCCGCGTTCTTCTCCCCCATCGTCACCATCGTTTCCAGCGCCGCCACCTGCGGTGCCCTGGTCTACGTCGGCTACCTCATGATGAGCGAGGCCTCCGAGATCGACTGGTCCGACGTGTCGCAGGGTTTCCCGGCGTTCATGATTGTCGCCGGCGTGCCCTTCACCTACTCCATCTCTGCCGGCATTGGCCTGGGCTTTATCGCCTACGTGATCGTCGCGCTCTTTAAGGGCGAGGCCTCCAAGATCAAGCCGCTCATGTGGATCGCAGCCCTCGCCTTCCTCGTCTACTTCTTTGTAGCGTAGCGGCAAAGCTGCCAAAGCAGAACACCAAAGCGCGGAGTCGCATCGAGCGGCTCCGCGCTTTTCTTTTCGGTAGCGCGTATGCGTCGGCGTGCGACAATTGGGGCTGTCGATATCACAACGCCGAGAGAAGCCCGTCATGGAAGCGTGCCAAAAGCAGATAACCGTTCATTCAATGCATGCCGAAAGCGCACCGATCATCTACCTTCCCGTGGTCATGGGTGACGGCATCGAGGTATATAAGTGCTGCCGAGAGCTCGACTGCCCACCGTTTACCCTTGTCGCCATTGGCGGCCTCAACTGGAATCGCGAGCTGAGCCCTTGGGAATGCGACGGAACTGTACGCGATGCCGAACCCTTTGGCGGTCAGGCGTCCGGATTTCTCGATGAACTGCTGAACCGGATAATCCCAAAGGTCGAATTATCACTCCCACAGCCACCTGCCTGGCGTGGCATTGCCGGCTATTCGCTGGCGGGTCTCTTTTCGCTTTGGGCCCTCTGGCAAACCGATGCCTTTGACCGCGCCGCAAGCGCATCAGGGTCCCTTTGGTTTCCTGGCTTTATCGACTATGCGCACGAGCACAGGATGCCGAACGCGCCCGGCGCCGTCTACCTGTCACTCGGCAAAAAAGAAACCAAGACGCCCAACCGCATGATGCGACACGTCCTCGAAGGCACACGCGCCATGGAAGCGTTGCTTGTCGATCGCGGCATTCCAACAACGCTGGAGCTCAACCCCGGCAACCACTTTGCCCAAACCGATCTACGAATGGCGCGTGGCATCCACTGGATACTGACGCATTAAAATTGGTGCCCACGCGCATATGTAGGCTGAGCAAAAACATGCGCGGGCGGCCGAGCGATGACGCATCGTAGATGGCATCGGTGACGGCGGGCGTCAAAGACTGGGACACGGATGCCCTTTCAGAATGGAAGGGCGCTCGAGCATAGCGGATTACCTGCCCGAACGATACGATCCGAACCATTGTACGCGATATGTAATTTCTCGCACGCTCCGGCGCCGCGGGCGGTAGCGTTACTTCCAAACGCGCTCGGCAATACGCCTGACCAGTGCAATCTTTGCCCACTGCTCGTCCTCGGTCAGCTTGTTGCCAATCTCGCAGCTGGCAAAGCCACACTGCGGAGACAGATACAGGTTCTCGAGCGGCACGTACTTTGCCGCCTCGCGGATGCGCTCGACAATAACATCCTCGTTCTCGAGCTCTGCCGCCTTGGTGGTCACCAGGCCCAACACGACCTTCTTGCCGGGGGCAACGTACTTGAGCGGCTCAAAGCCACCGGCGCGCGGCGTATCGAACTCCAGATAGAACGCATCGACGTCCTCATGCGCAAACAGGTACGGCGCGATGGGGTCGTAGCCGCCCTCAAAAGCGTAGGTGGAGTGGTAGTTGCCGCGGCATACATGCGTGTTGATGACCAGATCGTCGGGCTTGCCCGCGATGGCGGCATTGTTGAGCGCCACACCCAGCTCGCTCACCTTTTGCAGATCAACCGGGCTCATGCCGGTCTTTGCCACAAAATCGGTATCGCAATAGATTCCCCAGGTACAGTCATCAAACTGGATGTTGCGGCAGCCTGCTGCGTACAGGTCGGCGATCACCGTGCGATAAGCAGCTGCAATGGCGTCGGCAAGTTCCTCATCGGTCTTATAGACAGCGCGCAGACTCTCCTGCTGGCCGTCGCAGCGGTCGAGCGTGACTTCGGAGAACGTCTGAATCGGCGCCGGGATGGTCTGGCGTGCAACGTGGCCCTCGCCCTCAAGCGCCTTGACAAACTTAAAGTGCTCGACGAAGGGGTGGTTCTCGCCGCTGATGGGGCCGGTCACCACGGCGGTATCGGCCGTGGTCTCCTCGTCGTGGAACATATAGCCCGTACGCGAGGTGCGACGCTCGACGCCGTTCAGCCCCCACATAAAGTCGAGGTGCCAGTAGCTGCGGCGAAACTCGCCATCGGTGATGACCTGCAGGCCGGCCGCCTTCTGCTTTGCCACCAAATCGCGAATGGCCTCATCCTCGACGGCCTTAAGGCCGTCGTCATCGAGCGTACCCGCGGCGTAGGCGGCACGGGCGTCCTTCACGGCCTGCGGACGAAGAAAACTGCCGACGATATCGGCGCGAAACGGCGCGTTCGGTTGAATCGAAGTGCTCATAGATATCTCCCTTTGCATTGGTTGCTTTACTGGGACAGAGTATGAGCGCTCATATGGTCATCGTAAAATATATGTTTATAACAGTTTGATATAGATGCTTCCTATATCAGTTTGGACTGCCATAAAGAGATTTGACCCGTGCAGAATGCAGCAGTCTAGATGTGCTGACGAATCGCGTTGATATAGGCCTGCCCGTAGCGCGTAAGTGTCGTGTTCTTACGCGTGATAATGCCGATCTCCATGTACTCGTCCACATCGAGCGGAATCGAGATAATACCGGGGCCGTTAAGTTCATGGCTGATCACGCCCGAACACACCGTGTAGCCGTTGAGGCCCATGACCAGGTTGAACAACGTCGCACGGTCACGCACGCGGATATTCTTGCGGCGCTCAAAGGTCGAGGTCAGTTCCTCGGAATAGTAAAACGAGTTGTAGCTGCCCTGCTCATAGGACAAAAATGGGTAGTCCTCGAGGTCTTCGAGTGTCACGCTGGCGTGGTGCGCCAGTGGATGGTCGGCGCATACAAAGACATGCGGCGTGGCGCAGAAAAGCCCTTCGAACACGAGCTCGTTGGCCGCCAGCATGCGCTCGATAACCTCGCGATTGTGCTCGGATAGGTACAAGATGCCCAGCTCGCTTTTCATGTGCGCGACATCCTCGATAATCTCGTGGGTCTGCTCCTCGCGCAGGGTAAAGTCGTAACGCGCGGCATCGAACTCGCGAATCACGTCAACAAACGCGTTAACGGCAAAGGAATAATGCTGGCAGCTCACACTAAAGTGCGGCACCTGCTCGGATGCGCCCTTGTACTTGCCCTCGAGCAGGTCGGCCTGGTCGAGTACCTGGCGCGCATAGCCCAAGAAGGTCTCGCCTTCCTCGGACACAACGACGCCCTTGTTAGTGCGCTCAAAGATGCGCACGCCCATCTCGTTTTCGAGATCGCGAATCGATGCGGTAATCGAAGGCTGCGACACAAAGAGCCGGCGCGAGGCCTCGGTGATGCTGCCGCATTCGGCAACTTTGACGACATATCTGAGCTGCTGGAGCTTCATGATGGCCTCCCTAGACGTCCGCGATACCCGAACCCACCGCATCCATCTGACGCATAAACGGCGGCATCTCCCCCGTCGCGGCACAGGCGGCAATCTGATGCAGAGCCCCGGCGACCGCATCGTCTGCCGCAGCGCCGATATGCCAGCGCGCGGCAGCAGTGACGGCCTCGTTGGCATTGGCGACTGCAACGGAGTTGGGAACGGCATCGATCATGGGCAGATCGTTATCGGAATCGCCAAATACGGCCACCTCATCGGGCGTCAGGCCCAAAGCGCGCGCCAGCTCCAGCGCAGCGCAGCCCTTGTCCCAACCGGCCGGGAGAATATCGAATAGGCGCACGCGGTTGTTGGGAAATACAAGCGAGAGCTCCGGCACCTCGGCAGCAATGCGCTCGCGCAGCTCAGCAAGCTCTTCGCGCGAGCGGGCGCTCCAGATATTCGCCTTGTATACCGGGGCATCATCGACAACAGGACGGCACGGGGCCTCTTCGCCTTTGAGCCACGCATTACCGCCCGACTCCATGGCGCGACGAACGCGCTCGGGATCGCTCGTCACGCAGTAGGCATCGTTATCCCAAAAGTCGTCACCCAGGCTGTAGACCTTCAGATACGTATCATCGGTCTCTTGCTCCAAGTAGTCAGCCAAGCGCATAAGAGCGGCGTTGTCGGTCGCATGCGAGGCTACCGCCTCGCCGTCCACAAACATGACCTGGCCATTGCAGAACGCACCGGTCGAAAAGCACTCGGAACAATTTTTGAACATCCAGCCCATCGCGGACGGCTGACGGCCCGAAACCGGGCCAAAGTGCAGACCCGCCGCCTGCATGGCATGAATGCCCTCGATAGCGTAGTCGCTGGCACCGTCATGTCCAGCCGGAATCAGCGTATCGTCCATATCGGTCAGCACAAGTTTGATCATAGAGTCCCCCAGTCATTTTCACCGTATCCATTGTAACGGTGCGCTAGTATAGGGAACAACAGATTCGATGCGGGAGTGCCGGCGGTGCAAACCACAAGGCTGAGAGGGCATGGGGCCCAATCCTTTGAACCTGTCAGTTAATGCTGGCGTAGGGAGCATGCCGCCTTTACAGGGGCGCTGTCTATGCACAGCGCCCCTTTTCTATGCCAAGGAGGCATGTGCAGTGATTGATTCGAAACAGCTTAAGCAGCATATGGTCAAGACCGTGGAGGAGATTCGCGCCACCAATCCGATGGCCGGCTCCATCACCAACACGGTGACGATCGACTTTGTCGCCAACGCACAGCTCGCCGTGGGCGGATCGGCCGCCATGGTCTATCTGCCCGACGAGGGCGAGGCACTCGTTGCCGGCGGCGGCGCCATCTATCTCAATATGGGTACGCTCTTCCCCATCTACGAGCAGACGATTCCCCGCGCGGCCAAGGCGGCACACGACGCCGGCAAGCCTTGGGTGCTCGATCCGGTGGGCCTGGGCATCGGTAGCCTGCGCACCCAGCTGGTAAACGAACTCAAGCAGTACAAGCCCGCCATCGTGCGCGGCAACGCCTCCGAGATCATCGCGCTCGCCGGCCTGTGGGGTCTTGAGGGCGAGGCGGCTGATCTGAGCCGCGTACGCGGTGTCGATACCACCGACACGGTAGACGCCGCCCGCGATGCCGCCGTGGCGCTCGCCCGCTACACCGGCGGCGCCGTAGTGGTCTCGGGCGAAGTCGACCTGATTACCGACGGCACGACCGTGGCCAAGTCCCACGGCGGCAGCCCGCTCATGTCCAAGATCACCGGTTGCGGCTGCTCGCAGGGCGGCGTGCTGGCCGTGTACGCCTGTGCCGCCGACCCGCTTACGGCAGCCATCTGCGGCACCGCCGTCTACAACGTTGCCGGCACGCGTGCCGCCGCTGTCGCCGACGCCCCGGCAAGCTTTAAGGTCGCCTTTATCGACGAGCTCTACCGCGCAACCGCCCAGGACATTGCCGATAACCAACTCGAGCTCGAGGAGGCATAGGCCATGTCCGAGCCCGCAACCAATGCCAGCATGAACACGCTCGTCGCCGTGGCCATCGCCCCGCGCGGCACCGGCGATGAGCTGTCCGCCGAGGTCGCCGAAGTCGTGCGCGTCATTCGCGAGAGCGGCCTTCCCAACCGCACCACCTCGATGTTCACCGAGATCGAGGGCGACTGGGACGAGGTCATGCAGGTCGTGCGCGACGCAACCTTTGTGTTGGCGAGCAAGGGCATCCGCACCGAAGTCGTGCTCAAAGCCGATATTCGACCCGGATTTACCGACACCATGACCGGCAAGCTCGAACGCATGGAAGCGCAGATCAAAAAGCAGGAGGAAGCACGATGAGCATCCGCGACAACCTTGATATCTCGGCCTATCTGGTACTCGGCCCCGAAAACACGCTCGGGCGTCCCGTGGGCGATGTGGTGGCCCAGGCGCTCGACGCAGGCTTTACCTGCATCCAGGTGCGCTCCAAGGTGGCAAGCGCCCGCGAGATCATCGCGCTGACGGGCGACGCCGCGCAGGCAATCGCACAGGCCGGCAAAACCGGTCAGGTTGCCCTGCTGATCGACGACCGCCTGGACTGCGTACTCGCCGCGCGCGAGCAGGGTATTGCTGTCGACGGCGTGCACGTGGGCCAGAGCGATATTCCCGTCGAGGTCTGCCGCAAGCTTCTGGGCCCCGATGCCATCGTGGGCCTTTCGGCCCGCTGCGAGGAGATGCTCGAGTACGTCAAGACCGCCGACATGAGCCTAGTCGACTACCTGGGCATCGGCCCGCTCCACGAGACCGAAACCAAGCGCGACTGCGGACGCGCGGCCGACGGCTCTATCATCACCAAGAGCTTTGAGGACCTGGCCGCACTCCACGCGGCAAGCCCCGTGCCCATCGTGGTGGGCGGCGGCGTCAAGACGGCCGACCTGCCGCAGCTCAAGGCCACCGGCGTCGATGGCTTCTTTGTGGTGAGCGCTGTCTGCAGTGCCGACGACCCCTACGCCGCCGCCAAGGAGCTCGTCGACACCTGGCAGCAGGCGTAAGTCTAGGCCGAGCAGCCGATTCGCGGCCTCATATCTTCAGCAATGGAAAGCGCATCCCAGTTTGGACCTCCATTCCGGGATGCGCTTTCCGCATGCGACCCTTACCCCGCCAGATACGCTTCCAACGCCGGCAAAGTCGCCTCCGCATCTCGACGACCGATCTGATAGATGCGCTCGAGCTCATCCGGTTCACGGCACAGCGACGGTACCTTCACCGATTCGCTCGGCCGCACCACAAAGACCTCGCCGGCAGCCTCGCGACGTGCCAGGTCGTCGAGCGTAGCATTGTAGACCTCATGCCGATGCTCAAGCGCTGCGACAAACTCCGGGTAGTGACGGAACACGCGCCGCAGCATGGGCATCACGCTGTTGGGCTGTTTCACAAAGCCAGCCGGCTGTGTGAGCACCACGATATTGCGGTCATACCCCTGCGCAAACAGCCAAGCACTGGGAATTGAATCAGCCACGCCACCATCAAGATACTTATGTCCGTCAATAGCAACGGGACGCGTCGCCACAGGAATAGCCGACGACGCCCGGATCCACTCGATATCGCGCTCATCGCCATAAGGCAGGTCATGGTAGACGGCCTTGCCCGTCTCGATATCGGTGCACACGCACGTAAACCGCATGGGGCAGTCGCGATATGCCTCCAGGTCGATGGGATCGCGCTCGATGGGCACCTCGTGATAGGCAAAGTCGGCATTGTACATATCGCCGGTTCGCAGCCAGCTGGTCACGCTCGCATAGCGCTTGTCGGCGCAATAGGCCTTGTTGTAGCGAATGGCACGGCCGATCTGGCGCGATTTAAAGTTGTAGCCAAACGCCGCGCCCGCCGAGACACCCACCATATGGTCGCAGGTCAAACCGTGCTCCATCCAAACGTCGAGCACGCCCGCCGTATACATACCGCGGTAGCCGCCTCCCTCGAGCGCCAGCCCCACCGTGCGCGTCATATTTGACTGTGCCATGCGACCATCTCCGTTCCTGCGTTTTTAACCGGGACAAGTATACCCGTCAACATATATCGTCTCAGCCGCATTTTTATCAAGCATCGCATCGTCGCGCTACCGCTTGTCGAATAATAGCCGCCCGCAGCATGTGCACCCATCTATAATTGTGCACTGCTGTTTATGCTACTCAGCAGTTATCAACAGCGAACATTCGTCGGCAAATTAACCCAACAACGCAGCAAGACGGGGGCCTGGATACACGCAAGACGCCGAGTAACGACGCGTGTACACAACGAGCTCGCCCGACGCAATCCGCCCCGACCTAAGAAAGCCGCTTAGAACATGGATACTGTCAGCAATTACACCGAAACGATCGAAAAGACCGTCCGCGACCTTCTCGAGCGTCAGGATGATCTGATTAGGACCGCCTTTACCGACCAGCTTACCGGACTTGGCAACCGCGGCGGCTTTGCCCGCTCCCTCGAGGAGCTCTGGGAGCAGGACGCCCCCGTTACCATGGCGTTCATCGATATCGACAATCTCAAGCACTGCAACGATGTCTTTGGCCATGACGAGGGCAACCGCTATATCTTGCAGGTAAGCCTTTATCTCAAGCTGTATATGAAGGTAGACGAGGCGGCATTTCGTCTGGGAGGCGACGAGTTTGCCATCCTATCTACGATTGCGACCGAGGACGACCTCGCCGAACGTCTGGAACACTGCCGAACGATCCTGCTCAAAAACAACGATTCCGAGATGCCCCACTCGTTTAGCTACGGAGTGGCACACGCCGACCCCGCCCTGGGCGAAGCCTCCAATCGCATGACACTCGATGCCGACCATCGCATGTACGACTACAAGCTACGTCATGCCATGCATCTTGATCGACGTAATATCGCGCAAGTCCACACCGACGACTTCGAAATAAGCGACCGTATTTTCGACGCCTTTTCGATGCTCAACGAAGGCCGTTATTTCTTTATCGAGAACTTGGACAAGGACCGCACCCTTTGGTCGCAAGGTGCCTTGCGCGATCTCGGTCTTCCTTCGGAGCACATAGACAGCTGCCGCGATTTCTGGAAAACGCGCGTCCATCCCGATGACCTCGAGGCCTACGCCAACGACATCAACCAGATCTTTAACGGCTCCAAACACCGCCGCGTCATGCAGTACCGCATGCGCAATGCCGCGGGTGACTACGTTCTCTGCCGTGCTCGCGGGTTTCGCATCGACGGCGACGGAAATGCCCCCTCGCTCTATGTCGGCGAACTTGTCAACCACTCACTTGCCGAGACCGTCGACGCCGCCACGGGCCTCGGAACACAGCGTATGCTGATCAACGCTATCGATGCCTGCCGCCGCGATCGTTGCGAGACAGGGCTTATAGCGGTGCGCGTTCGTGGCACGACAAAGCTCAACGAGCTCTACGGGGCCGAGGCTGTCGACAACATGCTTGCCGAATACGCAGGCCGCATGCTGTCGATCACCCGCGGCAGGAGCCGGGTCTACCGTTCACGAAGCGTCCAGTTCGTCGTGCTCAGCAACGACCTGGACCACGAGGCATTCGAACAACTGACCCGCCACCTTAAAGAGGCCGTTTTCGCTCCTGTTCAAATCGCAGGCGACACCATTACTCCCGTCTGCCTTGTCGTCCCGGCCTTTTACGAGCACTTAACCCATCAAGCGACCGCCGTTTTAGGCGAACTCGACCGTCGCCTTCGCACGGCCGGCGGGCTTGTTCCCAACGACAGCCTCCCCATACCCGAGGCGGAGCGCAAAAGCGCCATCGCCGAACGCATCGACTCGCTCACGGGCCTCTATCGACCCAGCGAGTTCATGCGGCGCGCCAACGCATTTCTCGAAGCAAGGCGCGACGGCACCTGGTGCATCGCCACGGTCGACATGGGCCACATGCGCCTGTTTAATGAATGGCACGGCCAGGCCGAGGGCGACTGCATGCTCGCCGATGTGGGCACGGTCCTCAAGGATATCGAGAATGCCGATATGGGCATCGCAGGGTACTGGGGCCAAGACGACTTTTGCATACTCATCCCCTTTGAGCACAACACCGTCCATCAAATCTACAACCGCGTTCGCGAGGCAGTAGCCAGACATGATGACGGCGTAGGTTTTTGGCCGTCCATGGGCGTTTACCCCATCGACTCCAATGAGGAGATCACCATCGATGCGCAGGCAAAGGCCATGTTTACCAATCGGCGCGCAAAAAACGACTTCAAGGAGCGCATTGCCATTTTCTGTCCTGCGGAGTACGAGCGCGAAGTCGCGTTCCACCGCACGCTGACCGAATTCCAGTACGCACTTTCAAACGGCCGCATCACGTACTACCTTCAGCCCCAGGTCGATATGGAAACCGGCAAGATCATTGGCGCCGAGGCTCTTACACGCTGGATTGACAAGGACGGCTCTCTCATTTCGCCCGCAACGTTTATCCCCGCACTCGAGGAAAGCGGCTTTGTAGTAACGCTCGACAAGTACATTTGGCAGGGTGTCGCCATATGGCTTCGCGAGCGTCTCGATCGCGGTCTTCGCGTGGTTCCGGTCTCGCTTAGTGTGTCGCGCGTGGATATCCTTGCCTGCGACGTTGCCGAACATATGGGGGCACTCGCCGCCCAATACAACCTACCGCCCGAGCTCATGCGTATCGAGATCACCGAGACGGCTTATACGGGAGAATCCGAGGCCGTGGATAAGCTGACCGCAGATCTGCACACCCGCGGCTTCTCGACCTACATGGACGATTTTGGCACCGGCCAGTCCACGCTCGCGATGCTCAAGAACGTCAACGCCGACGTCATCAAGCTCGATCGCACGTTTGTGCCCGTTGACGGTGATCGTGGCCGCAGCGCGCAGATCGTGTCATCGATGCTCGAGATGGCGCAGTCGCTCCATCTGCCCGTTGTAATCGAAGGCATCGAGACAAATGAGCAGGCGAACATGCTGCGCCACATGGGCGCCCGCTACGCTCAGGGCTTCCTCTACTACCGCCCCATGCAGGCAAAGGATTTTGAGGCATTGCTCGATGGTGGCAATAACAACTGATACGCTCGTGCGCAAAACGCCACCGTCGAAGGGGGTATTTGTCTCCATTAGCTAACTTATATCCCCAATTCAAACCAAATTGGGGATATGATACAAACCGTTGTTCCGCCCAAGGAGGTTATCCATCATGAACGAGTCATATCGCCTGGGCGAGCAATCGATTATTACCTATCTTCAGCGACTTGCGAATGGCGTATCGACCGCCGAACTCGATGTTGCCGCGCTGCCTGCTGAGCTACGCGCTGTTGGCGAGCAACTGCAAAAGACGCATGCCATCCTGCAACAAGAGCGCCAGCTGCTTGAGCGCAACGCCTATATCGATCCGCTCACCAACTTGGGCAACCGCAACGGATTCGACCGTCACGTCGAGCAACTCTGGCGCAAAGGCGAACCCTTTACCTGCGCCTATATTGACATCGACCATCTCAAGCATTGCAATGATAGGTTCGGCCACGCCGAAGGCAACCGCTATATTCTGAGCATCTGCCGCACGCTCTCCGAAACCATGGAGCACGATGAGATGCTGTTCCGTATCGGTGGAGACGAGTTTGTGCTTATCTCGACCTCCGCAAACGAGACTGAACTCGAGCAGCGCTTGGAGCAGGTACGTACCGGACTGATCGAGGCGAGCTCGGGCGGCAAGGCGCCCATGATCGGTAGCTTTAGCTTTGGCTGCTCGCGCGTCAATCCACTTGCCGGCGACACGCGTCGCCAGATGACGATGGATGCCGATCGCAAGATGTATCGCTATAAGCTTATGCATCGCGTGTAGCAGCCGAAAGACAATGACGCGCCGCAGCACCCAATTGCCGAGCAGCTTCCGTGCAACGACCGCGTATTCCAAGCGATCTCTATGAGCTCCGAGACGCGCTATCCGTTTATCCTCAATCTCGATACGGGCGAATCGCAATGGTCGGTTAACGCCGTGCGCGATTTTGACCTGCCCTCCCAGCACCCCTACAACTCACTCGACATGTGGCTCGCCCGCGTTCATCCCGAGGACCGCAACAATGTGCGCGCCGAGCTCGACATGGTGATAAACGGCACATGGCACTTCCACTACATGCAGTATCGTGTAATGGATGCCACCGGAAAATACGCGCTTTGCGACTGCACGGGCTACCGCTTGGACGGCACCGATACCGAGCCCAGCATGTATGTGGGCATTATCATCAACCGAAGCTTGGCAGATACGACTGATTCCGTGACCGGCCTGGGCGATATTCACGCCCTGGTCAACGCCATTGGTGAAATGCGTCGCGTGGCGCGTAAGGCTGGTTTGATCGCCATTAAAATCGACGATATCGCCGAGGTCAATGCCCGCTTTGGCTTTGATGCGGGCGACCGCGTTTTGGCAGAAAGCGCCGCCTGCCTCATGGAATGCTCGCGCGGCAAGGGTCGCCTGTTCCGCTCGACGGGGCCGACATTCGTGGCACTTTTCGACGACTTTGATCCCGAAGAGACCGACTCGATCGCAGACGAAATCGAGCGGTTCCTGGGTTCCCCCGTGCTCATCGGCTCGCTTGAATATCAGCCACCCATTCGTGTAGCGACGCTTCATCTGGACGTTGTCGATCGACAACCCGTTTCCATTTTGAACGAGCTCAAAGCGTTGCTCGGGAAAGCCGTGCAGGTGCCAGGTACCAAACTGGATTAGCACCGCGCCCGCGCCGCCTCCCCCATCGTGCGATAATCCTCTGCAGAAGTCACCAAAAGCAGAGGGAGTTTGTGATGAAGGTTCTTTTGGTCAATGGCAGCCCCAAGGCAAACGGCAACACCGCCCGTGCACTCGCCGAGGTCGCCGAGCAGCTCAATGCAGAAGGCATTGATACCGAGGTGTTTCAGCTGGGCGCCAAGCCCATTCGCGATTGCATCGGTTGCGGCCAGTGCGGCAAGCTTGGCGGTCGCTGCACCTTTGACGACGACGTGGTGAACGAGCTGATCGCTGCCGCCGAGCAGGCAGATGGCTTTGTCTTTGGCTCGCCCGTCTACTATGCGCACCCCAGCGGCCGCATCCTTTCGGCCCTCGATCGCGCCTTCTATGCAGGCGGGCATGCCTTTGAGCACAAACCCGGCGCCGCGGTCGCCGTTGCCCGTCGCGGCGGTACGTCGACCACCTTCGATGTGCTCAATAAGTACTTCACCATCAACCAGATGCCCGTGGTTGCCTCCACGTACTGGAACAACGTGTTTGGTCGCGTGCCCGGCGACGCCAATGGGGACGCCGAGGGCCTTGCCACCATGCGCAACATCGGCAAAAACATGGCCTGGCTCCTTCGCTGTATCGAGGCAGGACAGGCCGCCGGCATCAACGCACCCGAGGCAGATCGAGCAACGACCAACTTCATTCGATAAGTCCAACGGTGGTCACTTCGACGCTCGTTAGAACGGTGGAACATACTATGAACGTGCAAATCTTCGGCACCAAAAAGTCCTTCGATACCAAGAAGGCACAGCGTTATTTTAAGGAGCGCCGCATTAAGGTGCAGTTTATTGACCTTAAGGAAAAGGAGATGAGCAAGGGCGAGCTCACGAGCGTGATGCAGGCGGTCGGCGGCATCGACAAGCTGCTTAACCCCAAGGCCAAGGACGAGGAGACGCTCGCACTCATTCAGCACCTTACCCCCAGTCAGCGCTTCGATAAACTGCTCGAGAACCAGCAGGTTCTAGCCGAGCCCATCGTGCGCAACGGCAAAAAGGCCACCGTCGGTTATTGCCCCGATGTATGGGGAGCCTGGGAGTAGCTTGTGTTATTTGCCGGCGCGTGGGTATAAGAGCAGGCGTTTGGCATAAGATTCAACTGTAAGCCATGTCTAACAAAGGAGGGCACATGCCCAACAAACCCGTGAAGATCATCATGCTTACCGGATACCTCGGTGCCGGCAAGACTACGCTGCTCAACCACATCCTCGCTAACGACGGCGGTATCCGCGCCGCCGTGATCGTTAACGATATCGGCGAGATCAACGTCGATGCCAGCCTTATCGCCGACGGCGGCCTTTCCGAGACCGACGACCTCATCCCGCTCACCAACGGCTGCATCTGCTGTACGCTTTCGGATGACCTGGCCAACCAGCTGCAGGGCATCGCCGATTCGGGCAAGTTCGACTACATCATCATCGAGGCCTCGGGTATTTGTGAGCCTATCCCCATCGCCTATACCATCTCGAGCTTCTGCGACGAGGCCAAGGTGGGCGGCGAGCCCAAGCTCGCTCTCGACAACATCGTGGCCGTGGTCGACTGTGCCCGCATGTACGACGAGTTCAACGGCGGTCGCGACCTGCTGGCCGAGGATATCGACGAGGACGACATCGAGAGCCTGCTCATCCAGCAGATCGAGTTCTGCTCCACGCTGATCCTCAACAAGACCGATACCGTGAGCCCTGAGCAGATCGCTGAGCTCAAGGCCATCGTGCGCAGCCTGCAGAAAGACGCCGTGATCGTCGAGGCCCAAAACGGCGAGGTCCCCATGGAGGAGCTGCTCGATACCGACCGCTTCGACTTTATGCGCGCCTACAACTCCGCCGCTTGGATCGAGGCCATGGAGCATCCCGAGGAGCACGACGACCCCGAGGTACTCGAGTACGACATCGAGACCTTTGTGTACTCGCGCCGCAAGCCGTTTGACCTGCAGAAGTTCACCGATTTTGTTGAGCAGGAGTGGCCCGACGAGGTCATCCGCGTCAAGGGTCCGCTGTGGCAGACCGGCGATCCGGACATGTGCTACATGTTTGAGCAGGCCGGCCACCAGATGCGCCTGATGGAGAACGGCCTGTTTGTCGACTCTGCGCCCGAGGGCGAGAAGCAGAAGATCATCGACGAGAACCCCGAGATCATGCAGATTTGGGACGACGAGACGGGCGACCGCATGACGAGCCTGTGCATCATCGGCCGTCACATGGACAAGGATGCGCTCATCGCCTCCCTCGATGCCTGCCTGACCGACTGGCACCGCGCCTAGGTTTATCCAAGCGGGCATTTTTCCGCCTACGTAACCGCCAACCACCACGAAGGTGCACTGTCCTTCGTGGTGGTTTTTCGTTCTAAGTCAAGGAGATTCATGTTCAACATTGTGCTGTATGCGCCCGAGATTCCGGCCAATACGGGCAATATCGGCCGTACCTGCGTGGTCACCGGCGCCCGCCTGCATCTGGTGGAGCCGCTGGGCTTTTCGCTCGACGACAAGACGGTACGTCGCGCCGGCCTGGGCTACTGGCAAAACTTGGATGTGACGACCTATGCCGGCTGGGAGGATTTCCTTGCGCGCAACGGCCTCTCCCCCGCCGATGGCCGCCTGCATCTGCTGACCAAAAAGGCACGCCGCACCTATGCGCAAAGCACCTACCGCGACGGTGACTATTTGGTCTTTGGCAGCGAGAGCTCGGGCATTCCCGAGGAGCTACTCGCTGCAGCGCCCACGTGCTGCGAGCGCATCCCGATGCTGCGCGATTGCGACTCACTCGATAACGCCGAGGCTTGGGAAGCCCACGAGGAATCGCTGGGGCATACCGAGGACAGCCACGAAGCCATCCTTCAGCAGGATATCTGCGGTAACTTCGTCAACCTGGACGACTACCGCATCAGCGCCCTCAACCTCTCCAACAGCGCCGCCATCGTCCTCTACGAAGCCCTGCGCCAAACAGGCTTTGCCGGCATGTAAAACCTGCCATTAGGGGACGGGTAGAAATGGTAGACTTTCAAACTCTCTAGTCCTCGACAAAATGGTTTTGACATCAAATGCGGCAAAGGGACAGACCCTTTGCCGCATTTGGCTGCTGACAATTCACGTCAGAATTCAACTTCAAATACAAACGACTGCCGAAGTTCTCGCTTAGCTTGGCTTGTCAGGCTCGAATTCGCCCTTATGTTCAGCTTGCTGCATGCCTCATCGATAGCCATAGCAAGCGATACGGACATGGTCATGGTCGTCTCGCTTTTCAATTCAACCCGATAACTCTTCGCCTTGTTTTTATCCTCTCCACCGCATCTCGTTTCGATTAACAAGAGAATGTCAGAGTCATGGGCATACCAATGGAGTTCAGGGCGCTGTGGAACCATGTCTCCCTCGAATTCCTGTGTAAACAGGATTTTCTTCTCATTTCTCGTTAAATCGCTCAAAGAGCCGTTGATTCGAGCCGAGCCCTTCTTTCCCGCTTTGGCATTCCCCTTAACCTGGTGGCCTCTCCGAGTTTCCTCGTACTCCGTCACCTCCGACTTGCAGCGCTTCGCGCCAAGCATGAACGCAATCCGTCTCAACTCGGCCATCTTGTCTTGTTGCATGGTTGCGAAATAGGAGTCTAGATCAACAAAGCGAGACCGATCAAAAGCATCTATGTAATATGTGGAATAAAGAGATGGTTTAGGGTAGAAAGACAGCTCGCTATCCCCAATTGCCTCGCGGTACAAATTGAAAATCTGCGTGCCCTTAACAGTATCCAACCAACCAATAGCATCCCTACAGACATCGATGCCCCGACGCTCATTTCCGTCAACAATTCGAATCATGTTCGGCAAATGGAATGAAGGGCTCTGATAGATCTCTTTGGTTACAGGCCTGTACCTATTGAGCTGTTGCTGGTATGCCCAATCGTTGACGGCGTCACCAATATCCGCAGCAGCACCTGCCGCACCATCGGCCGCATCAGCAATAGCCGCCAAGGCGTCATCGACCATCGGAGTTGCAGCACGCATTGCACCATCGGCAACTTTCTGTACGGTTGCAACCGCGCCCGCCATCGCGCTTCCGGCGCCATCAACCAACCCGGCAGCGGCCTTACGGATATCAAAACTCTGCTTATGTCGCGACAGCTCCTCCCTTTCGACAACAGCTAGATCGTCTTTATCCTCCATAGTGACCTCCTATTTCCGATAGTCGAAATCAACCGTATATTCATCGCCAAATGCCGAGTTGAACATCGCACGGATATTTGCTTCGGCGTTCACTCGAGCCTCTTCGAGCAGCTTGCCATCCTTGATGGCCTCGCTTTCACTCCGCTCCTTGCACTGCGCTTCAAACGCCGTGACGTCTTTGACCTCAATGGGATTGAGGATGTTGTTGCGTTCCTCGAGAGCACCCGACTTATTCATATCCGGCGTGTTCGAGATTACATAAGGCTCATCCATCGTAATGGTCAGCTTTTTCTTGTTTGTATGTATCTCTGCCGTCTCGAGATTCACACCCGCCTTAATGGTTCCCACATAGCGGTACCAAAAGCTGTTTTCCGTAAACGGGATATCAAACCAATCGAAGAACCTCTTGGTATCCGTCACCTTATCGACAATCGCATAGTTCTGCGATGCAGAAACCATCTCGTTCTGGGAAGCGATGCGTTCAAACACGACCGACGGGGAAAGCGTATTGGGGGTCGTTTCTTTCGCGCCCGCAGCTTTGCCGTTATTAAAGATGGTAATGAAAAGTACAGCCACAATCACTCCACCAAGCGCCAGGCCCGCAAAGAAGACCTTAGGCTTTGTCAGGATTCTCCCGAGTTTCGCTTTCAGCGCCCCCATGCCTTCCTCTATCTCATCCATCCCCTATTCCTTTCAAAATCCCTGTTATTTAAGAAACTGCCGTGGGTTATACCTCATGCCTTAATTGTCGTTTTCAGCATGTCTTTAGACGAGGGCAGCTGTTTGCAATCCGAAATAATACACATTCGTTCGCAGCACTTGTTGTTCAATAATTGGCATAAAACGGGCAGGTCAACCATTCATTGCCGATTAACCCGCCCCTTCCGTGCAGAACTTATTTATTTACATCGTAGCTGAAAACAGATGCGACAACGCGCGCAGCGTCAACATCGGACATTGCCTCGAACTTGACTTTCTCACCCGGCGCCCACGAAGAAGTGTCCGCATAGGTCTCCTCCGCTTTGATGTCGTCTGCATCATAGAGAGCAAGTGTCAGGCTGACGTTAGAGAACGATATACCAGAGGTGTTCTCAACTACCGCCGTATACGTATACAGACCGTAACCGTCATCCGATTTTTCGAAATTTGCTCCCTGAATCAAACTGTTGATGGCATCCTCGTAGCGGGTCTTCTCTGCTACGGACTTTCCATTCTTAATTAAGTCGTTGAAATCATCCTCGTATTTCTCCCCGACTTCCAGCCCGTAATTATCAACAAGCTTTTTGAGCTGCGCAGACCGCTTATCGTAGACCTTATTCCACTCTTCGTAATAATCCGAAGACGATTGCGAGTAATCCTCGGTCACTTTAAGCTGGTCATCAAGCAGATTCAGATACGTGATTACGTCCTGTTGCATCTTGGAATCCTTAAACCTAGCGTTCTTGAGTTCCTTGTCGTTCTTGATTTCGGCCTCAATAGCTTCCTGGATATTCTCGGTTGAATGAGGATCATCATCGTTTGCATTAGATTCAATGACGTCGGACCTTCTCTCAAACCCGGCAGCGATAACATTCATCGCCTTATCGTCGACATATTTCGACTTTGCAGCGTTTGCATCATTCTGTGAACAGGCCGAAATGAACCCCAGAGAACAGATGAGTAGTACAAGCAAACCCATCATGGGCATCTTTTTAGTAATATTTCGTTTCACGACTATTTCCCTTCGATTGACGTTGCAACTCATAGCCCCTCATCAAAAAGCAGACGAATTGACAACGCGGTGGCACTATTTGGCTTAAGGGCGTGAACTGGATAAATGCTGAGGGAAGGAGCGGGCCCGCGTAAGAATACTACCCTCATCAAAATGTCTAGTTAAAGCGAACGATTAAACGGCGGGCGGTCAACAATAGTTGAATCCGCCCGTCTCCAACAATCAAACGTCGACGGACTAACGCCCAATAGTGCGGCAGCATCCCGCCTTGTCACCCCACCTCCTTTAAATGATTGGACAACTGAGCGATAGTTTTCTGGACGCTCGATCATTGGGCGTCCAAATCGAATGCCGCGTGATCGCGCCGAAGCAATACCTTCAGCTTGTCTTTGCTTTATGTTTTCGCGCTCCACCTGAGCCACGTAGCTCAAAACTTGAAGCACTAGGTCGGCAATAAAAGTCCCCGTAATCCCATTGGGCTGTTCGCGTGTATCAAGCAATGGCATATCGAGTACTACGATGGCAACGCATTTGTCCATCGTTATGCGACGCCATTCATCGAGAACCTCCCGGTAGTCGCGACCTAATCGGTCGATACTCTTAATCACCAGAACGTCCCCCTCGCGCAGACGACGAAGAAGACGCTGGTACTGAGGACGCCTGAAGTCCTTTCCGCTCGCTTTGTCAGCGTAGATCAAATTCGTTTGGACCGGAAACCGCTCCAGCGCATCCAGTTGGCGATCCAGGTTCTGATCTGCTGACGAAACTCGAGCATACCCATAGACTCTGTTTTTCATGATTGCCCCTATCAGCCGCACGATGGCAGCATCAGCTCATTTGAGAGCCCACTCACAATAGGGCGTGCAAATTTCGCGAATGGGTTGAACCCATTTTCGGGCTCCAACGTAAGTTATTCAAGCACCACTTCGATAACGCGCGACGCTAACCTGATACTTTGAAATAAAATTAATCATTTTTAACTGAAATTAACTAAAATAAAATGAAGTTAACTCGAGACGCTGAAGGAGGGCACAGTGGAGTATCTCGAAAACCCGTTTACTCCTAGTTTTGGTGAGGTTCCCGCACATCTTGCCGGAAGGCAGGAGATCATTCGTGATCTGGACCGTGCCTTCTTGAGCCAGCGCAGGCGCCCAGAATTGACCTCGATCTTCTCAGGCGCGCGTGGAACCGGTAAAACCGCTCTCATGTCGTCGCTCGCGACGAGGGCGGAATCCCACGGCTGGATAGCCGTAAAGGCGACCGCGCTCCCGGGAATGCTTGAGGAAATCGAGTTCGGGGCGAAACGTGCCGCAGGCCATCTCATCGACCCGTCTCACAACTTCGAAGTCACCGGTCTCGGAATTGCACCGCTCGGCAGCATCGAGGTCAATCGCGTTCACGATGCCTCTACCTGGCGCTATCGCATGAGCGACATCATCGACCGGCTCAACGAAGCGGGCACCGGGCTGCTCGTCACGGTTGACGAGGTGGACCCGACACTCGGCGAGATGATTCAGCTCGCAGCGACGTATCAGCACTTTGTGACCGATGGAAAACGCGTCTCGCTGCTCATGGCGGGACTTCCCAACAACGTCTCGACATTGCTGAACCACAAGACGGTCTCGTTCCTTCGCCGCGCCCAACAATATCATCTGGGTCGCATTGCCGACTATGACGTGCGCGAGGCCTTGATTCGCACAATCCAGGAAAACGATCGCCTGGCAGATGCTGAGGGAATCGATAGAGCCGTTCGCTCGATCTCTGGTTTTCCCTTCCTATTGCAACTCGTAGGCTACCGTGCCTGGGATCTCACAAGCGATTCGAAGGAAATCTCGTCACGCGACTTTGACCTGGGAATCAAAATCGCGCGCGACGAGATGGATGACCGAATCCTCGCGGCAACCTATCGGGAACTCACTGCAGAGGACAAGCGATTCCTCATCGCCATGCTCGATGACGAGGAAGAGTCCACCACCGCCGACCTTGTCGAGCGCCTTAAGCGCTCACCGCAGCAGGTCTCCCGCTACCGACGCCGCATGATAGATGCCGGCATCATCGGGGAACGAGGACGAGGGCTCGTCGCATTTGAATTGCCATTCTTCCGCGACTATCTCGCGGCTCAATGCGTGAAATAGAAGTCAATGCGACAAAGGGGCGCCCCTTTGTCGCATCGCCTATAGATAACGACCGGTAATGCTCTTGGAGCAAGCTGCGATGTCGCCCGGCGTACCGGCGCAGACGATTTGCCCGCCCGCATCGCCACCGCCTGGGCCCATGTCGATCACGTAATCGGCGTTGCGGATAAGGTCGAGATCGTGTTCAATCACGATAACCGTGGCGCCTTTGGCAACAAGGCCGTCGAACACACTCAGCAACACCTGAACATCGAGCGGATGTAGTCCGATTGTGGGCTCATCGAACACGAATACGGCGTCGTCCTGCACGCGGCCCATCTCGCTCGCAAGCTTAAGACGCTGCGCCTCGCCGCCCGAGAGCGCCGGCGTGGGCTCACCAAGCGTGAGATAGCCCAAGCCCAGGCCGTGCAAGGTCTGCAAACGCGTCTGAACTTTCTTGAGCCCCACCGTGGCGTCGAGGGCCTCATCCACACTCATGTCCATGAGCTGCGGCAACGTAAGCAGACTCCCGTCCTTGCCCTCGCGATGGATATGCGAAGCCGCGTCTGCATAACGAGAACCGCGACATGCCGGACAGACGATCTCGACGTCGGGCAAAAACTGCACGTCGAGCGATATCGAGCCCGTGCCATCGCACGTAGGGCAGCGCAAGGCGCCGGTGTTGTAGCTAAAGGCGCCCGCCTTGTAACCGGCTGCCTTGGCCTCGGGCGTACGGGCGAAGGCGCGGCGCAGCTCATCATGGATGTCGGCATAGGTCGCCACCGTCGAGCGCACGTTGGCACCGATGGGCGTGGCGTCAATCAGGTTGGCACGCGCAATGCCCTCGGCATCGACCCAACGCACGTGCCCCGGCAGACGCTCGCCAGCTGCCTGCGCCTTAAGTGCCGGGATGAGCGTCTCGAGCACGAGCGTCGTCTTACCCGAACCCGAAACACCCGTAACCGCGACCAAGCGACCGCGCGGGATATCGACTTCGAGCGGCTTGACGGTATGGATGGCATCGGTCGCCACACGGATATGGCCCTGGTCGAACATTTCGTCGTCAGTCACCTGTGGGCGCAAGCGCTTGGACTCTGCGCGCAAAAACGGGGCGATGCGGCTGCTTTGCGATTGTTCGACCTCGTCTACCGTACCAGCGGCGATCACATTGCCGCCGTCTGCTCCGGCAACGGGGCCCATCTCGACCAGATAGTCGGCTTCCGCCAGTACGCGCGTGTCGTGGTCGACAACAACCACGGTGTTGCCGTCATCCACCAGATCGCGCATCACGCCCACCAAGCCGTCGACATTGGCAGGATGCAGGCCGATCGAAGGCTCGTCCAGCACATAAAGCACGCCCGTCGACCGGTTGCGCACCACGCGGGCAAGCTGCACGCGCTGGCGCTCACCCGTGGAGAGTGTGGCACCAGCGCGGTCGAGTGAAAGGTAATCGAGACCCAGGTCGACCAGACGACGGGCCGCGCTCAAAAACGAATCGCAGATATCCGTCGCCATGGGCCGCATCTCGGGCGGCAAGGATGCGGGCACCCCGCGCATCCACTCAATCGCCTCACCCAGCGTCATGGCCGCGGCCTGCGCCAGATTGATACCGCGCACCTGGGGCTGGCGTGCAGCCTCGGAGAGACGCGTGCCACCGCAATCGCGGCATGCTCCCTCGCGCAAAAAGCGCGCAACGCGTTTGAGACCCTTATCGTCCTTAACCTTGGCGAGCGCATTCTCGACGGTATAGACGGCGCTGTAATAGGTGAAGTCGAGCGGCGTGGCGCCCTCGCCGTTTTTGGGAACGTAGAGAATGTGCTTCTTAACCGCCGGGCCATGAAACACGATGTCGCGCTCTTGAGGCGTAAGCTGGTTAAACGGCACGTCGGTGCGCACGCCCATCTCGCCGGCCACCTGCTTCATCAGATCCCACATGAGCGTGCCCCAAGGAAGCACCGCGCCCTCGTTGATAGTCTTCGACTCATCGGGCACCAGGCTCGCCTCGTCCACCTCGCGCATAACGCCCGTGCCGCCACAAGTGGGACACGCGCCGCCGCTATTGAAAGCCAAATCCTCGGCACTCGGCGCGTAGAACTCGCGACCGCACGCAGGGCACGTGAGCGCCAGGCCAGCGGCCACGTTAAGGCTCGGCTCTACACGCGCCCCGCAATGCGGGCACACATGATGGGCGCAACGGCTAAAGAGCAGACGCAGGCTATTGTTGAGCTCGGTCATGGTGCCAAAAGTGGAACGCACGCCTGGCACGCTCGGACGCTGGTGCAGCGCGAGCGCCGCCGGCACGTGCAGTACCTCGTCCACTTGGGCGTGTTCGGCCTGCGTCAGGCGACGGCGAGTATAGGTGCTGAGTGCTTCCAAGTAGCGACGCGAGCCCTCGGCATAAAGAACCCCCAGCGCCAGCGAACTCTTACCCGAACCCGATACGCCGGCAATGCCCACAAGCCTTCCCAGCGGAATATCGATATCGATGTCCTTGAGGTTGTGTACACGCGCGCCACGCACCTCGATCGCCTGCGGGCTCATCTTCTGTTCCGTCACCTTTATCACCCTACTCATGCCATAAAATGCAGTCGCAGATATACTCGCCCAGCATGGGCACGGTAAACCGGACGAGGCCGTATCCGGCAGCCTCGATGACGCGCTCGCGAATCAGGCTTGCGCGATATTTGCTCGCCCAACTCTGAGTATGGTCGCAGCGCTCAATGATATCCGCCATACGCGTCGGTTTACCCTCGTCAACCGCCATGGCCTCGATAAAGAGGCGTTGCGGACTGCGCAATCCATAATACAGGGGCGCGTCGACCGCTTCGTAGAACTCGGAGACGGCATCCGCATGGCCATCCTCGACATCGCGCCTTTCGATGACCTGCGAGCCACGCCGGACGGCAGAGCGCCACATGTAATATCCCACCAGCTGAACCATGTAGGGATGCCCCATGCTCTTGCGCGCCGCAAGGTCCGCCGTCTCCGCGTCAACGTAAAGACCAGCGTCTTTGACCGTCTGGATATACGAATCGCGCACCTCGGGCAAAGATATCGCCCCCAACGTACGCTGCTGGGCACGCCGCAAAAACGTCACGCTCGGCTCTTCGAGCAGATCGTCAACCATACTGGGCAAGCCGGCGAACGCCAGCGCAAGACCGCGCTGGTCGCTATCGGGCAAGCCCGTGGCATCCTGGTCTCCGAGCACCTGCTGATAGAGAACGGCAAGAGCCGCCAGTTCCTCGATAGACGCCGATTGCGCCTCGTCAATCGCAAACAGTATGCCCTTGCCTGGACCGAGCCTCTTGAGGCGCTCGTTGACCAGCCCTCGCAACGTCTCGCCCTTTGCCCGCGCCGCCTCGACCGACATCCGGCCAAACGACGGACCGAACTCCATTGACGTCACAACGGGTTTATTCGAGCGAAGCGCGTCGGCCAAGCGGTCGCATAAGCCAAGCGAAGCGGAATCGGAGACAACCGCCCATCCGCGCTCATTGGCTAGACGTTGCAGTTCCCGTAGGAGAACCGTCTTGCCACAGCCGCGGTTTCCCGTAATGAGCATGAGTCTACCCGGCGCTCCGGCGCCGTTATCGAGCCCTTCCTCGAAATCTTCGATGACCGACTCGCGGCCGATGAGTATCGGAGGCCGCTTGCCAGCCGTGGGCTTAAAGGGATTTGGATTCATGTCGGCCTCCTCGGATTGGCAAACCCTGGTAATAGTTATACCAACTTATACCGAGTTATACCAATAGCATATGACAAAGGAGCTGTCCCTTTGTCACATGTGGCCGAAAAACTCGGCGCCTGCTGCTCGCCAGGGGCGGAAGGTGGCGGGATCGACCTTTACGTGCGCCGCGGCGGGTACGTCGTACCATTTGACCGTGTAACCGGCGCCGTGAGAGCAAAAGACCGAATCGGGCGTGTTGGGCAGATCGGCCTCGGGCCCATAGGCGGCCGTCTCGATGACGCGCTCGGCATCATGGCAAGCCGCATAGCCGGCGAACTCCAGGTATAGATGACCGCGACCGCTCGTGTAGGCAGCCACCTCCAGCGCGTAATCCTGCACCTCGGATGCTGGCACGCGACCCACAAGCTTCGCCCGGTCTCCTGCCATCGTCGGCGGCTCGTACTCGGCACCCATGCGCGTGGCATCCGAGAGCGCCCGACCCACGCACTCCCCCGGTACCTCGAGCTCAAAGCGATACCACGGCTCCAACAGCACCGCCGCGCCGGCCTCACGCGCCTGCATCAAGCCCTGGCGAATCGCGCGGTACGTTGCCTGACGAAAATCGCCGCCCTCGGTGTGCTTGGCATGCGCACGACCGCCCGTGAGCGTAATGCGAATATCGGTGATGGGAGAGCCGGTCAGCACGCCCAGGTGATCGCGCTCCATGGCGTTGGTGAGCGCCAAACGCTGCCAGTTAAGATCGAGCTCGTCGGTCGAGGCCACGGTGCCAAACTGCACGCCCGAACCCGCTGGCAACGGCTCCAGGCTCAGATGCACCTCGGCATAGTGGCGCAGTGGCTCAAAGTGACCCACGCCCTCGACCGACTGCGAAATAGTCTCCTTATAGAGGATGCCGCCAGACTCAAACGAAACCGAAAGGCCAAAGCGATCGGCCAACACCCGCTGCACGACCTCGAGCTGCACGGCGCCCATCAACTGCAAGTGAATCTGCTCCAGATGAGTATTCCAGCTTACGCCGAGCATGGGATCTTCGTCCGCCAGCTCAGTCAACGCTTTGAACACCGCATGGACATCGTGTTCGCCCGGAAGCACCGTATAGGTGAGGACTGGCGCAATGACGGGCGCATCGCACGCGGATTCCGCGCCCAGGGCGTCCCCTGGGCGAACGTGCGCAAGACCCGTCACGGCACAAATACCGCCAGCAGCAACTTCTTGGGCAAGCTCATACTTATCGCCGTTATAGATGCGTACCTGATCGACCTTCTGCTCCCATGTCTCGGCACCGGAACGTCCGCCAATCACCTGCTTGGCATGCAGCGTGCCGCCGGTCACTTTAACCCAAGCCAAGCGCTCGCCGCGGTCCCCGCGGCTGACGCGATAGACGCGGGCGGCAAACTCCGGGAGCCACGCCTGTTCGCGCATCAGCGCGCATATACCATCCAACAGCTCGTCCACACCTTGGTCCTTGAGCGCCGAGCCGGCAAAGCAGGGAAAGAGCTTGCGCTCAGCAACCATGCGCGACAGCGTCGCGGAGGAAAGCTCACCCGCCTCAAGAAACTCCTCGAGCGCCGCCTCGTCTAACGCAGCAGCATCCTCCTGAACGGTGCCGCCCGCCAGCAGTTCGTTGGCATCCAGGCAGCCCTCGGAAAGACGCTGCCCAAGCTGTGCCAGCAAAACATCGCGGCCGGGATTCTCCAAATCGATCTTGTTGATAAAGATGAACGTCGGGATGTCATAGCGCGCAAGCAGGCGCCACAGGGTTTCGGTGTGCCCCTGTACGCCATCGTTGGCGCCTACCACCAGAATCGCGTAGTCCAGGGCACGCAGCGTGCGCTCCGCCTCGGCAGAAAAATCGACATGGCCGGGAGCGTCCACGAGCATAACGTGGGTGCCACCATGGTCGAGCACAGCCTGCGACGAGAAGATCGTAATGCCGCGCTCACGCTCAATCTCGTTCGTATCCAGATGCGAGTCGCCATCGTCAACGCGGCCGCGCTTGCGAATGCGGCCCGCGTTAAACAGCATGGCCTCGGCCAGCGTGGTCTTGCCGGCATCGACATGCGCCAAGATTCCAACGACCGCTTGCTTCGACATGGCTCTCCTCTTATTGCAAGCCCATCGCACGCGGCAACGGGCACCCTCGTTCCACACTGGATGATACAATTTACGGGCCGGCGGGCGAAGCGGGCCCTATCCCCCGACCGAGCTCATCGCCCCGCGTTGCCGCGCGGCGATTTTCGTAGGTTCGCGCCTTGCGAAAGCCGGCTTTCAAAACGGCGCAGCGAACGAAAATGGCCCCACCCGGAGCCATTTTCGTTCGCGCGAATTGTTGATACGCGTCTCCGCTCTTATGCCTCGCGCAGCCAGTCAAACGCAACACGCGGCGTGCCGTCTGACACATACACGATGCCGGCGCGCTTAAACCCGGCCTTGAGGCTCGCACCCTGCATGGGCAGGTTGTCCTGATGCGTGTCGATACGCAGGTGATCGGCACGCTCTTTGGCAAAGGCAAACATCGCAGCCGCGATACCGTGCGCGGTGCCGTCGGACGCCACACGGTGCAGCACAGCATACGGAGTGTCACTGCGCCATTGCCCGTCCTCAATTACGTCATAGCACTCGTCCGGGCCCGGTAAAAAGGCAAACGTCGCTACCACGCGACCGTCGACTTCGCACACATAGCTGCCACCGGCGACGATATCGGCAGCCAGCTGCTCGGCCGAAGGCGTGCCCTCGGGCCACTGCGTGGCGTTGCCATGCGCGCGCATAAAGGCGCGGGCCGCGTCATAGATAGCCATGACAGCGGGAATGTCGGTATCGAGGGTTTTTCTGATCATCACGCGGCGACCTCACGTTTATTGGTATCACTTTGACTGAGCAATGATACCAACGTTTTGAGAAGGGCGCGAAGCAGATGGGAAGCAAAAAGCGAGCCGCCTGGTCAAAGGCCAAAAGCGAGTTTTTGGGCGCTGCTACCGGCGGCGATATGAGCGACCTGTTTGCACGCGAGGACGAGCGCCGCGACGCCCTGGATGCCGAGCGCGATGAGGCCTGGCGCTACAAGTCGTGCGAACGCAAAAACCGTTACGACACGCGCGCCGAGGCCGAGGCCGTTATGGCCGAATGCGAAAACCGCGGGCGGCGTGGTTTGGCCTGCTACAAATGCGAATACTGCGGCGGATGGCACCTGACGTCGCACCCTTGGAAATAGACCCCGCATCGGCACGGCATTGACGGAGCGCCAGCCATCGCACGCAAGCTACGGGCGCGGCGGCACCAAAACATCGTAACGAACGGCCTTGCCCGCAAGTTGATAGCTCGGCTTAACGCCGGCAAGCAGTGGCCCCTTCACCGGTCGCTTGATAACCACCTTGCGCGGGTGCACCGCAAGCGCAGCTTCGACCAACGTCTCCTCATCGGCGCACGGCTGTTCCAGATGATGCAAGAGTTGGAACTTCTTTTTAACCGCCGCGCTCTTGGTGCGTCCGGGAAACATGGGGTCCAGATACACCACGTCAGGAGCGGTGAGCTCGCCCTGCTCGATCAGCTCAGCCGCATGGCGAAGACCGACAATGCTATCCTCGCCCGCATGTAAGCGCATGCGCGACACGGCAGCCGCAAGCGCCGGATCATCTGCCGCGCGATCCAAGGCGTCCTTGAGGAGCGCGGCAATCACGCAATCCTGTTCATACAGATCGACGGTAAAGCCCGCGGCCGCCAACAGCAGCGAATCCTCGCCAAAGCCTGCCGTGGCATCAATCGCCCATGGGCACTCGACGCCTTTTGCGCGCGCAGCCTTTACCAGCAGCTCTTGCCGCAGACGGCCCTGCTTGAGCCGCGGATGCATGCGGGTGAAATCGGCACGCAGCTCCATCGTGCCGTCGGTGAGCGTGAGGCCCTCGGACTTCCCGATTAGCTCAAGCCCCGCGGACCGAGCAACAGAAAAGGGATCGACGACGCCCATGGGTACTCCTTAACAAGCAAAACGAATACGCGAGCGCCGTTTATGTCGGCACCCAACCGTCCGCTATTGTCCCACATGCGACATGGCCCACAGCATCCCAATGCAAAGCACCGCCATCAATCCCGTGCACACGGCAGCGATCACAGAATCACCCATGCGCCTTCCCAACGACCGCGGCTCATGCACTTGCCCTGCTCCGTACATCATGGCTCCTCCTTGAGACCAGCTCCTTGTTACGGCCTCATCATCGCAGCGCCGCACATGGGCTGCCATCGATTTGCCTTACAGCTGGCTTTCCTTTTTGAAAGGTTGGACCGTGCAGACGAGAAGCGCTTTCTGACACACACGCCGTCACGTTGAACTACAATGTGCTTCACGATATGTGCAGCATATGGGACGCGCCAGACTGGCAGCGCCCGCATTGAAAGGACTACCTATGAGCGCCGCGCGCAAGACACTCAAAATCCTTGCCCTCATCTATTTTGTTTTGGGCATCGCCAACCTCGTCACTGGAATCGCCGGCGTCGCGACCGGCGGCCTCGATTCCACGTACGGGTCGAACGCCATGCTCGCCGCGGTCGTGATTATCGCCAAGGGCCTCGTCGATCTCGCCGCGGGCGTTGCGGGCATCAAGGGCGCCAACAAGCCTTCGCAGGTAGACGGTGCGTTTAAGCTCGGTATTGTTGCCGCGGTCGCCACGCTTGCCAAGGCGGTTCTCACGCTTCCCGCGTTTGGCGGTGACGCCATCAACTATGGCGCCTTTGTCATCGTGGTGTACGACCTGTTCTTTGTTCAGCAGGCACACGCCGTTAAGGCCGAGAACAAGGACCGCCTGTAAGCGCCCGCTTCTCATAACCTCTGTTGCAGCCAAGCAGCTAAAAAGGGCCGATTGCGCATCTCCGCGGTCGGCCCTTTGCGTTTGCCCAGATAAAACCTACCAAAATAAACCTGTCCCTTTTTGGTAGGTTGTTAGTTGTGGCGGTACTCGGCGATGATGAAGTCGATATCGGTTTGGAGCGTGTCCAGGTTTGCCAGGCGCTCTTTGTCGGCAGGGCGTGTGCGGTAGTAGTACGGCGTCATCTGGAACACCGCTTCGATGTCGACCTGGGTCTGAAGCGTAATATTCGCAGACACCCGCTGCGTTCCGACCAACTCGAGCTCGGTGGTCTGCGGCAGCTTCTCGTCGTTAAGGTACGGCGTATCGTAGAGCACTTCCTTAAGCCCAAACAGATGGCGGGCACCCGGCACCACGGTGTAGAGCGAGCCCTCGGGCGCCAGCACGCGGGCAAACTCGCGCTCGTTAAAGGGAGCAAAGAGTTCGGTCACCATATCGAAGGCGCCATCGGCCACGGGGACATCCTTCATGTTGGCCACGAAGTAGGTCGCATCGCCGCGCTTGGCGGCCAGGCGCACCATTTCTTTGCCCAAATCGAACCCGTAAGCGTCCACGCCCGGCACCGCGCCCATGGCGCTGGTGTAGTAGCCCTCGCCACAGCAAATATCGAGCAGCGTCATGGGGCCATTCGTAGACGCGGCGCGCCCAGACGCCTGTTTGCGCACCAGCTCGACCATCGCATCGCGCAACGGCGCATAGTAACCGCGATTCAGAAAGTCGCGACGGCTGCGTGCCTGCGACTTGGGATCGCCCATGGAGTCGCCGCTTTTGGACGAGCGCAGCAGATATAGATAGCCCTCGCGCGCACGGTCAAACCGGTGTCCGCCCGCGCACACAGCACCGCGTTCGTCATCCACCAACGGCTCATGGCAAACGGGACACAACAACATGGCGACTCCTTAGCGCGGACTACACAACGCCCACCATTGTCGCACGCCTTCCCCACCTAGTCATTGGAGACGTTCTTGAATGACTAATCGTTTTAGAACGTCCCCAATGACTAGTCGATTAGGAGTATCATCGTCTGCGCAAATAGGCGCAAAATAGCATGTTAGAGATTGAGAGCGCATGGCTGACACCGTATCTAAGCACATTGACATGACCACCGGCTCGCTGTGGCGCAATATTCCTTTGTTCGCCTTCCCCGTGGCCGCCACGAGCATCCTGGAGCAGCTGTCGAACCTTATTGCCACGGTCATCATCGGTAACTTCTCGGGCGACCAGGGAACCCTCGCCATGGCGGCAGTTGGCTCCAATGTTCCGCTTACCAGTCTTATGCTCAACCTGTTTATTGGCATGTCGCTTGGCTCCAACGTGGTCATCGCCAACGCTATCGGCCGCAACGATCAGAACATGGTCAAACGCGCCGTCCATACCTCGATTTTAATGGCACTCGTGGGCTTTGTCGTCATCGCTCTGGGCGAGATCTTTGCCGAGCCCATGCTCGCCGCGCTCAACGTTCCCGCCGAGACCATGCCGCTCGCTTCGCTCTACCTGCGCGTCTTTTTACTGAGCATGCCCTCGATCTTGCTCTACAACTTTGAGGCCGCGATCTTCCGCTCCGTCGGCATCACCCGCATGCCGCTGCAGGCGCTTGCCGTGTCCACCGTCCTCAACATTGGCCTGGACCTCATCTTTGTCCCCGTACTCCACTGGGGCGTCGCGGGCGTCGCCATAGCCACCGCCATCGCCTACACCGTCAGCGCCGCTACGCTCTTTATCCGCCTGCTCAAGACCGACTCCGTCGTCCGCGTCACCCCGCGCGACCTGGCTATCGACCCCGTCGCCCTCAAACGCATCGTCAAGATCGGCCTGCCCGCCGGCATCCAAAGCGCCGTCTTTGCTGTCGCCAACATCATCATCCAGTCTGCCATCAACAGTCTGGGCACCGAGGTCATGGCCGCATCGAGCGCCGCCATGAGCCTGGAGTACGTGTGCTACAACCTGCTCAACAGCTTTAGCCAGGCTTGCACCACCTTTGTGGGACAAAACCACGGTGCCCGCCAGATCGACCGCTGCACCAAAACGCTCAAAGTCTGCCTGGTCGAAGGCGGTATCGTCGCGCTCACCACAATTATCGTTATTGTCGGCCTGGGGCGCGAAATCCTATCGCTGTTCAACAGCGACCCCAACATCGTCTCGATCGGCTATATCCGCGTGTGTTCGATTTTCCCGGCGTACGCCTTTAGCATGTTCTACGAAAACATGTCAGGCTACCTGCGCGGCTTTGGCATCTCGCTCACGCCCGCCCTCATCACCATGATCTGCGTCTGCGGCATCCGCTTCTATTGGGTGTTCTGCGTGTTCCCGCACTTCCGCACCTTTGCGAACATCATGATGGTCTACCCCATCAGCCTGGGCACCACGGCGTTCTTTATGGTCGTGGCGGTACTACTCTGCCACCCGGCACGCACCTATCGCGCCACCCAAGCCAAAGCGACAACCCGCTAAACACCGCATTCAACGCCACGCCAGTCATTAATTGACAATATGTGAGCTCATATAGTCGATAAAGCGCCTCGTGGCGATGGGCATGGTGTCCCAGCTGCGCCAGGCGGCCACCACGTCGCGCGAGGGGGCATGCACGATGGGCCGCACACGAATATCGGCTCGCATGCCCTCAACGGTACGGCGATACAGCATGCTCACGCCTAGGCCCTCCTCCACCATCGCCATGATGGTGTAGTCGTCGGTCACCTCACTCGTCACGTGCGGCGACAGCCCGTGCGTTGCGAATGCATCGAGTACCAGACTCTGTTCGCCCTCATCCAGCAGCACAAACGGCTCGGACGCCAGGTCGGCGAGTGTCACCTTTTCCTTTGCCGTCAGCGGATGCGCGGCCGGCAACAATGCCACTAACTCGTCGTGATAGACCACGCGCTTCTCGAGCCCTGCGGTAAACCCACGCGCCGTAAAGCAAAAATCCACCACGCCGTCGTGCACCCATTGAGCGTTGCGCGTGTAATCGCCCTGCTTGAGGGTAAAGCGTACGCCAGGATGCAGCGCACCAAAGTCGCGGATCACACGCGGCAGCACGGTACGACTCACGTTGGTAAACGTCGCGATGCGAATATCGGTCGACGAAAGCCCCAGCAGCTCCTGGCGCTTGCCCTCGAGCTCGGCCTCGGCAGTTACGATTTGGCGCAAATACGGCAGGTACTGCTTGCCGTCGCGCGTAAGCGACACACCCTGCTTGCCGCGCTCGATAATCGTGGTGCCCAGCTCGCGCTCGAGCGCCTTGACGGCCTGGCTCACCGCACTTTGCGTATAGCCCAGCTCGTCCGCCGCACGTTTCAGGCTGCCGCAATCGACCACCATACAAACAATCTGATACCGCGATGCCATCGTGCCTCCACATCGATGTAGCTGTAAAACGTTTTTCCAGGGCTTTTTCTGCCAACATTAGTATTTCTTAATCATACTGAAGATACATTCGCTTTACTACATCCACATCTGGGAGCAGAATCCTTTTTACGAAACCGTTCTGCAACAAAAGGAGTCCCATGGATCGCAAAAAAGCAATCGCGCTCTCATTTTCCGTTCCCGTCGCATGGGGCTTTTCGTACCCCCTCATGAAGATCGGCATGGACAGCATGAACGCCACGAGCATCGTTGCGCTGCGCTGCATCATCGCCTTTGTGGCCTGCCTTTTGCTCTTCCACAAGCGCGCTTTCCGCATCAACCGCGACCTTATGGTCCGCGCCGCCATCATCGGCGCCATTATGGCGACCGAACTCACCTGCATGTGCCTGGGCTCCAGCCTCACTTCTGCCTCCACTGCCGGCTTTTTGCAGAGCCTGACGGTCGTGATCGTGCCGTTTGCCAACGCCGCCCTGCTGCGCCGCGCCCCCGAATGCAAAGTGCTCGTCGGCACCGCCATCGTCACCTGCGGTATGTTGTTGCTCTCGGGCGCCGACTTTACCAGCCTGAATCCCGGCGCAATCATCATGCTGCTCTCGGCCTTTATCTATGCCAGCCACATTATCGTGGCCAAGCGCTTTGTCGAAGAAGTCGACCCGCTGTCCCTGGGCGTTTGGCAGCTGGGCTTTGGCGGCCTGTTCTCGGGCATTGCCGCATGTGTCTTTGGCGGCTTCACACTTCCCAGCACGCCCAGCGAGATTGTCGTTGTCGTCGCGCTCGCGCTCATCTGCTCTGCTTACGGCTTTATCACCCAGACGCTCGTGCAGCCCCACGTGCCCGCCGAGACCACCGGCTTCGCCTTCTCGCTCGAGCCGGTCTGCTCCGCCGTCTTTTCGTTCTTCTTGGTTGGCGAGGTCCTGAGCCCCATCGCCTTCTTTGGCGCCGCCCTCATCCTCACCGGCGTCATGGTGGCAACCGTCGAGCTTCCGCGCCTTCGCGCGCATGGACAGGCTCGCATGGCAGGAGCGCCCGAGCACGTCTCGTAGACCCCACTCTTCATACAGCCGTGGCATAAAGGCAACCGGTGCGCCTTTACAATAGATTCCGACAGAGCATCTGACGTAAAGGAGCCCCATGGACGCCGCGACCCGCGACCGCAACATAGCAACTTGGTTGGGCGATGCGCCGCAGCCGGTACGTGACACTACGAACCAGCTGCTCGAGCGCATCGCCCTTTTGCGTGCCGAGCAGACTATCTACCCGGCACAAGACGACATCCTCAATGCCCTCGCCTACACGCCGGCCGACCAGGTCAAAGTTGTCATCTTGGGTCAAGACCCCTATCACGGGCCCAACCAGGCAATGGGGCTGTCGTTCTCGGTCCCCGCGACGCAAACCAAGCTGCCGCCAAGCCTGCGCAATATCTATAAGGAACTCAACGCCGATCTGGGCTGCCCCATTCCCGCCACGGGAGACCTAACGCCATGGGCACAACAAGGCGTCCTGCTCCTCAACACTACGCTCACCGTGCGCGAGCATGCCGCGAACTCGCACGCCAAGCTGGGCTGGAGCACCCTGACCGACTACGTCATCGAACGCTGCTGCCAGCTGCCCCAGTCGGTCGTCTTTTTGGCATGGGGCCGCTTTGCCCAGCAGATGGTCGAGGGGAAGCTCGCCGCAACTGGTGCGGGCAAGGCAACCGACAAGTTCTGCCTGGCCTCCACGCACCCCTCGCCGCTTTCGGCCAACCGTGCCACAGCAGAACTCCCCGCTTTTATGGGGTCGCGCCCCTTCTCCGCTGCCAATCGGCTACTCGAACAGCACGGCTCGACCCCCGTCGACTGGACTTGCCTCGGCTAAAAATCGATACATCAAAAACGCGCCCGACGGTCATTCCATCGGGCGCGTTTCCTATTCGGGCCAAATAAATTGTGTGCGACCGGCCTCGCCGCCATCGATCAACAGACTCTGTCCGGTCATAAACCGGTTGGTCACGCCCACAAAGTAGATCCACTCGGCGATCTCTTGGGCGGTGGCCCAGCGTTTAAGCGGCGTGAGCTCCATAATCTGGTTCCACAGGTGCTCGTCTTCCATCACACAACGGTTGAGCGGCGTGATAACGCCGCCCGGGTCCACACTGTTGGCGATGGCCTGCGGTGCCAGGCGGTTTGCAAGGTTCTTGGTGTAGGCGATAACGCCGCCCTTGCTGGCGGCATAGGCGGGAAACTCCGATCCCGTATGCCCGCTCGCCGACCCCACATTGACCACGGATTTGATAGCCGGCGCAGGCTTGGCGGCGAGCCCCTCCCCCACAAAGGCGTAGCGCTCGGTCACGTTGATGGTGCCACACAGGTTGGCGGCGATGTCGTCGGCCGAATCCTGCGTACCGGCAACGTTCACGATTACCTGAGGCTCAAGGTCGCCTGGAAACGAGTTAGGCTCGCGGACATCAACGATCAGATGGCGGTAGCGCTCGTGTTCGATAGCCGGCGACAGCAGATCAAAGCCCACGACCTCGTGGCCCTCATCCAAAAAGCGCTGCACGCACGCGGCTCCGATACCGCCCGAAGCACCCGTGATCAAAACCCGCATACTTGCTCCTTAGGCGGTTGCGTGGCGCTCGAGGTACTCGGAACCCACATTCTCGCGCTCCCAGCCGCGCACGACCTTGTAGCCCACGGGGCTCAGGAAGACCTCGCACAGCAGCTCGGCAACAGCGCCGGTCAGCGAGCACATAAGGACCTGCACCCAGGTCCAGCCGAAGAACGTGTGGCTCACCACAATGGCAAAGACCAGGTTGTCGATAAACTGGCCAACACCCGTGGACACATAGGAGCGGAAGGCGAAGCTCGCAAAGTTATTCTTCTTGAGCATACGGCCGAGCGACTGGTTGAGTGTGGAGTTAACCACGGCAGAAACGAGCATTGCCAGCGAAGAGCCCAGCACCACGTACCAGGTGCCGCCGATGGTGGCGTTAAGGGCAGTGTTGACCTCGATCATACCCGTGTCGTAGTAGGCGCCCCACATGCCGGGCGTGAGCGAGCATGCCCAAAAGCACAGACTTACGGCCAGGTTAACCAGCAGCGCGAGGATAGAGATTTTGATAGATGCCTTGGCGCCAAAGCGCTTGCAGATCATGTCCTGGCACAAAAACGAGACCCAGCTCACCACAAAGCCGCAATCGAGTGCCAGATACGGCAGGCTGATGAGCTCCTTGTTGGCCAGCAGGTTCATCATGATGACGCTCACGAAAAACAGCGAAACCGTTGCCGCGGGAATGCTCCGCAACAGGACCTTGTAGTCCTCCATGACCTTCTTGATCATTATGTACTCCTTTGGTTTTAGGTTTAACGAGCAGGATATCGGACCCGAACTGCTCGGACGCCTCGGTCTTGAGACGACGGTGGGTATGATAGCCGCTCACGCGGCATCAAGCAAGCAGGCAGCGCGGCAGCCCCGCAGGGCCACCGCGCCGATGCGTTAAAAGGCTACGTTGCCAAACTCCGACAGGATAAGGTCGGGGTTGTGGTCGGTTGCCCAGTCCACGTTCCACGGACTCGTGAACAGCAGCAGCTTACCGCCGCGCATATCCTCGACGCGCAGGGTGTCGCGCGTGAGCGAAAGAGCCGGGATATCGATGGTATCGGGGTCGTTCTGGATCCAGCGGATGTCCGTATAGGGCAGCGGCTGGCGACGAACCTCAACACGGTATTCGGCCTTGAGGCGGCGCTCGAGCACCTCAAACTGCAGCACGCCGACCACGCCCACAATGACGCTCTCCATGCCGGCACCCAGCTCGCGGAAGATCTGGATAGCACCTTCTTGGGCAAGCTCCTCCATACCCTTGACGAACTGTTTGCGCTTGAGCGTGTCGACTTGCGTAATGCGAGCGAACATCTCGGGGGCAAACGTCGGGATCTGCGGATACTGCACGTGGCGCTTACCGGAGCACACGGTGTCGCCGATGCTAAAGATACCAGGATCGAACAGGCCCACAATATCGCCCGCGTACGCCTCGTCCACGATGGCGCGGTCATCGGCCATCATCGACGTGCCCGTGGCAAGCTTAAGCTTGCGGTTGCCCTGCACGTGGAAGGCGTCCATGCCGCGCTCGAACTTACCCGAGCAAATGCGCACAAAGGCGATGCGGTCACGGTGGTTCTTGTCCATGTTGGCCTGGATCTTAAACACAAAGCCGCTAAAGTCGTCGCGGCAGGGATCGACCGGCTCGCTGGTGAGCGTATCGGTATAGGCACGCGGCGTCGGGGCCAGACGTAGGAACTCCTTGAGGAAGGGCTCCACGCCAAAGTTGGTAAGCGCCGAGCCAAAGAACGCCGGGCTCAGCTTGCCGCAGGCCACGGCATCCAAGTCGAGCTCGTCGCCGGCGCCATCGAGCAGCTCGATGTCGTCCATCAGGTTCTTATGGTTTTCCTCGCCAATAAGCTCGTCCATGGAGGGGTCGCCCAGCTCAGCCTCGACCTCGGCGACCTTCTTGGTGGCGTTGGCGTGACCGTCGCCCTCGAAGGCGATAACGCGACGGGTCTGACGGTCGAACACGCCGCGGAAGTTGCGGCCGCTGCCGATCGGCCAGTTCATGGGATACGTATTGATACCCAGGACGTTCTCGATCTCTTCCATGAGCTCAAACGGGTCGCGAGCCTCGTGGTCGAGCTTGTTCACAAAGGTGAAGATGGGAATGTGGCGCAGCGTACAGACCTTAAAGAGCTTTTTGGTCTGGGCCTCGACGCCCTTGGCGCCGTCGATGACCATAACAGCAGCGTCGGCGGCCATAAGGGTACGGTAAGTATCCTCCGAGAAGTCCTGGTGGCCGGGGGTATCGAGGATATTGACGCAGGCGCCGTTATAGGTGAACTGCAGCACCGAGGAGGTAACGGAAATGCCGCGCTCCTTCTCGATATCCATCCAGTCCGAGACGGCGTGCTTGGCCGAGCTCTTGCCCTTGACCGAACCGGCGGTCTGGATGCTGCCGGTATAGAGCAGCAGCTTCTCGGTAAGCGTGGTCTTACCGGCGTCCGGGTGGCTGATGATCGCGAATGTGCGGCGCGACGAGATTTCATCCGACAGGCTTGCCATGCGGATCCTTTCTTGCATTGAGTGCATTACGTCGTTGTAACCGCCCTATTGTAGCCGCGAAATCCCGCCATAGGGCACCTATCAGGACAAATTCATCAGTTGGGACCTGGGCAGCCGGCCCAATCCGCATTTGCCTCTTGCGCAACTGTGCATAGTGTATATATACTGTGCTTACCGGTTATATACACGTGTAGCCCAACAGCTAAGGAGCCGCTGTAGACATCATCCTATCCAATTCGAGCGACAAGCCCATCTACGAGCAGATATCCTCGCAGGTCAAAGCTCAGATCCTTTCGGGCATGCTCGCTGCGGGAGCCAAACTCCCCAGCATCCGTGCACTCGCGAGCGACCTTGGCGTGAGCGTCATCACCACCAAGCACGCCTACGCCGACCTGGAGCAACTCGGGTTTATCTGCACCGTGCAGGGCAAGGGCTGTTTTGTCGCCGAGGGCAACCAGGAGCTCTTGCGCGAAAACCAGCTCTGCCATATCGAAGAGCTGCTTGCGAAAGCGGCGAGCCAAGCCGAAACTCTGGGCGTCACGCGCGACAAACTGCACGAGATGCTCGACCTGGTGGCCCCCGAAACCATGCAGTAGCCATCTGCAAGAAAGGCTATACCATGCAAAACTTGTTAGAACTCAAAGGTGTCTCACGCCGCGTGAGCGACCGTTTTTCGCTGCGTGATGTCACGCTCGCCGTGGAGCCCGGCCAGATTGTTGGCTTTGTGGGCGCTAACGGTGCCGGCAAGACAACGACCATTCGCGCCGCGCTCGGGCTTATCAAGCTCGATGCCGGCGAGGTGCGCCTGTTTGGGCAGCGCTGTGGCGCCGACGCGCCCGATGAGTCGCAACGCTATCTACGCTCCCGCGTCGGTCTTGTCCTGGACACATGCCCCTTCCCTTCAACGCTCAAGGTGGGCCAGATCGAGGCACTCGTAGGCCCGGCGTACCCCACGTGGGACCGCAAAACGTTCGCCGGATTCATCGACCGATTTGACCTCGATCCCAAGACAAAGGTCAAGGACCTCTCCCGCGGCATGGGCATGAAACTGCAGCTTGCCTGCGCACTCAGTCACAAGGCCGAACTGCTCGTTTTGGACGAAGCCACCGCGGGCCTCGATCCCATGGCACGCGAGGAACTGCTTGATGAGCTGCTTGCCTTTGTTTCCGACGGTCAGCGCAGCGTGCTGCTCTCGAGCCACATTACGTCCGACCTCGATCGCGCCGCCGACCGCGTCATCTGCATCGATAATGGCTCGATTGTGTTTGACCTGCCGCGCGAGGACATTACCGACCGAGCCGGCATCGCCCACTGCACCCAAGCGCAGGCCGCCGAGCTTATGGCTTGCGTCGAAGGTGCCCATGCCGCCCGCCACGCCTATAGCGTGGACGTGCTCGTGCCCAACCGTCGCGAAACGCTCGAGGCCTTTCCCGAGATTCCCTGCGATCGGGCAACCATTGACGACTATCTTCGCCTCACGCTGAAAGGGGCTTCGAAATGAAACGCGCCTTTATGTCCGAGCTCGCCATCGCTCGCACGCTCATCCCGAGCATTGCGGGCGTCGGCCTGTTCATCTTCGTCGTGCTAACCCTTGCCAACGCATCGGACGGCGATTCCGGTATGAGCGCCGGCGCCTGCGCGGTCAGCGCCATGTCGCCCATCATAATCATGAACTCACTGGCTGGCTACGATAACCAAAACGGCTGGGAGCGCTATCGGGCAACGCTGCCGTTCTCGCGCAAAGACATCATCTGCGCACGCTACCTGTGCATTATTGCTTTCTCGGCCGTCATGGCATGCGCCGCCGTGCTTTTGAACATCATCGCCCTTCCGTTCTTCGATCACACGGGCATTCCCTCGACGGGACAGACCGTCTTTGAGATCACAATAGCCTCCGCCGCATCGATGCTCATCTCCCTCATGATGGTGTTTTTGGCACAGCCGCTGTTCTTTCGATTTGGACACATGGAGGCGCTGCGCTTTTCCGTCGGCCTGTTTGCCCTGATGGGCTGCGGTACCATGGCAATGCTGAGCTCTTCCAACCCCATTAGCAACTGGCTCATGTCGATTGCCGGAGCGAATCCCGATCCTGCCGTCCTTGGCGGTCTGTGCGCAGGAATTGCCGTACTGGCCCTCGTGCTATGCGCAATCAGCTGCACCGTCAGCACCAAGGTTTATCGAGTACGCGACCTGTAGTCACGCGAGTCTCAATCCACGAAGGACGCAATCGCCCATCCGTAAATCCGTGACAAAGGGCATGTCCCCGGCGCGCGCTACCGTGCTACTTGCGCAGCGGCTTGGGCAGTGGAATGCCGGCGGCGATAGCGGCGGCGATGATCGTGCAGACGATACCCTTGAGTGGGAAGCACATGAGCAGCAGGCCCACGACCATGACCGGCTGGCGCATGACGGCGCCCATCGTCGATGCCGTGCAGACGGCAACGCAAAAGACCGGATCTGCGCCGGTGAGGATAGCAAGTCCATAGCCCAGGCTTACGCCCGAGAAGATAACCGGGAAGAAGTGACCGCCGCGCCAGCCCAAGTTGATAAGAGCGGGGGTCAGCATGGCCTTGACCAGACCGGTCAAAATAAGCACGCCGGCGGGGATGGTCAGATAGGTTTCCATGAGCACGTCGGCCTGGGTCTCGCCGGCAAACATGGTGTAGGGCAGGACCGTGCCGCAGATGGCGAGCGCCAGACCGGCTAGCATGGCCTTGACGACAGGACGCTCCCCTATTGCATGAGACAGTGCCTCGCTCGCATGCTCAGAGACAAAGTACAGCCATCCGCAAACGGTGCCGACCAACGCCAGCGGAATGAGCCAGACAAGTTCCAGGTTGCCCACCACGGCAGCCTCGAACCTCGGCATGCCCATGCCGCCGCCCATGAGCTGGCCGAGCAGCAGGTAGGTGCCCAGACCACCGGCAATCGCAATGCCGTAGACCACCGTCTTTTGCGCCTTGGGCAGCTTGATCGTGATCTCGTCGGACGCGGACTCATCGTCGGCGTCTTCGCCCTGGCCGTCAGTACTTCCGGCAAGCGGCGCCACAAAGCCAAACACGGGCGCGGTAAAGAGCGCCGTCAGAGCAGCCTGGGTGCCCAGCAGCGTAAGCTCCCTAAACTCGGCACCAAAGCGGCGCATGCGGTCGCCGACCCAGCTGCACAGGCCCGCGATGACGCCGGTCAGACCGGCTTCCGGTCCAATACTTCCGCCAAACAGCAACGGCAGCAGCGCCGCAATCGACAGCTTGCCCAGATTGTCGTACGGGTAGCGACCGTCTTGCTTGACCTTGGTCATGACCTGGTTGAGGTCGTCGGTCTTGGCGCCCGTCATCTTTTCGTACAGGCCAATCACCAAGCCGCCCAGCAGGCAGACAAAAAACGGGTACGGCAAAAAGCCAAACGGACCGCTGGCGAGTTCGGGCGAAGAGACACCCAGCATATGCGGGACCTCGGTCCACAAATAATCAATGCCGTGCTCCATCGCAAAGAAGAACAGCCAGACTGCGGCACCTGCGAACGCACCGGTCACGGCAACGCTAACTAAAAACAGCGCGCGGTTTGTGGGTTTGGCAAGGTTATCCATCGGGTCCTCCCGCGGTCAAAGTCGACATAGATACGTTTTATTGTAGAGCGAGTGTGGCCCAGACAAGCCAACCGTCTGCGCCGCAAACGGCACCATTGGGAGTCACAGTGGGGAAGGCTCAAGACTTATCCGTTGATAATCGAGGCAATCTCGCGCAAATCGTCGGCAAAGTAGATGCCGTGCTGGCGCCTCGGGCTCGAAAGCCCTTTATCAATCATGTGCCCGAGCAGCGCCTTGAGGTCGTTGTAGTAACCGTCCAGGTTATACAGGATGCACGGAGCACTCAGGTGTCCCAACGACACGGCGGACATGACCTCGGCAATCTCCTCGAGCGTACCCGTCCCGCCGGGAAAGGCGATGAACGCATCACCAAGCTCGATCATCTTGGCTTTACGCTCGGCCATATCGCTCGTCATGATGAGATCGTCGATTCCGTCGTGCTGAAACTCGGCCTCGATAAAAAAGCTCGGCTCCACGCCCGTCACATGTCCGCCAGCATCGAGCACGCTATCGGCGAGCGCGCCCATCAGGCCCGATTTGGACCCGCCGTATACCAGCGCGTGGCCATTGGTGCCAATCCAGTTGCCCAGCTCCTGTACCGCAGGTAGAAACGCCGGGTCATTACTGACGCTGGCACCAAGATACACGGTGATATTCATTTCAGTCCCCCTCATCGTGACGCACGGCGCCCGTTCTAGCGTTGGCGTCGACGATACTCGCGCACGCGGCGCGACAGATCGGCGAGCTGGTCGCGATCGAGCTCTTCCAAATGCTCAAGATCGTCCATAAAGCGCGCCATGGTGTCCTTTTGACGCATCTTGATGAGCGTATTGCAGTAGTTCACCGCCACGCCCGTGAGCATGGCGATGTAGAAGATGCTGATGACGCTCAAGACGACGGTAATAGCGCGGGCAACCGGTGTTTCGGCCGGAATGTCGCCAAAGCCGATGGTCGAGACCGTCTCGAAGCTAAACCAGAGACCGTCGCCAAACGTGAGGGTCGTGGGCTCGGACAACCAGACGGCCGTCGAGCACAGCAGGTAAAAGATAAGAAACAGACCCGTGATGCGCGCAAAGCCGGCCTGTCGCAGTACGTCGGCAAGCGTCCTCAACCTGTTCATCGCGACCCCTTTCCCAGACGCCCAATCTCGTTCGCTCGGTATTGTCCCACGCCTCCCCCGCAAACGAAACTAGTCATTGGGGACGTTCTTAAATGACTAGTCAAACAAGAACGTCCCCAATGACTGCCGAGCGGGACCGTTTAGCGGTGCAGCTGCCGACTGGGCAGGCTGAGCTGGTATCCTTATGCGGTAATGTCTCGATTCGTTAGGATTGCATGTGAGAGCTTCCGCTGTCCTTCGTTCAGTTATATATCGCACCTTGGCCGTCGCGCTTGCCGTGCTCGCCGTACTGAGCACCATCATGCCCGCCCCCGCCTATGCCGCCAATACCGATCAGCAGGTCAAAACAGTCCGCGTTGGTTGGCTCGTCAACAACGAGGGCTTCCAGGACGGCACCCCCGGCGAGCGTCTCTCGGGATGGGGTTACGAGTACCTCCAGACCCTGTCGTACTACACGCCCGGCTGGCGGTACGAATACGTCTCCGGCACCTTCACCGAGCTTATGGACATGCTCGAGGCAGGCGAGATCGACCTCATGCCCAACATCTCTTACTCCGAGGAACGCGCCCAAAAGCTGCTCTTTTCCTCGAACCCCGAGGGCACCGAGCGCTACTACATCTACGCCAAGCCCGATCGCGACGATCTGGCCAAGGGTGACCCCCAAGCGCTCCAAGGCCTTACCATCGGCTACAACCCCGACGTTATGCAAACCTTCGTTGGCCAGCATTGGCTCGCCAACGAAGGAATCAACTGCACATACAGGGAGTATGACGGAGGATCCGATCTTTTTGACGCACTCGCAAACAACGAGGTCGACGCCATCATCATGAACGACACCATTTCGTCGCCCGAGGCGTCGCCCATGTTCTACGTCGGCTCGAGCGACTACTACTTTGCCGTCCCCAAAAGCCGCTCCGACCTGATGGACGACATCAACTCCGCAATGGCGGCAATCTCCCGCGTCAACCCACGCTATATCGACGAAGTCAAATCTAACTACTCGGCCCAAAACAGCGGTTCATCATCGCTCAACGGCCCCGAACGTTCCTGGCTCAAAGCAAATGACAACACCATCACGCTCGGCTACATTACGGGCAAACTCCCCTACTGCAACGAAGACGAAGACGGCAAAATGGAAGGCTCGCTCGCATCGCTTGCGACGACGTTGCACGATAAATTTGGCATTACGGTCAAAACCGTCGCCTTTGATAACTACAAGATGATGTCAAAGGCCCTGTCAAAGGGAAGCATCGACGTTGCGCTGCCGGTATACCGAGATTACTGGTTTGCCGAGCAATCAGGCGTTGTGCAGTCGATATCGTTGGGGACCATATCCCTCACCGCCATCCACACCGGAAGCAACCTGAACAAAGACCTTCAGAACATCGCCTGCACCAAATCATCGTTTATCAACAAAAATGCACTTGAAAGTCTGTTCCCCACAGCGACCATGGCCGAATACCAATCCGACGATGAAGCGTTCGACGCCCTCAGGAAGGGAACGGCGCACTGCATCGTCGCTCCCAGTTCACGCGTGAAAACCCTAGGCGATCGTTATAATCTCGAGGACTGCGAGACGGTCGAGCTCCCTGACACCTGTGAGCTCTCGTGCTGGATTTCGCGCGGAAAACCCGAGCTGTTGGGAATCATCAACAAGGGCATCATCAATGCCGGAGAATCGCTCTCCGCAAGCAATTACTCCTCCACGTCGTACACAGCCCAGGAATCCGGCACGCTTCAATTCCTTTATCGCAACCGCACCGCCATTGCCGCTGCCCTCATCAGTATGTTGTCGGTCGGCATCGTCCTGCTCATCTGGGCACTCGTGCGCGCTCGAACCGAGCGCAAAAAAGCCGATGCCGCCAACGCCGCCAAGACGGCATTCCTCACGCGCATGAGCCACGACATCCGTACGCCGCTCAACGGTATCCTGGGCCTTATCGAGATCGAGGAATTGAAGGAAGGCGATATCCAGGTCGCTCGCGAGAGCCGTGCCAAGGCGCGCGTTGCCGCCAATCACCTGCTCTCGCTAATCAACGACATCCTCGAGATGGGCAAGATCGAAGACCGCAAGCTAACACTGGAACATGTGCCTTTTAACCTCAAAGAGCTCTGTGACGATACGCTGGTGCTGTGCAAGCTCCGCGCGTCCAGTAACGGCATCACCATGCAGGACAATAGTCTGCCGTACGCCACGGGGCCATACATGATCGGCAGCCCCACCCATATCCGACAGATCATGATCAACCTGTTAGACAACAGCATTAAGTACAACAAGCACGGCGGCTCCGTCACCTTTAGCTCAAAGACCAAGCCACTCGATAACGGGCGCGCTCTCTTTTGCTTTAGCGTTTCGGACACCGGCATTGGTATGACTCCCAAATTTTTAAAGCATATCTATGAGCCGTTTGCCCAAGAAGGTGACGATGCGCGCAGCAAGTTCCAAGGAACCGGCATGGGCATGCCAATCGTCAAGTCGCTTATTGAACTGATGGGCGGCACGATTGAGATTTCGAGTGAGGTTGGCGTGGGGAGTACGTTCAACGTCCAGATTCCGCTCGATATCGACAAAGACCCTCAGGCAAGAGAACGCGCGGACGAGCAAGCAGACAGCTGCTCGCTTGCCGGCATGAACGTTCTTTTGGCAGAAGATAACGAGCTCAATGCCGAGATTGCCCAGGCGCTGCTCGAAAGCGAAGGCATTGTCGTAACTCGCGCCGCCGATGGCAACGAAGCGGTCGACCTATACGTTGGCCGTCCCGCCGGCAGCTTCGATGCGATCCTGATGGACATTATGATGCCGGACATGGACGGCTACGAGGCAACCCGCGCGATTCGTCTGAGCGAGAAGGTCGATGCAGCCGATATCCCCATCATCGCGCTCACCGCCAATGCCTTTGCCGAGGACGCCAAGGCGGCACACGACGCCGGCATGAACGCCCATCTGTCCAAACCGCTCGACTTTAACAAGCTCAAAAACATACTCGCCCGCATCAAGAAAAACGGATCCGTTTCGCTATAGTTTGTGCTCAACCACCACGCACGACCAGAAAGGAAGCCAACGATGTTTAGGCCCTTACGTCGAAAGAAACGCGCCATCACTGACGAGGAAGCGCGCGAACTGCTCGCCACCTGCAAGCGCGGCGTCTTTGCCGTCAACGGCGACGATGGCTACCCATACGCCATTCCCGTCAACTACTTCTTTGACGCCGAGCACGACAAGATTTATTTCCATGGCGCCAAGGCCGGCCACAAGGTCGACGCACTCAAGCGCGATGACAAGGTCTGCTTTACCGTTTACGGCAACGAGTGGTACCAGGACGGTGACTGGGCTCCCTACGTTATGAGTACCGTGGTCTTTGGCCGCTGTCGCCTGGCGAATGACACCCCCGCGTTTATCGAGGATAAAGTCCGCCAGCTCGCGCTTAAGTACTACCCTTCTGCCGAAGAAGTCGAAGAGGAAATCGCCAAGGACATTAAAGGCGTCCAGCTCTACGAGATTACGATTGAGCATCTTTGCGGCAAGCAGATTCAGGAAAAGTAAGCCCCTCAGCAAGCCTCATCAATAACAATATGGCCCGGTTCCAACCCACCTTGGAACCGGGCCATATGCTTATGAAGCGGCGGCGATGTGCGCTAACGCCTCGACGAGCTCTTGCGAGCTCACAGGCTTGCTCAAGTGCGCGTTCATGCCCGCCTCACGCGAAAGCCTGCGGTCGTCGGCAAAGGCGTTGGCACTCACGGCGATAATCGGCGTGGTCGCGGCATCCTCGCGATCGAGTGCTCGAATTCGACGCGTGGCCTCAAGGCCATCGATGCCAGGCATCATGATGTCCATCAACACCACGTCGTACTCGTGCGGTGCGCTCGCGGCAAACGCCTCAACGGCAGACTCGCCGTCCTTAGCATGCGTCACGACGGCACCGGCATGGCCGAGCGTAAACTGTGCGATCTCGGCATTCAGATCGTTATCCTCTACGAGCAAAACGCGCAAGCCCTGAAGTGCATCGTCATCGCCAGTATCCGCGGGAACTGCCTGAGGAATCTCGGAGCGGTCGCACTTCTCGAACGGCAGGCGGATGGTAAACGTCGTCCCCTGCCCCAAGACACTCGTAAAGCTCATGGTTCCGCCCATAAGCTCGACCAACTGTTTTGCGATAGGCGCGCCCAGGCCAGTTCCCGATGAAGCGCCTTCCACCTGTTGCTCCTCGCGGCAAAAAGGCTCGTAGAGGTGCTGTTGGAACTCCTCGCTCATGCCAATACCGTTGTCGGCGATCGTGTATTCATAGACGGGGGCGCCATCCACTGGCTCCACCTCGCGGCACACCAGGCGAACATAGCCGCCCCGGCGGTTGTACTTGACGGCATTACCGGCAATATTGAGCAACAAGCGCTTGAGGTGCGTCACGCTCACCCGCGCATAGGGATGATTAAGCGTCTGCTGGTCGCAGATAATTGTCACCAGACGCTCCTCGGCCTGGCGCTCCAGAATATCGCGCACCTCGTGGTTGAGGGTCACCAAGTTTGTGGGAACAAGCTCCAGTTCGATCTGCCCGCTCTCCAGACGACTCATATCCAGGGCCTCGTTGGCAAGGTCGAGCAGCAGCCCCGATGCCGTCCAGATCTTTGAGCGGCACTCGGTCTGCTTTTGCAGATCGTCCGCATTGGCATCGCCGACCTCAACCATACCGCGAATGCCGTTAATGGGCGTGCGCAGATCATGGCTCATGCGACGCAGAAACTCCGTCTTTGCCGAGTTGGCAGACGAGGCCTCACGCGCCGCCTTTGCCAGCTTGTCGCCATAGTCGCGCTCCTGCTGCAGCAAGTCTGTCAAGCGTCGACGATCAGCGCGGCGACGCACCATCACAACAGAGGCTACAACACCGCTGTAAAGCACCAGCACGCCGGCAGCGACAGCCGCGACGACCTCAAAGTAGCGCTGCGCCGAGGCATAGGTGTACACGTAAAATTTTTGCGCTTTGCCGTATGTGCCCAAATACCACTCGCCGTTGACGTTGACCAGTCGGACTTTGCCGGGCAGGCATCGATCCTTAATTTCGTCGACAATGATGGCGTCCGTCGCAGGCAGGTCGAACACGCCCAAGATGGTGGGTTCAACGGCGTTGGTCGCAACGACCTTGCCATCGTTTTCGATCACGATATTGCCGTTATCGATGGTTTCATAACCTTCAAGCAGACTCTGCAGTTTGAGCGTATTGCCTGCAACCGCCTTCGCGCTCTGATGCCTTACCGCGATAACGATACCCTCGCCATCCTGCCGGGTCACGCAACCAATGTCTGCAACCGAATCATCCGCAAGCGTAATACTATCGGTATAAGACTTAAGCGAATGGGTTGCCACCTCCAACACGGGCGCTTCTTTGAGATACGTAGCAAGCGACTCGTAGCCCACGCCATCCGTCGAGGACTCGGACACCAAGTTGCCCGATGCGTCCGTCACGATCAGCGCGCTCACGTTGAACTGGTCAGCATATTGCTCCAGCGCGGCGTTATCCACCGAGCCGTCGCGCTCCATATCGCGCGCCGCCTCTCCGGCGATCTCCATAACGCGAATCAGGTTTTTGGTCGTATAGGCACTATTGAATGCATCGTAGGAAAGGCTCTGCGTCGCCACGTAATCGACAACGTCGGCAAAGCGCTGCTCGGCCTGGGCTGTCGTGTAACCGTAGCTCATCATGCCGGCAACAACCGAGAGCGCTATCCCCAACAGGGCGGCAATGAGCCATACCCATGCCGAACGATCGCCCCGCTCCTCTACGGCGTGGTCGGGCGCATCGATCATGACAGGCCCTCCGTATTCAAAAATGGTGCAGGGTCATCAAAGTACTTTGACACCAGGCGTTCCATGGTGCCATCGACAAGCATTTCTTGGTAGGCATGGATGAGCTTAACGTCGATGCCGCGCGTATCGTTGAGATCGAAAGCAGTGCCCAAACCAACCTCCAGCAGCGGCTCATCCAAAATGCGATACGTCACACCATAGTCTTTTTCGTAGGTGAGCAGCGAAGACTCATGCGCGGCGGTGGCGTCGACCAGGCCCTCGACGAGCGCCGGGTTCAGGCATGAGCGGTCCGAAAAGCTGTAGAGCTCCTTGATCTGCGGAACGTTTTCATTTGTACGATTGAGCAAAATGTCCTCGGGCTTGGTAGTGGACTGGACCGCCACAACCTTGTCCTCAAGATCGGCAAGCGTGTAGACATCGCTCTGGGGATCGACCGCGACTACCTGGCGGCTCGCAAGGTACGGGCCGGCCCAACGATACTCGTTCTCGCGACCCGTCATGCTAAAGCTGCCCATGACGCAATCGAGCTCGCCGCTCGCCAGCAGCTCTTTCTTCTTTTCCCAATCGATCAGCTGGTATTTTGGCTTGCAACCAATGCGGGCCAAAGCCTCGGTCAATATCTCGACATCCAGGCCAACGATATCGCCGTACTCGTCGGTATACACAAACGGTGGATAGAGGTCGCTGCCGACGTTGAGCGTCTTAAGGTCGTCGTCTTTGACTTGCGAGGCGTCCAGTTTTTCTAATGCAGACGTCGAGGCTCCGTCATTCGACCCGGAACAGCCGGCTATCGCTACGACAAAGGCACACGCTACCGCAAGCGCAACAAACAACGATATGGCAACCGAGCGGCGAGGTCTTTTCATCGAGCTCCAGACGATCCTATTCACGGACTGAAATGCTAAAAAATAATAGCAAACAAAACCACACGAGCGCCCAATGGTTACAGACGCCTTACCGTACGGGGCCTTCCCGCCGACGCGGCAGAAGGCCCCGCGCGAAGCTCTCATTTACCGTGCATTAAAAACGTAGCGGTCCAGGCGGTCGCACGCCTCTCTCACGCGCGAAAGCGGCAGCGCCAGATTCACGCGAATGTGGCAAGGTCCGTGGAACGGGCGGCCGTCCTGATACCCCACGCCCACGCGCGCTCCCTCGTCGAGCAGCCACTGAATATCGCGGCCATGCTCGCGACACCACTCGGTGCAGTCCAGAAACACCATGTACGTGCCCTGCGGACGCGAATAGGACACGCCCTCAAAATGCTCGTCCACGTAATCGCAGAAGTACTCGATATTGCCGGCAAGCACCTGGTTGAGCTCGTTCACCCACTCGTAGCCCTGCGGCTGGTAAGCACCGATAAGCGCATGCATGGAGAGGACATTCATCTCGTTGTAGTGGGTTTTGTCGGACACGGCGCACATGCGATCGCGCAGCGTCTCGTTGTAGACAATGTGGTAGCTGCCGACCAGACCCGCCAGGTTAAACGTCTTGCTCGGCGCATAGAGGGCAACCGTGCGTATGCGGGCATCCTCGCTCACCGACTGCGTCGGGATGTGCTTGTGTCCCGGCAGGATGATATCGGACCAAATCTCGTCCGAGATTACCATGCAATCGTGCTGGCGATAGATGTCCATAGCGCGCTCGATCTCGTCGCGCTCCCATACGCGGCCGCAGGGATTGTGCGGCGAGCAGAACACCGCGGCATGGATGTGGTTTTGTGCGAGCTTGCGCTCCATGTCCTCAAAGTCCATACGCCACACGCCCTGGTCGTCGAGCTTAAGCGGGCTGTGGACAATGCGATAGCCCGCGGCCTCAATGGACTTGGTAAAGCCGATGTAGGTGGGGCTGTGGACCAACACCGCATCGCCCGGCTGGACATACGCGCGCAGCGTCGACACGACACCGCCCAGCACGCCGTTTTCGTAGCCGATATGCTCAGGTGCCAGGCCCTCGACGCCATTACGGCGGCTCTGCCATTCGATGATGCGGTCGAAATATTCGGGGCGCGGATTGAAATAGCCGAACATGGGGTGCTGGACACGCTGAATGATGTGCTCCTGGACCGTGGGTACCGTGGCGAAGTTCATGTCCGCCACCCACATGGGAATGCGGTCGAAGCCCTCGTCGGGTGCGTTCGGAGCCATACCGGGGACCTCGCCCCAGGAGTCAACGGCGATGGAGTCCATGCCGTGGCGGTCGATAAGCGAGCTAAAGTCGTATTTCATGCTGAGCTCCCGTGCAAAGTGATTGTTTTGGTAGGCGTTATTGTCCACCAGCGTGGGCGGTTTTGGCATGGGGTTTGGCGTTGTTTTTGACGGATACGGACGGGTGGTTAGTCCCGCGCGTCGTTGATGGCGGTTACCGTCAACCTGGCTCCGTCGACCGTAAACGATATGTCGAGCCCGGCGTAAGCCAAGTGGTAAACGCGGTTTGGCTCGTGCTTGCTGCCCGCGCGGCGCGGATCTTGGCGAAGGACCTCGACCAAGCCGGGGAGCTTTGCGGGCGGGACCATATCCTGCAGCGGCTGCGGGAACTCGATGTCGAGCTCTTGCCACGGAGCATCCTCAATCCAGCCGCCCGTTGCACCCGGATGGCAGTCCGCAAACGGAATGTAGGGCTTGATATCGTAGACGGGCGTGCCGTCGCGCAGATCGGCCCCCAGCACATGGATGATGGGGCCGTCGTCGGTAAGCTCCACGCGGTCGAGCTTAACGCAGGTGAGACCGATAGGATTAGGGCGAAACGGACTGCGTGTGGCAAATACGCCCACGCGCTCGGCTCCACCCAGGCGCGGCGGGCGTACGGTTTTCGACCACTTGGCATTGGTGCCGGACCTGTCCTGCGTCTTGGCATCGGCAGCTATGTCCTTAGCTGTGCCGCCGGGTGTGCCGTTTTCGAAGCGCCAGAGCAGCCATAGGTGAGAGAAGGAGTCCAGACCCTCAACCGCTGCGTTGGAGGCAAATTCCGGCTCAAAAACGATGTGTCCCTGCAGATGAGGCGCCAAAAAGCTGTTGCGCGGAATGCCGAACTTCTGCGGCAGGTCGGTATGTATGTGTGCGATAGGTTCCATGCCGGTCATTGTACGGCATGGGGGCATGGGGCGCTGCGCGCAATTCTTTGTCGCGGTCCCCCGTCGTGCAACCAACGGTTGCTTGGAAGGGCGCCTGCCGCCGCGTATGCTTAAGCCATCAACCAGCAGAAAGGAGCCGTTATGGCCTTTGCAGAAAAGCTCATCGCTGTCCGTCGCGCCCATCACCTTACCCAAGAGCAGCTCGCCGCCAAGCTCTATGTCACGCGCCAAGCCGTCAGCCGCTGGGAGCGCGGCGAGGTCACACCGGGCATCGACATGATGAAGCTCATTGCAGCCGTAACCGGCGAGCCACTGCCCCATCTGCTCGAAATGCCCGAGCACTATTGCCAGAGCTGCGGCATGATACTCACGCCCGACGACTGCGGCACCGATGCTGCGGGCACCGCGACCGACCATTACTGCAAGTGGTGCTACGACCACGGCAAGTACACCTACGACACCACCATGGAGGCAATGATCGAGGATTGTGCCCCGCGGCTGGCACAAAACACCGGCATGTCGCTCGACGAAGCCGTCTCGCTCATGGGCGCCGTCCTGCCGCAACTGGAACGCTGGCGCGCCGTGCAGGAAAACGAGGAGCGCTACGGTACCGAGGCGCGGGCGCGCTATGGCAACGAGGCGATCGATGCGGCAAACGAAACGTTACTGGACATGGATCCTCAGACATGGAACGACATGAAGGAACTTGAACGCGCCATTCTGGGTCAGCTTTCGATTGCCATGGGCATTGACGACCCGGAGAGCAACGAGGCCCGCAAACTCGTCGCGATGCATCGCCGATGGATTGGCCTTAATTGGGGACGCGAACCCCAGAACGAAGCGTACCTGGGCCTCGCCCACGGCTATCTTGCCGACCAGCGCTTTGTTGACTACTACGACAAGCCCTGCGGCACCGGAGCCACGGCGTTTCTGGTACAGGCCATCGAGTCGTCGTTGACGCGCGCATAGACCGCGGCGGCTTTGGGTATTTCAATCAAAACCTCAACCGATTGGAGACCTATGGCTACTAATCATGAGCTCGCACTATTCGTTATGACCGGCTGCCCGTACTGCATAAAGGTCAAGCGTTTCCTTGCCGATAACGGCGTGACCATCCCCGAGCGCAATATCTCGACCGACGGCGATGCTGAGCAGGCACTCATCGCCGTCGGCGGAAAGCGCCAGGTTCCCTGCCTGTTCATCGACGGCAAACCACTCTACGAATCGAACGACATCATCGCATGGGTACAGGAGAACCTGCTCTAGTGCAACATAGTCATTGGGGACGTTCTTAGATGACTAGTCGTTAAAGAACGTCCCCAATGACTAACTAGCCGTGGAAGCGGGCTATGGGTGCAAGTGGCTGCTCGCGAAAGACGCGCTCGACGGCGGCGCGGTATTCGTCGACCTTTTTGGTCTTACGTACGAGCTTGTGAACGGTAGCGGGGTCGGCGAAAGCGCACTTGACGTAGAACCACCACTCCTTCATACGAAAGACCGCATTGCCGCCAATCTCTTCTGCATAGGCCGCAAACAGTGTGTCATGGAAGCGCTGCAGCTCAGCAGCCGTTGCAGCAGGGCCGCCCTTGACCATGCGAGCGAGCGCGGGATTCGCGAGCAAGCCGCGCCCCAGCATTACATGGCGCGTGCCGGGATAGGCCTCCACCAGCGCATCCATATCCTCAAGATCAAAAATGTCGCCGTTATAGGCCACGGGGAACGGCGCACGCTCCAGCGTTTCGCCATAGAACTCCTTGCGCGGCGAGCCCGTATAGCGGTCCTTTTGCACGCGCGGGTGCACAATCAGCTCTGCTAGCGGCATGCGGCAATACAGATCGAGCACGCGCTCGTATTCGTCGTCGCTCTCCAGCCCCAGCCTGGTCTTTACCGATACCGGCAACGGCGACCGCTCGCACACATCGCTCAAGAACACCTCGAGCTCGTCGAGATTGCGCAAGAAACCCGAACCCTTGCCCTTGGCGACAACCGTCCCCGAGGGGCAACCCAAGTTGAGATTGACCTCGCGATAGCCCATGTCGGCGAGCACCTGTGCCGCCCACACAAACTCGTCCGCGTTCTTGGACATCAGCTGAGGCACTACGTTAAGCCCCTGGTTATTGGCAGGATCGATCTCCTTAAATGCCTTGCCGCCAAAGCGGTTTCCCACCCGCGGCGGCGGCAAAAACGGTGTGTAATAACAATCGAGCGCGCCGAAGCACTCCGCATGCACGCGACGGAACACATGCCCGGCAATACCCTCCATAGGGGCCAACGACAGAATCATCAACATCTACTCTCAAATCAATGCGGCAAAGGGGCCGTCCCTCTGTCACATGCATTATGCCTTGTGCTTCAGGCGATTCACAAGGAAGAGGTAGCTACTGAACGATGACCACCCTCCAGCCGCACCCCATACAACGAGGTCTAATACTTTTCCGAGAAGTGAACGACCGTTTTTGGACCCCCGAAGCATCGACATTTTCTGACGCCAAAACCGCAGGATTCAACGATCAAAACCGCAGGAAATTGCATCTCAAAAGTGTCGACGCTTCGGGGGTCCATTTTGACTCGTTCACTTCTCGGAAAAGTATTAGACCTCGAATTCACAAGCCGCTCAATGTGACAAAGGGACTGCCCCTTGTCACATTATTCGGAGCGCAGGGCTTCCACGGGGTCCTTTTTGGATGCGCTGCGGGCTGGCAGCAGGCCAGCGACAACCGTCAGCAGCACCGAAATCGCGATGAGCACCAGCGCATCCTGCACGGGCAGGCTCATCAAATTGGGGACCTGTTTGGCAGCAAGCGCCCAGGCATTAACCGGGAAGCTCACGAGCACCACAACGACAATGGCAAAGACGCCGGCGATGAGACCCTCGATAAAGGTCTCGGCGTTGAACACGTTTGCCACGTTGCGCTTCGACGCACCGATTGCGCGCAGGATGCCGATCTCCTTCTTGCGCTCCAGTACGCTGATGTAGGTGATGATGCCGATCATGATGGAGCTCACGACCAGGCTGATGCTCACGAACGCGATGAGCACCAAGCTGATGGTATTCACGATATCGGTCACCGAGCCCATGATGATGCCCATGTAGTCGGTGTACGAGATTGCCTGCTCGTCGTGGCCGGCGGCTTTGACCTGTTTGTTGTACGCATCGATATGGTCGAGTACGCGTTCCTTGGCCTCAAAGTCACGCGGGAAAATCTTAACCGAGATGGGGTCGGCCTCATCCGCATAGCCCAACGTGGTCAGATTGTTGTCGTAGGTGAGCTTCGACGCCTTGGCATAGCTCATCATGAGCGAACTCAGGTCCTCGGCGTCCATGTTGAAATGGATGGCACGAGCAAAGGCGCTCGCATCCACACGCATAGCGCTCGCCAGGTTGGCAAAACTCGACGACATCTGCGTCGCCATCTGGTCCATAAGCCCCGCTGCGCCCGCCTTGAGCTGGGACGATACCGTCGACGCTATCTGCTCGCTGATTGCCTTCATCGCCTGGTCCATAGCCTGCTGCAGATACGGAGCCAGCTGCTTTTGCACATAGTCGGTCATCGCCTGCTGCAGGCGCTCGGCCAGGGCATCGCCGCCGAGCGCTTTGAGCTGGACTAGGATTTGCTGGGCCGCAGCATCATTCTCAAGATACGTCGAGAACGCGGCGGCGAGCTTCGACGCGTCCTTAAGATCCTCGGGCGACAACGCCTTAAACTGCTCCGACTGCAAAAATCCCTCAAACAGCTGGTTGGCAAGCGTTCCCACCTGCTGCATTTGCTCGGGTGTGAGTTCCAGGCCGTCAAAGATGCCCGAGAAATCTGGTGCCGGCGCTTTGGCCATAATGTCGCTGAAATCGATGTCCTTCCCAACGCCCGAAAGGTCAATGTCCAGCCCGGATAAGTCGATACCAGAAAGGTCCATACCGCCGGCAACACCCGAGAGCGCAGATGCATCGAACGAGAACGCGCTCTTCAGCGCTGCCTCGTCCACACTGAACATGCTGCCTAGATCAACTCCTTGTTTGGCCTCGCCCTGCAGTTCATCGAAAGACTTGCCCGTAAAGACATCCGTCTCGGGATGGGCAAGCTGCTCTTGCACAATCTGCGAATCGGCGGCGCGCTCCATAAGCTGGCGAGTCAGCGCATGCGTATAGGCAATGCCCGGGGACAACGCGCTCGCATTGGCTGTCTCGTTAGGTCGCACCACGCCCACAATGTGCACGTCGATACCGTCGGCAACCTTGGCTGCCATAAAGTCGGCGTCGCCAGACATGTCAGTCCACATGCCAGTCTCTTCGTTTTTGCGATAGGCATCGGCCGGCGACAACACCTTAAACGTGGTAGACAGCGCATCGTCGTAGGTAAAGTAGGCGCCGGTCTCGGGCGCTTCGACCCCACCGTCAGCCGCCATGGCGCTGTTAACCAGATCGTTGAGCTCATCGATATCCAGCGCACCGATGCTGTAGAGCGTGTAATCGCCCACCGTGCCGCGGCTCGAAAGCACCATTACGGCTTCGTTGGCAGACGTGGGCCAATGACCGGCGACAACATCGTACTGGCTGTCGAGCAGACTCTGGTCGTCAATCATCTCGTTAAAGACCGAGGTTCCCATGGATTCCATGCTCACCGTCGCCGCCGAGCTCGCGCCTCCGCTCATGGCCTCGGTCATGGCGTTGGGCACCAGCCGGACAGGCTTCTCATCGCCCTTGCCGGCACGATAGACAACCGGCGATACACCGTAGCCGTACTGAATGGCGTTGACCTCTTTATCGATGCCGTCGCCACCGGCATCGAGCCATGCCTTAAAGCTCGTCATGTCGTTGGACTTAACGCTCGCAAACATATCCTTTACGGCCGTGACCACAGGAATCTTATCGGTTCCCTTAGCCTTGCCGCCGGCACTGTCGTCGGACGAATCCACGTTTTCAGGCGAGTCATCATCCGCAGCCCCCTGCCCGCCCATCATGGAAGACAGGTCGTAGTCCTGCTTGGAGATCGTAAGCGGGTAACTCGAGAGTGTATCCTCCTCGACCTTTTTGATGTAATTGTTCACGCCATTGGAGAGCGCCAGGATTGCCGCAATACCGATAATTCCAATCGAACCTGCAAAGGCCGTCATGGCCGTACGGCCCTTTTTGGTCATAAGGTTTCGGGCAGAAAGCCCCAGCGCCGTCACAAAGCTCATCGAGGTTTTGCGCGTAGGCTTGGCCTCACGGCGCGTGGCCTTGGCAACATCAAAAGGGTCGGAATCGTCGGTAATCTTGCCGTCCGCCAGATTGACGATGCGCGTAGCGTACTGGTACGCCAGCTCGGGATTGTGCGTGACCATAATCACCAGACGGTCGCGCGCCACGTCCTTGAGCAGATCCATGACCTGCACGGATGTCGTTGAGTCCAGGGCGCCGGTCGGCTCGTCTGCCAGCACAATCTCGGGATCATTAATCAGGGCGCGGGCGATGGCCACGCGCTGCATCTGCCCGCCCGAAAGCTGACTCGGGCGCTTGTTAACGTGCTCGCCCAGGCCGACTTTCTCCAACGCCTCGCGCGCACGCTGGCGGCGCTCGGCATGCCCCACGCCCGTGAGCGTCAGCGCCAGCTCAACGTTTTCCAAAATGGTCTGATGCGGAATGAGGTTATAGCTCTGGAACACAAAGCCGATGCGGTTGTTGCGGTAGGCATCCCAATCGCGATCGTGAAAGTCCTTGGTCGAAATACCGTCGATCAGCAGGTCGCCCGAGTCAAAGTGGTCGAGTCCGCCGATAACGTTGAGCATCGTAGTTTTGCCCGACCCCGAAGGTCCCAGAATGGCCACGAACTCGTTATCCCGAAAAGACAGGCTCACGCTGTCGAGCGCCACCTGCGTAAACGACTGCGTAACGTACCTTTTGCAAATACCTTTGAGCTCCAACATGGACGGCAACCTCTCCCACGCGGGCGCACTCGCCCGCTCTCCCCCGCCGTTCGTATTCGACGCGTTTGTCCTACTCTATCCCCATTTTTCACCGACGCCAGTGAGGAATGTAGGGAACCGCATCAAAAAACGAACGGGACGGCGCCCAAAAGAAGAGGTCCCGAGTGGGACCTCTATATGGTGGAGCTTATCTTGAAAGGTAGCGGACTACTTCGCACAGCGGCGCACGATCATCGCGATGCTTTACGTGTTTTTTACTGCTCGCTATTCGCAATCGCCTGGTCGATAAGTTTGTTGAGTGCTGCGCGCTGCTCGGCGGAGCTGATGGCTCCCACGATGGGCTCCCCTACGATGTTGCCATTCTGATCGATGACATACGTTGTCGGGAACGAGAACAAATTTGACGTGAACTTACCGGCCTCGCTATCCGACTTGAACCAGATGTTCTTATACGTCACGCCCTTCTTGCTCAGCACGTCCTTGGCATCTGCAATCTCGCCCTTGTTGCCATCGAGCGTAAAGGAATTGACGCCCACGACCTGGCCGCCCTTCTTGGCAAGCTCCTGATTCAGTTTCTCAAGATCGCCCAGCTCGCCCACGCACGGCTTGCAAGTAGTGAACCAGAAGTTCATGACGGTGACCTTGTTCTTAGAGAACAGCTCGTCGCTGTTCACGTCGTTGCCATCCAGGTCCTGCCCGTAAAGCTGGGGAACTTCGTCGCCTCGCTCGAAGCATTGGCACCAGCCGTCATGCCAGCGGTCGAAGCGTCGACGCTCTCGCCTGCACTCGGCGTGCTTCCACAGCCGGGGAACTCCTTCTCCAGGCTCTCGAGCTTGTCCTCGATCTCCTTGATCTGCTGTGCACCGGCCTTGAGCGTCTTAAGCTCATCCGCCGTGAACTCATCCTTGGCACCATCGATGGTCTTGAGCAGGAAATCGCCGTAATTGCTGCCATCCTCAATCATTGCCGAGTCTTTATTTGCCGCATTGAATACCTTTTCCCAGAGCGCGTTATCACTCGAAAAGATATCGTTCTCCTTCTGCATGAGCTTCGCATACAGCTCGGCGGCCTCGTCGGCATTGGCCGGCTTCTGCGCAGTGAGTTCTGCGATCTTAGGATCGGAGCTCGCAGATTCGTTCGCATTGCCACCGGGCGCCGAACATGCCACAAGGCACAAGGCCAATACCGGCACCATAAACAGGGCCGCAATCTTAGAAAGCTTCATGGTCATTCCTCCGTTTTGTCGAAGCTTGTTTACTTTTTATCGGCGGTCAAGGGAAGCTTTTCCGCCGACACATCCAGGCCATAGCGATAGCTGATGGCATCGACAGGACAGGCCCCGATGCACTTTCCGCACCGGATACATTCGGCATGATTGGGCGTGCGGACCACATCAACGTCCATCTGACAAACCTTTGAGCACTTGCCGCATGAGACGCATTTGCATGCATCGACCCGAATCCCCAGTAGGGACACCTTATTCATGAGCGCATAAAATGCGCCAAGCGGGCAAATCCATTTGCAGAAGGGGCGGTAGAACAAAACGCTCAGCACTACCACGGCAATGAGAACGGCAAGTTTCCAAGTAAAGAGCTGTCCCAACGCAGATCGAATGCCGGCATTGGCAATGGCCAGCGGAATGGCGCCCTCGAGCACGCCCTGCGGACAGATGTACTTACAAAAGAACGGGTCGCCCATGCCCACGTCGTTAACCACCAAGACGGGCAGCAGCACCACGGCAAACAGCAGCACGACGTACTTGATGTACGTAAGCGGCTTAAGCTTTTTCGTGGAGAACTTTTTGCCGGGAATCTTGTGAAGCAGCTCCTGAAGCCAGCCAAACGGGCACAGAAAGCCGCATACAAAGCGTCCCAGCAGCGCGCCGAGCAAAATGAGCGTACCGGTAACATAGTAAGAAAAGTTGAACTTGGATGAACCTACCACCGACTGGAACGACCCGATGGGGCACGCACCCGATGCCGCAGGGCACGAATAGCAGTTAAGCCCGGGTACGCAGACTGTTTTTCCCGCGCCCTGATAGATGCCGCCTTTAGCAAAGTTTGGCAGGTGAATGTTGGTAATAAGTGTTGCCGCCGCCTGAATGAATCCGCGAAATCGGGCCAAAACATGCGACGCAGTGTTTTCTCTTTTATCCAATTCCGATACACTCCAAGCACAGCCTAATCGCTTTGGCCAGCACGGCATCCGCCTCGCCACGCATAACGCCAAAGCACACCATGGCAATTCCGACGATCAACAAAGCGACCTGTACCACGGGTTTTACCGCTTTGAACAACCCAATCACTCCTTTCGTTACGCGACCATTGGACCATATCGACTATAAAATCCGTGTTAAGCGCGATTTGAAATGTGCAAGGAGACTGTTATGCGTATTTTGATCGTCGAGGACGAGCAGGCGCTGTGTGATGCAATCGCGCGCAGCTTGCGAAACTTGGCGTACAGCGTCGACTGCTGTCACGACGGACAGGAAGCGCTCGACCTACTGGACGTTGAGGCCTTCGACCTCGTGGTACTCGACCTCAACCTTCCCCGTATCGACGGCATGACCGTACTCAGGGAACTTAGGAAAACTGACTGCGAGACTAAGGTACTGATTCTGTCCGCACGTGGCGAAGTATCCGATAAAGTTGCCGGACTCGATGCCGGCGCCAACGATTACCTCACCAAGCCGTTTCATCTGGACGAGCTTGCGGCAAGGATTCGCAGCCTTACCCTAAGACGCTTTACACAAAGCGACATAGTTTTAACCTGCGGAAAGCTCAGCTTTGACACCAAGGCGCGCATCGCTTCTGTGGACAGCGAGGCTTTATCTCTTACGCGCAAGGAAACGGGAATCATGGAATACCTGATGCTTAATCAGGGGCGTCCGGTAAGTCAGGAGGAGCTTATCGAGCACGTTTGGGATAGCAGCGTAAACAGCTTCAGCAACGCAACCCGCGTTCACATCTCGTCACTCCGCAAAAAGCTACGCAGCGCTTTGGGATACGACCCGATTCGCAATCGGATTGGAGAGGGCTACGTTATGGAGGATAGCGAATGAAAAGGCTTTCCCTTCAATGGCGCATAACGATTATGACGGCACTGCTCACGTGTGCGGCATGCGTGCTGACGAACTGCCTGGTCGGCTATACGGGCATGCGCTACATGGATGCCATCGGCAGTAACATCTCGGCCTTTAACGCAACCGGCGAAGATTCGCCCCAGGCGTTCGACCCAACGAAAGCGACCCCCGATGACAAGGTCACGATCGTCGTAAACGACGCACAGGAGTCTTTTGGCACGACGACCTGGTACATCACGGCTGGAGTCACACTTCTTGGCGGCGCGCTAGCATACTTTGCGAGCGGCCGTGCACTCAAACCGCTACGGGCTTTTGCAGCCCAGGTTGAGCGTGTGCAGCCTGACAACCTAAGCGAAATCAGGCTCAGTGAAGATGTGCCCACCGAGTTACAGCGATGCAGCGCCTCTTTCAACGACATGATCGCCCGTCTTGGCGAAGGGTTCTCTGCGCAGCGTCAGTTTACCGGCAACGCCGCACACGAGCTGCGCACCCCGCTCGCCCTTATGCAAGCACAGATTGAACTATTCATCTCCGAGCACTCCGGTTTGCAACCCGAAACAGCCGAGCTGCTCGGCCTGCTACAAGAACAAACCGAGCGCATGTCTCGAATGACCAAGGTATTACTCGAGATGAGTGAGCTCCGCAGCGTTCCTTGCGAGGACGATGTTGAACTCGGTCCCTTGTCCGAAGAGGTCCTCACCGACCTTGCGCCACTTGCCGAGGATAAGGGCGTAACCCTCGATTGCGCCGGAGACGCTTTGACAATCGGAAGTGATACGCTCCTCTATCGACTGGTGTTTAACCTGGTCGAAAACGCCATCCGTTACAGCCGCTCCGGCTCGACTGTCAACGTCTCCATCAGCGGCAGCGACAGCCACGTGCTCCTGCGAGTCAAAGATGAGGGCCCGGGAATACCCAAGCAGTACCGAGAGAGCATCTTCCAGCCGTTCTTTCGTCTAGACAAATCCCGCAGCAGGGCATACGGCGGCGCAGGACTCGGGCTAGCGCTTGTTTGGGAGATTGCAGCACTTCACGGTGGCACGGTAGAGGTCGAAGCAAGTTCCGAGAACGGGACTACCATGCTCGTAAGCCTTCCAAAACGATCCGCAGCGTTAACCGAACAGTAAAACGAAAAGGGTCCCGAGCAACAGGGGTACAATTGCTGCATTGTTGCCACCTGATGGGAGATGGAAGATGGACTGCGATGGCTACCCGCGCATTCCCATGCCGTTGATGTGCACTGCCTTTGTGCCGGGGCAGATTGACGCTGCGGTTACAAGCATTTCCGACCCCGATTCGCGCACCATCGCCACGGCAGAAGCGCTGTACTTTCGCGGACAGGCCACCCTCGCTGCCAAGACGGCACGCCCCTATCTTGACGCCACCGACCCCGCACTGCGCTATTCCGCATGCCTTATCTGCGGATATGCCAGTCTGTCGCTCAATCGTATCGCCGATGCCCGCCGTTGCCTTGCGGGCATCCTCGATACGCCAACTGACGAGGAATCGCCCGCCGTCCACGCCACGCATATCCTATTCGCCTCCGCCGCGAGCGTCCTGCTGCACTTGCCTTCCCCGTATTCCGCCGAAGAGTTTTATCCGCTTGCGGCGCATCTGCCCGAAGGCCTGCGCCTGTTCGCCAGCTACGTGATGGCGCATGCCCTGTACCTGCGCGGCGAATATGGCCGCAGTCTGGGCATGGCGGAAAACGCCCTGATCATGAAACAGGGAAGCTATCCCATCTCGGAGCTGTTCCTGCACCTGTCGGCTTCCATGGCATGCATGAGCCTCAAGGATATCGACGCCGCAAAGGCACACTTCGGAACCGCTTGGAACATTGCGCGCCCTGACGGCCTTATCGAGCTCATCGGCGAGCACCACGGCCTTTTGCAGGGGCTTATCGAGGCGTGCTTAAAATCGCAATACCCCGACGATTTCGCTCGCATCATCGAGATCACGTACCGCTTCAGCTACGGCTGGCGGCGCATCCACAACCCCGATTCGGGCGAGGACGTGGCCGACGATTTAACGACCACGGAGTTCACCATGGCCATGCTCGCCTGCCGCGGATGGACCAACGCTGAAATCGCACGCCACATGGGAGTATCGCCGGGCACCGTTAAAAACCGCCTATCAGGAGTGTATGCCAAGCTTGGTATCGGAACCCGCGCCGAGCTGGTCGCGCATATGTTGCGTTAGCGACCGAACTGCCAAGCGCATCGAACGCGTTCCGGAACCCGGCGCTTCGCTCGATCAATTTGGACATTTTGACCCTTGAACGGCACTACCGCCACGGGGCGCCTTCTCGCAAAATTTGATTATTTCCACCGATGTTTGCGGGATGGGAGCCAAAGATGCTTGATCGCCGTTCGTTACTTGTTGCCGGAGCGTCCTCGCTGGCGAGCATTATGTTGCCCCGCGTGCCGGGAAGCGCAAACGCCTTCATATTGCCGTTCGCGCCCACCGAAGCCTATGCCGACGAAAAAGACCCTTTCAGGGTGCTCGTTCTCTCGCGCACCATGTTCGGTGTGGTCGTGGTCGACGTCGCCAACAAGAATACGCCCATCACGGGTGCCCAGGTCACACTCACATCGCGCTATGCCGCAGGCAAGCAGCTCACCGCCGCTACCGATGACGAAGGCACGGCCATCTTTGAGGTCGCGCCGCTTTCAGAAGGCTACGTGGACGAGGCGACGCTTCTCGACGCGTATGACTTTAACGGCGGCATCTCCATTAGCATGGCGGGCTACCGCGATGTCGAGATTCCCCTCGCGCGTGTCCAAGGCGGCACCGCCATTACCGCACCCACACGTCCGCTCTCCGATGGCGAGCCGTACTTTCGCCAGCTCACATTCGACGAATGGGACATCCAGTACGCCGACGCCACGTTTATGGCAATGCCAGCGGACGAAGCAGCAAACGATCAGCCCGACACGCACGCTTTTACCGTGCAGGCCCATCTGCCGCAGGGCGGGCAGGCAACGTTGCATATCAATAAAGTGATGCCCGCTGCGGGCAGCTCATCCGAAACCGTCACGCAGATTGGCCAAGTCAAGGCCAGCGCATCGGGTTCGGATAATCTGGCGACGTTCACACTCGAAGACAAGTTCCTCGACGCGGCATCGGGCCTTCTGGAAGAAGGGTGCAAGCTGCGCTTTGTGCTCGACTATCAGGGCAAAACCTACACGCTCTCATCCCCCATGGCCGTTGTCACCGCGCCGGCGGCAAAGGCGGAATCGGGCTCGACCACCATCATTCCCACCACCATGGACCAAGAGATCACTCCGTTTGATTTCCCCGCGGCGTTTCCCGGCATCGGCGGCAATAAGTTCACGTGCTGGATGCCCTCGTTCCCCATTTTGTTCGATTTCTCGTTTGCCGGGTACGTACTGTTTGGCGGAGGATACAAACCAGCCAGCTATATGAACGATTCGGGCAATCCGGATCCGGAGTACTGGAAGAAGTCACCGCGTGAGTCGGGCGCCAAGCAGGCAAACCGCTACCTCGACGAGATGGAGGGGAAGTGGAATCAGTACAAAAGTATGAGTGCCGGTTCGGGCACCGATCCAAGAAACACCAAGCTCCTTCGCCACCATTGCACGCCGCTGTTCACGATGGATATCGCCACACAGCTGTACGGCTCGCTCGCCTACGATTGGGTGGGCAAAACCTGGGGCAACAACAACGACCCCGCATACGGCAATATTAAGGCACTCTTTCAAGTAAGAACCGACCTCAATTGGACCGAGCAGTTTACCCTAGGACCGGTGCCGTTTTTCCTAAACGTCAACCCCTGGGTGCTGGCGAAGCCGGCGCTCGCCGTGGGTGCCCACACGCACGGCAGCGGTGCGGCGTTTTTTAAAAACATTTCGCTCGACTATTCAAACACGTCGGGCTCGTTCACCATCCAAATCGGGTTTGCCGTCACCTTTGGCGCCGGCGTTGCAGGCGTCGCTTCGTCTGCCGTGCGCGGCGCCGCATCCCTCACGCTGTTCATTGGGTACGAGAAGGCAGATGGACACCAGCTTCCGCGACTGCGCGTAGGTGCAGACGTCGATGTCGATGTGATACTCCAGTTCGTAATGTTCAAGTGGACCACCAAGGCTTGGTCGGGGTCGTGGCCCACACTCCTCGATTCGTGGAATATGTCGGTGAACAATGGCAACCAGTATGTGCTCCAGCGCTCTGAGCTCGCATTGGGTGGAGATACGCCTTACACGTTGGATGCCTGTTTCGGCACGCCCGGCAACATCAAGGCGGGCGGTGTGCCGCAATTTATCGCATCGGCCACCATCGTCACCAACGCCGAGCTGCTCGCACGCGCCGAGGTTAAGGCCGCTGTCGTAAACGTCGCGCCCGTCGTGCGCGATTGGGATCAAGCGGTCACGCGCATTGAGCTCGAGGCGAATGAAGAAAGCGACGACACGGGACAGATTGAGCATTTCGTCCATGCACTGATAGAGAACGACGAAAACGCCGCGCCGATGTATGAGTACACCTATATCGGGCAGGCGACGAACGCCGTTGCGGACCCCAACGCCAATTCTGCTGGTGTATCGGAGGACGAGCGTGGCGGCATCAAGCCCTCGAGCGACAACGTGCTGTTTTCCGGCGTGCTCAGCGAAGCTCACATGAAGCTGGCAATGATTGCCGGCGTAGAATGCCTGTTCCGTATCGCCTCGGTGCGCTACGGCGACAATGGCCGCTCGCGCCTAGTGGTGCACACAAAGGCAAACGGCACGTGGTCTGCCCCCATGCCCGTGGACTTCCCCCTGGGCTTTGGCGAGGGCGACGTGGAGCGCGACGGCATATTCGATTACGACTTCGACGTAGTGGAATATACGGACGGAAGAGAAAACCAGGACGCTTACGTGCTGCTGGTCTCGGGCGAGCGCCCCGACGGCGACAACACCCTTTTCGATACGGCAAGCACAGCCGGCATACTGTCCGTTGTGCGCCTGCGCATAAGCAACGACGGAGTTCGCGTGATGTCGCACACGTCGTGGCGCAGCATCTCGCGCGGCCGCCTTCAGGAGGATGGCCACCATTGTCTGCAGTGTCCACGCATCACGGTGGGCAGGACGCTGGTCGACGGGCGCCTGTCGGGCGCTTACCTCCACCGCCGCGGAACCACCGCAGAAAAGGCGCTGGGCAATGAGGCAGAGGTTGCGCTGGAGTGCTTTACCCTGTGGTCGGACGTTTCGGGCGATAGCCTGACGTTCCGTCAAGTTCTCCGCTTTCCGCAAGCACCGTCGAGTATCGAGCTGGGCGAGCCCGAGAATATCAACGGCAAAATGGTGGTGCCCGTTGCGTACGAGACCGCAGACGGTTGCGGCTGCGCATCGTACGCCGTGATCGGCCAGTCCATTGCGGGCTGGGGCGTTATGTCACCAGACGCCACGGTACCCCGTGCGATGCCGTGGCCACAACATTCGGGCTTTTTGGCAACCGTCAACGAGCAACTGCAGCATATTACTTGGACGCGAGGCGCATCGGCATTTGCAACGCAGCCCGTGGGTGCCGCAGGCTGTGGCCCGGCATCGTTTAGCGTAAGCAACAACGGCAGGTGCGTACTCTATGTAGAGAACACCGATGGCAAGGTGGGACAAACCTACGACGAAGAAGGCAACCCGGTAGCAGTGATGGGCAAGCACTTCCGCATCTTTGCCAGCACCTTGGCAGGCGATCTGTTCACGGAACCGTTTGTGATGTGCGAGCTGGACCATCCCGTCGATCAGATAACGACATTTTTGACGTCGGGAGGCATGCTCTCCGCGCTCGCCACGCACATTGTGAGCGCGGAGAAGAGCGAGGCAGATCTGCACGGCATCGAAGTGCCCTTGGTGGCGTGTGCCACTCCAACGGGCGCCGCTGCTACCTCGGGCGCGGTGGTGCCCGGAGCAGCAGGCGAATCCTTCATGGTCACGGTGCGAAACGACGGCAACACCTTGCTGACCGCCGGCACGATTGATCTGTACCGAGAGGGCTCCAGCCAGCCGTTCTCCAGCGCATCCATCGGATTCGGAGTGAACGCACGCATGGCTTCGATCTACGATCCAGAGCTTGCCGAGGACGCTTCGGCCAACGACATGGCACACGTGAAGTACGCGCTCGAGACGCTGGGTGCACGTTTTGCAACGCACCCGCTGGTAGCCGACAACGGCAACGCCGTGCTGGCACCGGGTTGCACGGCACAGTTCCGCATGAGCTTCGCCATTCCCGAGAGTTGGAGCGACGAAGTGGGCAAACGCGTAACGCTGTATGCGAAGGCGCGTAATCTGGTGGCGCTCGATCCCGTAACGCTCGAGGAAATTCGACCGGGGGCAAACTCGGCGCTGGGTGCCGTACTGCACGAGCTTCATGTGCCCGACGCGGTATGCGAGCGCTCAGAAGTTCAGGTCGGCGTATGCGACAGCGCGGATACGACAGGACTTCACGACGCCCCGATGACGACGGACGGCGATGGCGGCTCGAGTGGCGGCGGTTCCGGCACGGGAGGCAGCTCCGGCGGAAGCAGCTCCGGCAGTGGCAAGGACCACGGCAATAACAAGCGCTCCGGAAAAGCGGGCGCGCTTGCGGGCACGGGCGATGTCAACGTCCCCCTGACGGCAGCCGCTGCAGCACTCGCCGCGGCAGGCGCCGGCCTCATCGCCTACAGCGCCCGCCGCACGGCCCTCGAAAACGACACCGCCGATGAGGTCAATTCTGATAAGCCTCGCTAGCTCCTAGTTACTTTTGTGAGAGACGCCAACTCGGCTCGTCGAACATCAAATGGGCTGGTTCTGGATACCCAGAGCCAGCCCATTGCGCATTAGTTATCGTCAGAGGAGTCGAGTTCTGCCTCGAGCTTGGCACGGCGTCTTTTCGCCGTGAAAAACGTTGCGCACAGGGCAGCAAACGTGGCCGCGAAAATCGTCGCACCGCAGAAAACGCCCGTGGCCAGGTTCGCCAACCAAAAGACGCTTTCGAGCGGTACGATCTGCGCCTCAGCGATACAGCGCATTGCGGCAATAACAAGCGCGAACGCGGCGCCGCTAAGACCGCTGACAAGCAGGAAATATCCAACAGGAAGATGCTCGGTTTGCCCAAAACGATTGGTATCGACATAGCCCTTCCGCGTTTGCAGTCCTGCGCAAATCAACATCACGAGAACGAGCCACAAATACATGGCTGCCTCGAACGGCGTTGCAAAGCCATGCGGCATTTCACCGGCGTCGCTGTGAACCCACGCAACCTGTCGAGCTATAAACTGGTAGAAAAAGATCATCAACATGCCAAACGAAAGCAGCACGAAACCAATCTTGTAGATCTTCGCGCTCTCGGCCTCCAGGCGCTCATCCTTTGGGCCGGCATATTCATGCCACTTTTGCACGAGTTTTAAATCTTCAAATTTCATAGCGAACCCCTAAAGAGCGTCAGGGTCGACGTCGCTCTCGTCTTCCCAAAACAAGTCGTTCAACGTAACGCGTAGCGCTTTACAGATTGCCACGCACAAATTGAGCGTGGGGTTGTAGCCGCCCGCCTCGATCAAGCCGATGGTCTGGCGCGTAACGCCCACGGCCTGGGCCAGGTCAGCTTGCGAAAGGCCAACCGCCGCGCGCGCCGCCTTCATGCGTAGGTTCCTTTTGCCCGGCATGGAGTTCCTTTCGTAGTAATGGACAGATATCTGTTGCAATATGACAGAAATATATTGCATCTATCAGAAGATGTCAACTATATCTGTCATAATGGAAACCATGTTCGTCATCGCCATGCGGACATTACAACTTCGGTTCACTATTCAAACTTACTCGGACAGAACCGACTCGGTTTTGTCCGAGTAAACGAATCTCCATCGAACTCCGAACGATTGTTCGATGGATTTCGTGTTGGTTGGAATCGCCTATGGGCTGGGCTATGCTACCTTGACTATCTATATGACTTAAACGCAGCAAAGGAGCACCGAGAGAGCGAGTATGGCAAAAAACACCGCAAACTATGGTAACGACAGTATCCGCCAGCTCAAGGACGAGGAGCGCGTACGCCTGCGTCCCGCCGTCATCTTTGGCTCGGACGGGCTCGACGGCTGCGCACATGCCGCCTTCGAGATCCTGTCCAACGCCGTTGACGAGGCGCGCCAGGGCTACGGCAAGCTCATCACCCTTACCGCCTTTCGCGATGGCTCCATTCAGGTAGAGGACAATGGCCGTGGCTGCCCGCTCGACTGGAACCCTTCCGAGAAGCGCTTTAACTGGGAGCTCGTCTTTTGTGAGCTCTACGCTGGCGGCAAATACAATAACAACCAGGGCGGCGACTACGACTTCTCGCTCGGCACCAACGGCCTGGGCTCGTGCGCGACCCAGTACGCTTCCGAGTACATGGACGTTACCGTCTGGCGTGACGGTAACAAGTACTCCTTACACTTTAAGAAGGGCAAGGTTGTCGGCGCCAAGAAGAAGGCACTCGAGATTGAGCCCAGCGACGAGAACCGCACCGGCACCACTATCAAGTGGCGCCCCGATCTTGAGGTCTTTACCTCGATTAGCATTCCCCACGATTGGTATCGCGAGACCATGCGCCGTCAGGCCGTGGTCAACGCCAACGTGACCTTCCGCCTGCGCATCGAGGGCGACGATGGCGAGTTTTCCGAAGAGGACTTTTGCTACCCCAAGGGCATCGAGGACTATGTGCTCGAGAAGGTCGGTACCGACTACCTTACCGAGCCTTTCTTTATCGAGGCCGACCGCCGCGGTCGCGACCGCGAGGACCTGCCCGACTACAATGTAAAGATCACCGCGTGCATGTGCTTCTCGCGCACCTTCACGATGCAGGAGTACTACCACAACTCCTCCTGGCTCGAGAACGGCGGTTCGCCCGAGAAGGCCGCCCGCAGCGCTCTGACCAGTGCCATCGATGCTTACATTAAGCAACAGGGCAAGTACAACAAAAACGAGAGCGGCATTAAGTGGCAGGATGTCCAGGACTGTCTGGTGCTGGTGACCAACTGCTTCTCCACCCAGACGTCCTATGAAAACCAGACTAAGAAGGCCATCAACAACCGCTTTATCCAGCAGGCTATGACGGCCTTCTTTAAGGAGCGCCTCTCGACCTACTTGATCGAGAACAAAGACGCCGCCAACAAGATCATGGAGCAGGTGCTCATCAACAAGCGCTCGCGCGAGAACGCCGAAAAGACGCGCCAGAGCATCAAGACCAACCTGCAGCAGAAGACCGACATGGCCAACCGCGTGCAGAAGTTCATCGACTGCCGCTCCAAGGACAAGAGCCGCCGCGAGATCTACATCGTAGAGGGCGACTCGGCAGCAGGCGCCATTCGTACCTCGCGCGATGCCGAGTTCCAGGGCGTTATGCCCGTCCGTGGCAAAATCCTCAACTGCCTAAAGGAGGACTATCCACGCATCTTTAAGTCCGACATCATCATGGACCTCATGCGCGTGCTGGGCTGCGGCGTGGAGATCAAGGACAAGCGCATCAAAAACCTTGGTGCCTTTGACCTGGACAACCTCAACTGGAACAAGGTCATCATCTGTACGGACGCCGACGTCGACGGTTACCACATCCGCACGCTCGTGCTCACCATGCTTTACCGCCTGGTGCCCACACTTATCGACGAGGGTTACGTGTATATCGCCGAGTCGCCGCTCTACGAGATCAACTGCAAAGAGAAGACCTACTTTGCCTACACCGAGCTCGAGAAGAACGGCATCCTCAAGGAGATTGGCGACCAAAAGTGCTCCATCAACCGCTCCAAGGGTCTTGGCGAGAACGACCCGGACATGATGTGGCTCACCACCATGAACCCCGAGACGCGTCGCCTGATCAAGGTGGAGCCCGAGGACGTCACCAAGATGGAGACCATGTTTAACCTGTTGCTGGGCAACGACGAAGCGGGCCGCAAGCGCCATATCTCCGAGCACGGCAAGGAATATCTGGACCAGCTGGACCTGCAATAGCAGCAAATCGATAACGACGGCCCATAAGAAGTTCAAGAGGAAATCGTGGCAAAGAAGAAGACGAAGAACCAGCCGAAGAAAAAGCAGGTCAACGCCGAGAACGTCATCGGCCTGCACTCCGAGGTCACCGACCAGCCGATCACGCAGACGCTCGAGGTCAACTACATGCCCTACGCCATGAGCGTCAACGTCTCGCGTGCGTTCCCCGAGATCGACGGCTTTAAGCCCTCGCACCGCAAGCTGCTTTACACCATGTACAAGATGGGTCTGCTCAAGGGCGAGCGCCAGAAGAGCGCCAACATCGTGGGCCAGACCATGAAGCTCAACCCGCATGGCGACGCCGCGATCTACGAGACGATGGTGCGCCTGGCAACCGGCAACGAAGCGCTGCTCGCCCCCTTTGTGGAGTCGAAGGGCAACTTTGGCAAGTACTATTCGGGCGACCTGAGCTACGCCGCCTCGCGTTATACCGAAGCCAAGCTCTCCCCCATCAGCGCCGAGATCTTCAAGGACATCGACAAGGACCCGGTCGACTTCGTCGACAGCTACGACGGCGCCATGAAGGAGCCGCGTCTGCTGCCCACCACGTTCCCCAACATCCTTGTCTCGGCCAATAAGGGCATCGGCGTCGCCATGGCGTCCGACATCTGCGGTTTCAACCTCAACGAGGTCTGTACTGCCACGATGCATTACCTCAAGGATCCCGACTGCGATCTGCTCGAGTACATGCCCATGCCCGACTTCTCGACCGGCGGCGAGATCATCTACCGCCGCGAGGAGATGGAAAAGATTATCGAGACCGGCCTTGGCAGCTTCCAGATCCGCTCCCGCTGGCGCTGGATTCCCGAAGAGCGCATTATCGAGGTCTACGAGATCCCCTACACCACCAAGACCGATGTCATCATCGAGCGCATCGTCAAGCTCTCCAAGGAGGGCAAGGTCAAGGAGATCGCCGACATCCGCGACGAGACCGACCTCTCGGGCCTGCGCATCGCCATCGACCTTAAGCGCGGTGTCGACCCCGACAAGCTCATGGCCAAGCTCTATCGCTCGACCACGCTGCAGGATTCGTTCTCATGCAACTTCAACGTGTTGGTCGATGGTTACCCTCGCGTTATGGGCGTGCGTCAGATCCTGCACGAGTGGGTCAAGTGGCGTATTGAGTCCACGCGTCGCCGCATTAACTTTGACCTGGGAAAAAAGTCCGAGCGCCTGCACCTGCTGCACGGCCTCGAGGCGATCCTGCTCGACATCGACAAGGCGATCGCCATCATCCGTGGCACCAAGCTCGAGGCCGAGGTCGTGCCCAACCTTATGCGCGGCTTCGACATCGACGAGACCCAGGCCGAGTTTGTTGCCGAGCTCAAGCTCCGCAACATCAACGAGGAGTACATCCTCAACCGCACCAAGGACATCGCTAAGCTTGAGGGCGAGATTGCCGAGCTTGAGGAGATCCTCTCCAGCGAGGAGAACATCAAGAAGGTCATCAGCGACGAGCTGGCCGCGGTCAACAAGAAGTATGTGATGCCGCGCCGCACGGGCAGGATCGAGCCCCATGAGGTTATCGAAGTAAGCTTGGAGCCCGAGGTCGAGGAGTACCCGGTCACCATCATGCTCTCGCGCGATGGCTACCTTAAGAAGATGACGGACCGCGTACTCAAAAAGACGACCACGCTCAAGTACAAGGACGGCGACAAACCCTTTATCGAGTTCCCGTCCTCCAACACGCACGAGCTGCTCGTGTTTACCAACAAGAGCCAGGTGTACAAGTGCAAGGTTGCGGCATTTGAGGACACCAAGTCGGCCCAGCTGGGCTCGTACCTGCCGACCGATCTTGAGATGGAACCCGACGAGAGTGTCATCTGGGTCATCGACCCCGAGGACTACAAGGCCGACGTGTTGTTCGTCTTTGAGAACGGCCGCGCGGTGCGCGTTGCGCTTTCTGGATACGTCACCAAGACCAACCGCAAACGCCTCAAGAACGCCATCTACGGCGGCAGCAAGCTGCTGTATGCCCAGGTGCTCAACACAGATCGTGACATCGCGCTGGTCTCGAGCGACTACCGCCTGATGAACTTCAACACGTCGCTGCTCAAGACCAAGACGACCACCAACACGCAGGGCGTCCAGGCTTTCACGGCCAAGAAGGGCCGCTCGGTCACCACCGTCGGCACGACCGAGGAGATTCTTGGCGCCGGCGTCTCGGCCGAGAAGTTCACCGCGCAGAGCCTCCCCTCCGCCGGTGCCCTCATGAAGGAAAACGACATGCCGAGCCTGTTTGACTAGGTACCACGGCAACGAGACCGTTAGATACTTCGCAAAGCGACGAGGCCCGGAGCGCAACGGCATTGCGCCCGGGACTCGTCGTTTTTCTTCTCAACTATTTCTTAACGCAGATTAATTGACTTCTGCTTATTTTTCTGCGTTAAAAAATGTCAGCGTCACTGCTTCGATGCCCTTTGGTCGGTCGTTAGCAAAACTTGCAAAAATTAGCAAAACTTGCAAAAATTAGCAAAACTTGCAAAGGAGACACCATGGAGTACAGCAAGAACCCCTTTACCCCGACGTTCGGAAGTATCCCTCCCTTTCTAGCGGGTCGCGAGCATATTCTGCGTGACATCAACCGTGGTTTTATCAACGGCCCGGGAGATCCAAACCTGTCGACTATTTTTACGGGCGCAAGGGGAACGGGCAAGACGGCGCTTCTCTCGCTCCTTTCAGAAACGGCGCTTGAACACGGTTGGATCGCAGCAAATGTCTCCGCCATGCCAGGCATGCTCGAAGATATTATCGAGCGAACCAAAGAAGCCGCAGATAGCTACCTCTCACAGCCTCATGCGCGCATAAACGGCGTTCAAATTGGTCCAGTGGGCATCGATTGGACATATGCTCAAGAGGCTCAGGGCAACTGGCGCACGCGCATGAATGGCATCTTTAAGCAACTCGAAAAACATGACATCGGACTTCTCATCACCATCGATGAAGTCACCGTCGATCTCGAAGAAATGCTTCAATTTGCCTCTGTTTACCAGCACTTTGTACGCGAAGGTAAAAAAGTTGCCCTACTCATGGCAGGACTGCCCTACAAGGTATCGGCGTTGCTGCGTAACGATTCCGTCTCGTTCCTCAGGCGTTCCCAATATCATCAGTTGGGACGAATCACTGACGTTGAAATTGCAAACGCATTCCGCAAAACCGTTGAGGCCGGAGGCCGCTCAATCACGCCAGAAGCGCTCGAGGATGCCGTGAAGGCCGTCGACGGATTTCCCTATATGATGCAGCTCGTCGGATATCGCACATGGGATGTTTCGGAGAACTCGCCCAAAATCAGTGCACCTGATGTACAGCAGGGTTCTCTGCTTGCCCGCATGGAGCTGCGCGATCGAATTCTCGAAACGACCTATCGGGAGCTTTCCGATAAAGACATTGAGTTTTTGCTCGCAATGCTGCCCGATTCTGGCCCCAGTAGAGTCTCGGAGATAGCCAAACGCATGGGCGTCGCCAGCAACTACGCAAGCCAATACAAACGCCGCCTCCTGGAGGACGGCGTCATCGGAGAGCGCGGGCGTGGTCTCGTTGGCTTTGACATCCCCGCGTTCAGGGAATTCTTGAACGAGAAGGCGTTTTAGCACACCGGAATTGTCCGCTGGAGCATCGTTGCATGGCAATCGGCATTCCTCTTGGTAAGGACAGCAAGCATTTTCCACCAACACCGATTGCCATGCGTTCTTCTTGTCCTTAGGCGAGCTTGCGAGCGAGCTCTCGCACCTCTTCCAACTTGGGCGACGATGCCATGCTATCGCGCTCGGTCATACCGCTGATGGTGATAATGCCTTGGTCCTCCCACTTGCAGTACGCGCAGGTTGACTTGTACATAGCGATCGCCGCATCATAGACGCCCTCGCTGTGGCTATCGAGCAAAAGGGCCGTCTTGGTGAACGGGAAGCCCGTAGCACCGAAGGCGTACAGGCGGTCGATGGCGGCCTTCTCCTGCGCAGTGATATCAAACCAGTAGATAGGCGAAGCGAAGACAACCATATCGGCGCCTTTCAGCGACTCGATCACGTTGGCCATGTCATCCTTCTGCACGCAGGTGCCCTCATGGGTAAAGCAGTACTGGCATCCCAGACAACCAGCGATCTTTTTGCCGGCAACGCGGATGACCTCGACCGTATGGCCGACCTCGCGCGCGGTCTCGGCAAACGCCTCGACCATTGTGTCGGTATTGGCACCCTTGCGCGGGCTACCACTCAATACAACGATATTCATAGAAATCTCCCTCCTTCATGCCGCAGGCGCGCGGCATATTTTTTTGTTTTAACCAAAACAGATGGAGTTATTCAATCGCCTCGTTTCAGCTACTCCCACTCTTTAGAAGAATCGTTGCTGGAGACTTGCCATTAAATCAAGGCACGCCTTATTTCAGGTATTCCTCAAAGAATGCCTTCAGCTTTCCAAACGGAATGATGTCCATCTGATCGTAAAGGTCGGTGTGGCTGGCACCAGGGATAATGAGCAATTCCTTGTTGTCCCCCGTCAGCTTGCCGTACGTGGTTTCGCTGAAATAGCGGGAGTGCGCCTTCTCGCCATGCACCAGCAACACAGCTGAGCGGATTTCGCCGCTATATTGCAAAATCGGCATATTCAAAAACGACAGCGAGGACGTCACATTCCAGCCACCGTTGGAGTTCAGGCTGCGGGGATGATAGCCTCGCGGAGTTTTGTAGTAGGCGTTATAGTCCGCTACAAACTGCGGCGCATCCTCCGGTAGCGGATCGACCACGCCGCCCGCCAGCGCATAGCTGCCGTTTTTATAGTCCTCGGTGCGCTGCGCGTTCAGCGCTTTCCGCTTTTCAAAGCGCGCCTGCTCGGAATCCTCGGCGTCAAAATAGCCGTTTGCGGTCACGCGGGTCATATCGTACATGGTCATAGCCGCGGTAGCTTTGATACGGGTGTCTATGGCCGCCGCATTGACTGCCATGCCGCCCCAACCGCAGATACCGATGATGCCGATACGCTCCGGGTCAACGCTTTCCTGCACAGAGAGGAAATCCACCGCTGCGCAGAAGTCCTCGGTGTTGATGTCCGGCGATGCTACATGGCGGGGTGTACCGCCGCTCTCGCCGGTATAGGACGGGTCAAAGGCAATTGCGAAAAAGCCCAGCTCCGCCATTTTCTGCGCATACAGACCGGAGGACTGCTCCTTCACAGCGCCAAACGGGCCGCTAACAGCGATGGCGGGCAGCTTGCCATCCGCGTTCTTAGGCACGTACACGTCGGCAGCCAGCGTGATGCCGTATCGGTTGTGGAAGGTCGCCTTGCTGTGCTCAACCTTGTCGTTTTTGGGGAACACCTTGTCCCATTCCTGCGTCAGTTTCAACTGCTCCATGCCTAAGCCTCCTTGTCAGTCGCTTTAAGGTACTGCTCGTCATTCACGGGCTCCAACCACTCGTTGGAGGCCTCCTCGCCCGGAACCTCCATCGCGAGATGGGAGAACCAGCTGTCGGGCGCCGCACCGTGCCAGTGCTTTACGCCCGCGGGAATATTTACTACATCGCCAGGGCACAGCTCCTGTGCCGGTTTGCCCCATTCCTGATAAAGCCCTCGACCAGCCACGCAGACGAGGATCTGCCCGCCGCCGCTTTTGGCGTGATGGGTGTGCCAGTTGTTGCGGCAGCCTGGCTCGAACGTAACGTTGTAAATGCCGACCTGCTCGGTGGAAAGGGGCGCGAGGTAGCTTTGCCCGATAAAGTACTTCGCAAATGCGTCGTTGGAGGCACCGATGGGAAAGGCCATCTCGTTTTGATGCTTAGCTCTTGCATCAGCGGCATTGTCATCCGCCCAGACCTCCTTCGCCATGCGAAAGGCCGCCCACGCCTTGGGCCATCCCGCATAAAACGCCGCATGCGTAAGGATTTCCGCTATCTCAGCCCTGGTCACGCCATTGTTCTTTGCGGACATCAGATGATATTGAAACGAAGAGTCCGTCAGGCCCTGCGCCATTAGGGCAACCACCGTCACTATGCTGCGATCTCGAAGGGAAAGCCCGTCTTCTCGACTCCATACCTCGCCGAACAGCACATCGTCATTGAGCTGCGCAAATTTGGGGGCAAAGTCCCCCAGGGCATCCCTGCCCGCTGTCTGCTTAATCGTCATGTTTGATTCCTCCTGTCGATGGTTTTGAGTACAAACTGCTTTCGCGCAGCTAAGCCGCGCCTAGATTTCCATGCCCATTCGATGCGCCCGCTCCAGAGCGGGATGCCCGGCGATTTCGCCCACGCCGTTCACGCCGCCGGCGAAAACCGTTCCGGCAAGCGCGCGCCTTTGGCGAAAATCCCTTGCACTCCTTATATATATTGACGAAAATAAAGGTAATACCTAAACCTAACTTTAGGTCAAGGAGTAAATTCGAGATTTGTCCGGAGGAACCATGTACACAATCGGACAGGTGGCGGATATGTTCGGTCTGCCCGTTTCCACGCTGCGCTATTACGACAAGCAGGGATTGTTCCCGGAATTGGAGCGGACATCCGGCATTCGCCGATTCGGCGATACGGAACTCGAGGCGCTTCGGGTCATCGAATGCTTAAAGAAGGCTGGGATGGAGATCAAGGACATCCGGCTGTTCATGGAATGGTGCGCGGAGGGCCCATCGACATATCCCAAGCGCAAGGCCATGTTCGAGGAGCGGAAGGCCCACATGGAATCGGAAATCGCAAACATGAACCGTGCGCTGGATATGCTGAGGTTCAAATGCTGGTACTACGAGCAGGCGATCAAAGATGGCAGCGAGGATAGAGTGAAGGCGCTGATTCCCGACAATTTGCCGGAAGAGATCAAAGGCGCCTACAAAAACGCCCACGCTCAATAATGCCGCCCGACGCTCAAGGGGCTTTGGCAAGGAATCTTATTTTTCGAGTAGGAGCGCAAAGGAAGCCCTCGATTTGTTTCGCAGGTCGAGGGCTTGTATTGTTCGATGTGTGATTACTCCCGTTCAATGGCTAAGCGAATCCGCATGGTGTTATGTTGCGCCGGGCCATGTCGCCGAAGGCCCGACTTATGCGCAATTTGAACGAATCGGGTCGGTGGTTCGCGGTTCTTGAAATAACTCAAGCGATTCGAGATATACCAGGTGTATTCGTCAATCATGAAACCGGCATTTGAGTTCGCAGCGGCGGGCCTGGACCCATTTGCCGACGGTTTTCGAGTTGAGGTCGAGCCCGGGGCGGCACTGCGTTGTCGGCCTGCCCGTCGAGATCATGTAGTCGGCGGTCTCGCGCCTGAACTCGTTGGTGTGCCTGGCGGATGAGTTCGGCATGGCACCGTCTCTTCGGTCGTCGTCGGTATGCATGCTAGAACATCGAAGTCTCTGGCATGCGCGTCCGAAAAGACGATACAGGTCACCTCATGGGCTCCTCACGCTCCCAGCTACAAGCTGCGCGCCGACAAGTTCAGAATCGTGATCGAGGGAAAATGCGCGAAATGCGGCTGCGCCATCGCCCGATGCAGCTACTAGACGCCATCCCGCACATTGCGTTTCCGCAGCGCAACAGCGCATCTACGAAAACATCGTAGACATGCGCCTTATAATGGGGCGACGAGTTCTTGGAAAGGGGCGAGATTGTGAGTTCGAAAGATTCCCTAGCAAAAGCGGGGACGCAGGAGATTGCGCCTCCGACCGATCGGTCGCCGCTCGCCCTCCTGAGTACCGCAATAAGGCAAAACTGCGATGAGGCGGACAACGCCATTGCGGACATCGTCAAGGCCGTGGAGCGGCAGGCTCCGGAGATTGCCCAGATCAGCAAGGCGACCGACAAGGGCTTCCGCCTTGTCGTCGACGCCTCCGACGAGACGCTCCAAGCCATCGACCGGGGCGACATCAAGCTGACGACGGACAAAATGGGCAACACCTTCGCCCAGATGAAGCGCTCGGACGGCAGATACGGCAAAAAGCTCCCCATCAAGAGAGAAGAGTTCTCTCAAGGAATCGATCCCGTGCAGGCAGCCAACGCAATGCAGGTGAAGGCCCTGCAGGAACAGCTCAACGAGATCGCGGAGCAGATCACGGTAATCGACGGAAGGGTCAAGGAGGTTCTCCGGGGCCAGCAAAACGACCGCATCGGCCTTTTCCGCAGCGGCATGTCGCTCTACCTTGAGGCGAGGGAGGTCTCCGACGAAGGGCTGAGGAAGCTGCTAGTGGCCCAGTCCCTTCGCGCGCTTTCGGACGCTACGGCCCAGCTCGACCTCGAGCTGCAGGAAGACGTCGCGTACCTCGCCAACGGAGAGTACAGGAAGGCGAAGGGCAAGCGCACGGAGCTTATCGACGAGAAGATGGCTTCAATCAACCGGTGCTTCCCGGTGCTGCACCAGGCCTCCGTCGCCCGCGCGGCGATTTATTGCGAGCAGGGCGAGGTCAAGGCCATGGCCTCTGCCCTCGAGGCTTACTCGCACCTGATCGAGCAGACGGTCGGGTCGCGCGCCGGCCTGCTTGCCGAGTTCGACACATCGGATGACGGCACCGACCATGGCGTCTGGCGTTCAAGGGCCGCTCTGCAGCTCGACGTGTCGGCACTCAGCAAGGCGCTCTCCGTCCCCGAGAAGACCTTCTATCTCGAAGCGATAACCGATGAAAAGGAGGCCGAAGATGAGCTCGGCTAAAGGATGCCCAAACGGCGAATGCGCTGCCCACAAGAAGAAGACCTTGTTCAAGCCCTCGATGAACTACTGCCCCCAATGCGGGGCGGAGCTTGCCGCGGTGTGCAAGTCAAGGGGATGCCACACGTTTCTGGACGACCCTTCAAAGAAGCTCTGCGCGCGCTGCGAGGCGAAGCGCGCCGATAGGGTCGACGGGATAAAGAAAGTGGGCGCCGGAGTAGGCGGCGCAGTCCTCACAGTGGGCGGCGCGGTCGTCGGCGTTGCTGCGAAGATCGCAAAGAAATAATCGTCTAAAGACAAAGAGGCGGGCAATTGCCCGCCTCTTCTCACATCACTCACTTGAACACGACGCGGAACAGCCATGCGAAAAAGCTCAGCATGACCTTAAGCGCCGCCTTGAGGAACCTACAAAGCTTCTTCATCGACGTCGCCCCAATCTTCCTTGACCTTGCGGGCGCCCTCCTCGCCCAGGAGGCTCTTCTCGTTAGCTTCAACGAGTAGCGAACGTGCTGAGAAATGACGATGCACAGCATCCGAGATTCCCGCCTCGCCCTCGAGGACAAAACCGCGTGTCTACTCACTTGGAATAATCTCTATCCCAAGCTTGTGCTTAATCGGTGCGGTGCAATATCAACCGACACCATGCATAGGATGAAATTCAGGGGTGGCATTGACCCGGAGCTTGCAATTATCGCCTATTACAACAGCATTGCGTTCGCATTCACGGAGCTTTGCGGCAGAAGCTATGGGGGCGGTGCGCTTGAGATTCTGCCCAAGGAAGTTGACAATATCCATGTTCTCAATACCGGTCTATTGAACATTAATCCCGAGCTAAAAAGAAACGTTATCAGCATAATTGACGGAGTAGTAAGAAATGGGCGCAATATCGACGAAGCGTTGGATTACATTGATGCAAAGATACTCGTTGGTGTACTCAGATTCGATAAAGATACCTGTCGCGCATGTAGACGCATATGGAAAGACATTGAAAGCAAGGTGCCTTGGCAGAGGCACAAGATAGGCAGTGACTATAATGACCAGCACAAAATTTACTTGGATTAGCTTTTATGAAGAGTTATCTGACAAGCTGCTGACCTATCGAGACAGGCGCGACGATTTGATAAACAAGCTAGCAACTGTCTATGAATCGATCGGGATGAGTCTCCCTAAGCTTGAGGCAGATGAGCTCCAAGACATCGATCCGTTCACCGTCTTCGGCCTCTTCAACAAGGGCATCACAGACGCAAACCGGCAAAAGATCATCGCCGGCATCGCCGAGGTGTTCGACATTGGGGCAGATCAGCCCACGGACTTCGAGGGCATCCCCGTGCTCAACAACCTCAATGCGACCTTCTATGCCTTCGCCAACGACGACCGGCGCGGCGAGAATGACATCGATAACCTTTGGCATGTTTTCGAGGCCGAACTTGCACTGGCCGCCGACGACAACGAGGAAACCCGGAAGGCCTTCGTCGAGGCATTCGATACCGCCGTCATCCAGTTCACACTTGGTTGGAAGCTCACCATGGGCCTCTACTGGGCGAGGCCCTACAACTTCATCAGCCTGGACTCGCGCAACCGTTGGTTCATGGCCGACGTGGCAAAGGCTGGCTCCACCATTGCCGGCATAGCGCCAAAGGAGAAGGACTCACCGATTCACGACGGAGAACGCTATCTCGCTATTTGCGATACTGTCAAATCAGAGCTCGGAAGCAACGAATGCCCGTATGCAGACTTCCCCTCGCTGACAGCTGCCGCCTTCGTGGAGTCTGAGCGCGTCAACCGTGAGAGAAAGGTCGCCGAGAAGGCTGCAGCCGAGAAGGCGGAAGAAAATTCCCTTGGAGACGAGGGGGTCAAGACCACACATTACTGGACCTACTCCCCGGGAGACGGTGCCGCGAGGTGGGATGACTTCTACGCACGTGGCGTAATGGGCGTCGGTTGGAGCAAGCTCGGCAACGTCGAGAAATACGCCAGCAAGGAAGATATCCGCAAAAACCTGCGCACCCTGTACAGGAGCAAGTACTCGCAGAAGAACTCCGCGCTTGCGCTCTGGCAGTTCTCGCGCGAGATCAAGCCGGGTGACGTTGTCTTTGCTAAGCGGGGCCGCAGCGTGATTATTGGTCGCGGCATCGTTGAGGGGGATTACCAATTCGACGAAAATGGCGACTCCTATCCGAACATCCGCAGGGTACGCTGGACGAACAGAGGAGAGTGGCACACGGAAGACCTCCTCGCCATGAAGACCCTGACGGACATCACCGCCTATCCCGACCTCGTTGAGAAGCTCAACTCGTTCTTCGAGGACGAGGGCGGCGAAGTCGAGGAAGACACGGAGGAGGTTGAATACCCAGCGTACACGTCCGAGGACTTCCTCTCGGAGGTCTACATGGACGGCGAGCACTACAGGGCCCTCGTCAACGTCCTGCGCGCGAAGAAGAACATCATCCTGCAGGGTGCCCCAGGCGTGGGCAAGACCTTCGCCGCAAAGCGCCTGGCCTACTCCATGATGGGCGTAAAGGACGCCGAGCGTGTGATGATGGTGCAGTTCCACCAGAGCTACAGCTACGAAGACTTCATAGAGGGGTTCCGCCCGAACGCGCAGGGCTTCGACCTCGAGAAGGGCGCGTTCTACAACTTCTGCAAGAATGCGAAGGACGATTCTGACAATGACTACTTCTTCATCATCGACGAAATCAACCGTGGCAACCTCTCGAAGATCTTCGGCGAGCTTTTCATGCTCATCGAGAACGACAAGCGCGGGCCCAGGAACACGCTGCAGCTCCTCTACTCGCACGAGCTGTTCTACGTCCCGAGCAACGTATACCTTATTGGCATGATGAACACAGCGGACCGCTCGCTCGCCATGCTCGACTACGCCCTGCGCCGCCGCTTCGCGTTCTTCGACCTCCGTCCCGCCTTCGACGCGGAGAGCTTCATCACCTATCAGGAGGGACTTGCCAGTGAGAAGTTCGATAGGCTCATCTCTTGCGTCGTGAAGCTGAACGAGGCGATCGCGTCCGACGAATCGCTGGGAGACGGCTTCTGCATCGGCCATAGTTACTTCTGCCGCATGTCCCCGGACGACGTGACGGACGATAAGCTCTCAGCAATCGTCAACTACGAGCTCGTGCCGATGTTGCGCGAGTACTGGTTCGACGAGCCCACCAAGGTCGACGAGTGGGCCGGCAAGTTGCGCAGGTCAATCCGGTGATCCGGATACAGAACATCTACCACATGCTCGCCTATGCGTTCCAGACGCTGCAAGGGCAGAGCTACCGCGACATCGCAGCCGAGGAGTTCGACAACACCGCCGACCTCCTCGCCGAGATACTGTCACGGGGCGTGAGCCTGCAGCTCAAGCGCGGTCTTGGCCGAGAGTACGTCGACCGCAAGGATATGCTCTCCTCACCGAGGGGCAAGATTGAGCTGTCCGAGTCCTTGAAGACGCGCTCAATTCTGCGCAGGCAGCTGATTTGCAGCTACGACGAGTTCAGCACGGACACGCGCATGAACCGCATCCTCAAGGCGACGATCGTGCTCTTGATTCGCTCGGACATCGACAAGGCGCGCAAGAAGGCACTTAGACGGCTGCTTCCGTACTTCGTGGACGTGGAAGACGTGAACCTTTCGGGCGAAGACTGGCACATGCGCTTCGACCGGAACAACCAGACTTATCGCATGCTCATGAACGTGTGCTGGCTGGTCGCAAAGGGCCTTCTCCAGACGCGGGAGAGCGGGAGTCTCCGCATGATGGACTTCCTCGACGAGCAGCGAATGAGCCACCTGTACGAGAAGTTCATCCTCGAGTACTACAGACGTGAGTACCCAGAGCTTTCCGCAGGGGCGCCGTACATCAGCTGGGCACTTGACGACGGCTTCGGCGATATGCTCCCCGCCATGCACACCGACATAACGCTCACACGGGGCAGGACCGTCCTCATCATCGACGCGAAGTACTACAGTCACACGACGCAACAGCAGTTCGACAAGCGAAGCGTCCACTCCGGAAACCTGTACCAGATCTTCACCTACGTGAAGAACAAGGAAGCGGAGCTCGCCAGCACTCACGACCAGCATAGCGTGTCGGGCATGCTGCTCTACGCCAAGACCGACGAAGACGTGCAGCCTGATGGTGTGTATCAGATGAGCGGTAACCAAATAAGCGTGAGGACATTGGACCTGAACCAGCCCTTCGAGACAATACGTTCGCAGCTCGACGGTATTGCTGAAGCTCATTTCTCAAAAGAGGCGGCTTATGTTTGAGAGCCTGACAAAACATCTGCCTGCGATTGAGAATGCCGAGGGATTTGGCAACTGGGTTGTAGACCGAGAGAGCAAGGGCACCATGAACGACCCAATCAAGATGCCCTACGTGAATTACGGAACGACGGTTGCTGACGTTGAACAGGCAATCTACGACTTCGTCGACGAGCATTCAGAGTACGAGCTCACGCATTACCACGACACGCTTGAACGCAACGGACTCGAGTGGAGCAGCCAAGCAATGTCTGGGGCAGATGTATCGGAACTTGACGGCCAGGCGGTGATGGCGCTTCTGCTCGGAGCCGTGAGAGCAGAACGCTTCTGCGATGGAGCATTGCTCGACTTCTTTGAAGACGGGAGCATGAGACGCTGGCTGTTGAGGTTGAAAGGGATTGACGGGCGAGACGGGAATGAAGTGCGACATGAATAAAGATGACGCCATCGCGAAGCTTGAGTTGTTGATCAAAGAGGGCGAGACAGTTCTTGCTACTTCGCACTATATCGAAGGCGTAATCGGAGCACCTTATGTTAAGTCTGAGCTATTTAGCCCCTGGAGAGCGAAGGCATCCATTGCGCTCCATGAGCTACTTCCCGAGTCTCAGCAGGACGCGATGAAAGACCTTGAGAAGAAGGCAAACGACCACACCAGGATTGCAAGACAGTGGCAAGGACTTCTCCAGGGAACTTTGGAGGGAATACAGCAAGGCTTCATCGTCCTAGAAGACTCGAATGATAGCGACGGTGACATTGTCATTGAGCAGATATTGGACAGGTTCCCCGACGTCGTTGCTTCCATCAATCGTAGACATGCTGGTAGAGACGGTTTTGCGATCAATGATGAATACGACGTCCAAGACCTTCTCAGATCAATCTGCCTGGCCTACTTTGATGACGTACGCGCTGAGGAGGCGGTGCCCGGCTTTGCTGGAAAGAACTCGCGCACGGATTTCTATCTCAAAGACGAAGCGCGCTTCATTGAGGTGAAGATGACACGTGATGGCCTACGTGACAAGGAGCTTGGCGAGGAGTTGAGCATCGACATTCCTCAGTACAGAGAGCATCCAGGATGCGAGCGGCTTTTCTGCTTCATCTACGACCCAGGTAGACTTGTCCGAAACCCAACTGGTCTCAAGCGTGATCTCGAGAAGATAATCCCGGGATTCGTTACCGTCATCATTGCGCGGTAGACAGAACAAGCAGCCTTTAGAGCTAGCGCCCCCGGGAGCCGAAGCTCCCGGGGGCGCCCTGCGCTCGGCGAAAAGTTTTTGCGGCCCTTGCGGCTGCAAGAAGTTCCCGACAGTCTGCAAGAGTCCAAGGAGAGCCCCTGGAGGTGGGCAAGGTGCAAGGGGGCATTGTCCCCCACTTGACCTGGCCGCCTCGCGATGGATCGCATGTCCCTAGAGGAAAAAATCCCTCGCGCTCACGATGCGGATGCCGTCGATGTCCGTGTCGTAGGAACCCTGCCTCACGACCACGATCTTCTCGTGGTTGTCTCGTATCGACTTCAGAGGGGCGATCTCTCGCTCCCTGGTCTCGCTTGCGAACATCTCGTCAGTCGCCTGCACATAGAGCACACGCCCGTCCCTCGTCGCGGCGAAGTCGACTTCTTTGCCATAGAGCTTGCCCACATGTACGCTCCACCCTTCGTAGAGCAGCTGGAGATACACGGCGTTCCCGAACAGGCGGCCAGTATCCGTGACCCTATAGCCGGCCATCCAGGTCCTGAAGCCGGTGTCGACGATATACTCCTTCGGGTTCGTCTTGAGGAGCGCCTTGCCGTGCAGATCGTATCGCGTGGCATAGAGAGGGGTCCACCACTGCGCTTTTGCCCTTCGCGCGTTCGTGATCACACCGGCGAAGTCGGTGTGATGAAAGAGCATCGCCACCTCGAGGTATCTATCGGGCGTTTCGGTCTATCGCCTTTCAAGAGCTGCTTCTAAAATTCAAATCTCATTTCACTTTTGGGAGTATCAAAACTCCGCGCTACAGGAGGCCTAAGAACCAATCTCGAGACGAACCGCCTAAAGGGATAACGCTCTCGCCGAGAGACTGAGCAGCTTGCTCGATCGACGCGAACCGGCGATTGCTAAACCCAAAAGCCGAACCGCACGACGGCGCTCGTTTCGCTAAATCGACTTGATGAGATGGCGGATCACGGTCTTGAGCTTCTCCGGCGCGCACTTGCGCGGGTCGGAGAGGTAAATCTCGTGATGGAGACGAGATTCGGAGAAGTCGGGCGCATATCCCTGTTCCGCCGCAAATGCGTGCATGGCGCTTATGGTCGCCGGCTCGTCGTCGTAAGGCCCGGCGTGCATGCATTGAACGCATAGGCCCTCGTCGACCCTCAGCAGCCCGACCGCCGAGAAGTCCAGCTTCTTCTTGGCGGCAGCTTCCGACTTGCCGGGCGGCTTGCCCGTGATGTCGTAGCACACCGTAGACGCTGATGGAGACGGCTATGCACGGGCACGGGCGCACCACTGCACTTCACAGCTTGTTTCTCAAGTATTTGGGACGCACACGCGGCGTTCAAAAATGCGGAGCGACTCCGCATGGCTCGAGACTGAGCCGAGGCGCCCTACTTCTCGCCCTCCAGCAGCCCCACGATGCGGTCGATGTCGACGGCAAAGCGAGGCCTTCCCTCGCGCTCGTAGCGGTCGAGGTATGCCTGGCACTCGGAGACAATGCGCTTGGTGTTGCCGTCGATGATGCGCTGGAGCGTCTCGTAGTAGGCCGAGCCCTCGGTCCTGAAGCGGCGCTGGTAGGCCTTGGTTATGGGGAACATCTTGATGTAGTGGATGCCGTGGCGGCAGCCGGGGCGCGTCGTGGGGCGGGGTGGCAGTGCAAAGTACTGGTCTTTGGGCACGTTAGGGGCGATGTTGGAACGCAGCGGCACGGCGAAGTCCCTGCGCTTCCCGCGGAAACGCAGCCTCACCACCACGATGCAGGGGCGATTGTGCTTAAGCATGAGCTCGCGGTCGCCCTCGACGAGGTCGAAGAAGTCCTGGGAGATGGATACGATCTTCATCGGTTACGCCCCCTTCATACGAAGCGGGGCCCGCATCGCTGCAGGCCCCTACAGGTGGGCGATATTCTACGCCTTGCGGCACCCCGTCGCCCACGGAGGTTAAACGTACACGTAAGCCGTACTCTGAAAGCCGCGGCTTCCGGCAAGTAGTTTATACCACGAAAGGTCGCTTTCAATGCGCATAGCTCGCAAAATAACACTCGCCGGGCGTCACCCCTGATCTTCTCGACCGCCTCCTCCGGGTACTTATTGCGTGCCACGGGCACCTCCGTCCTTGTTATCGCGATAAACATACCATGAGTGGCGTACGGCTCGACAAGGGCTGGCGCCAAAAGAGCCCAACGGCCGTTACAGCTTCGTTAGAAACGTGCCCCACCATGGATGGTGAACCCGAAAGGTAAGGCGCGCGGGCACGGCGACTCGGCCCGCGCGCCCGGAAGAGAAAGGACGAACCCATGGGTTACATGCTCGAGACGCGCGGGCTCACCAAGCGCTTCGGCCGCGGCGACCAGGCGCAGGATGCCGTGGCCGACGTGAGCCTTCATATCCGCGAGGGCGAGGTGTACGGGCTGCTCGGCCCCAACGGCGCCGGCAAGTCGACAACGCTCAAGATGATCTGCGGGATGCTGCGGCCGACGGCCGGGGAGATCCTCTTTGCCGGGCACGCCTGGCGCCGCGAGGACCTCTACGCAATCGGCAGCCTCATCGAGGAGGCGCCGCTCTACCCCAACCTCACCGCGCGCGAGAACCTGCGCGTGCGCACCACGCTGCTGGGCCTTCCCGAGAGCCGCGTAGATGAGGTGCTCGCCGCCGTGGACCTCGCGGACACCGGGAAGAAGCGCGCCGGGCGCTTCTCGATGGGCATGCGGCAGCGCCTGGGGCTCGCGCTGGCGCTGATCGCCCGGCCACGCCTGCTCGTGCTCGACGAGCCCACCAACGGCCTCGACCCCATCGGCATCGAGGAGCTGCGCGACCAGATCCGCGGCTTCGCGGCGGCGGGCACGACGGTGATCGTCTCGAGCCACATCCTCTCCGAGGTGCAGCAGATGGCGGACACCATCGGCATCATCTACGGGGGGCGCCTCGCCTACGAGGATGCGCTTCGGCCCGGGCAGGACCTCGAGGAACTCTTCATGAGCGTCTGCCGGGAGGGGCGTCGAGCGCGCAGGGAGGTGGCGGCATGACGGGCGAGAAAGGCGGCCTGCTCGCGGGCCTGCGCGCCGAGGCCCTGAAGTCGCGCCACGCGGCACCGGTTCGCCTGGCCGTGCTCATGGCGCTGCCGATGCCGCTGCTCGGCGCGATGCCCTACCGGGGCGTGCAGATCTTCAGCGCGTGGAACTACTGGTACGCGCTCTTCCTGCCCGTGTCTCTCTCGCTCGTGGTGGCGTGCGTCGCGCGGGCGGACGCTCGCACGCGGATGCGGGGGCTTCTGGGCCTGGGCTTCCCGCTCGGGCGCGCCTGGTGGGCCAAGGCGCTCTGGTGCCTCGCGCTCTGCACGCTCTCGAACCTCGTGGTCTTCGGCATCTACCTCGCGGGCTCGGCGTTCTCCTCGCAGGGCCTCACGGCCGCGGGCACCCTCACGATGCTCCTCTGCGCGCTCGCCAACACGGTGACCGCGGCGTGGATGATCCCCGCAGGGCTCTTCCTCACGGCGCGGCTCGGAATGCTCGCGGGCATCTTCTGCCCGCTCGCCGCGCAGCTCGTGGGCGGGTTCGCCTGGTCGCTGGTGCCGCTGCCGCAGCTCTTTCCGCCGTCGGCGAGCATGGTCATCCCCACGAGCTTCATCCCCGTGCTGCCGAGCGGCGAGCCACTCGCCGCGGACATGGCGCTCGGCGGGGCGCTCGCGGCGGACGGCATGCTCACGCTAGCGGGCCTTGCGGTCAGCGCGCTCGCGTTCGCCGCGCTCACGGCGGCGGGCGCGGCCTGGTTCGCGCGCTCCGAGGAGAGGTGATGGCCATGACACGACTCTCCGACCCGACGCCGCGCATGACTCTCCCGCGGGCCCTGCTCTCCGAGGCCCTGCGCCTGGCGCGCTCCCCGCTCACGGCGGCGCACCTCGTCTGCGGCCTGGCAGCCGGTCTTGCCTGCGGCGAGTACTTCTCCGTAACCCGATGGGACCCGGCGCTGGGCGCGGACGCCTACGCCCAGTTCCTCGGCGCCCTCATGCCGCTCATGTCCGCCATCGTCTGCGGGCTCGCAGTGGACAAGGAGCGCTCTGCCGGGCGCCTCGCCAACCTCACGGCGGTCCCCTCGCGCGGGCGCGCCGTCGCGGCGAAGCTGCTCGCCCTTGCGGCGCTCGGCGCGGGCGCGCTGGCCGTGGCGCTCGGCGTGTTCGGGGCCGTGCTCGCCGCCGCCGGGCGCCTGCCGCTCGGGCCCGCTCCGCTTGCGGCCGCCTGGGCGGGCATCGTGCTGGGCAGCCTGCCCCTCTACGCGCTGGGGCTCGGCGTGGCCCTGCGCCTAGGCCGCAACGCCGCCATCTGCGCCGGCGCGGCGGGGATGCTCCTCGCGTTCTTCTCAGTGGGCGGACTTGCGCACGGCCTCATGACCGGCGAGCTCACCGGTGCCCTGGCGACGCCCCTGAGCTGGGTGCCGCTCGCCTGGCCCGCGCGCCTGGGGTCGCTCGGGATAGAGGCCTTCATCGACGCCGCACGCGCGGCGGCCCCTCTCCTCACGACTGCGCTCGCCAGCCTCGTGCTCACCCTGGCAGCCGCCGCCGTCCTTCTGGCCTGGTTCTGCCGCTTCGAGGACGGGAGGGCAGATGAGTAGGAAGCCGCTCGCCGCCGCGCTCGCCCTCCTCTCCGCAGCGCTCGTCCTGGGCGGGAATGCCCTGCTCGACGCCGGCTGGGGGTCGGCGCTGCGCTCGATCGCCGACCGCGTGCTGCCCAACCCCGAGATCGCCATGTGGGCGCCCGCGCCCGCGGCTGCGCGCGGGGCTCTGGACCGCTGAGCGCGGCGCAAGTACAATGCCGACGGAAGTTTCAGGAGGTCGAACATGGCGAGAATACTGGCAGTGGATGATGAGCGGGCGATCCTCGACGCGCTCGCGCGCGTCCTCGGCCGCGACGGCCACGAGGTCGTCAAGGCAGCGGACCCGACGGCGGTCCCGGGGACGGACCTCTCGCGCTTCGACCTCGTGCTCTGCGACGTCATGATGCCGGGGCTCGACGGCTTCAAGCTCGTGCGGCAGATCCGCCCGGACTTCGACGGGCCCATCATCTTCCTGACCGCGCGCGTGGCCGTGGACGACGCCGTGGCCGGCTACGGCCTGGGCGCCGACGACTACGTCCGCAAGCCCTTCGGGGCCGCGGAGCTGCGCGCCAAGGTCGCGGCCCATCTACGCCGTGAGCGCCGGCCGCGCTCGCACGCCCTCTCCTTCGGGGAGGTGCGGATCGACCTCGGGGCGCGCGGCCTCGCCGTGGGCGGCGAGGCTGTGCCGCTCACGCCCACCGAGTACGCCATCTGCGAGTACCTCGCCCGCCACCCCGGGCAGGTCATGAGCCGCGCGCAGATCCGCGAGGCGGTGCTCGGCTGGGAGAGCGACGCCGACGACGCGGCCATATCCATGCAGGTCAGCCGCGCCCGGAGGAAACTCTCCGAGGCCGGCGCCGATCCGATCGCGACCGTCTGGGGGATGGGGTACAAGTGGCAGCTCTGAGGACCGGGGCGCGAGGTCGCGGGGGCATGCCGCTCTCCTTCGTCATCGCGCGCTACTTCGCCTACGCGTTCGCGGCGGTCGCCACGGCGTGGCTCGCCTCGTTCATGGCGCTCTCCGCGGCGATCAACGCGGGCTTCGTCTACGAGGCGAGCTGGGGGCCGGCCAATGCGCGCGAGGTCGCGGAGGGCCTGGCACGCGACGGCGTCTGCGGGCAGCAGGACGTGCCGACGGCGTACCGCTACCTCATCCTGAACAAGGACGGACACGTGCTGATGACAGACCTCGAGGGCACGCGGCTCGAGGGCGCGACGGAAATGGCCCGTGCGGCACTCGCCGCGGATCCGGGCACAGTGGAGATCGAGGGCGGGGGCTCGGGCCTCACCTACGCCGCGTTCCCACTCAAGGGCGGCGGGGCATGCGCACTCGTCAGCGAGTACCTGCCTCAGTGGGTCTCGCGCGACCTCGCCGGCCTGCTTCCCAACCCGCAGAACCTCATGCTCGTCGGCGCCGCTGCGGGAAGCGCGCTCGCGCTCGCGCTCGTGGCGCGCCGCGCGAGCCGCGTGATCTCGCGCAAGATGGCGCCGCTCGCGGAGGCGGCGGGGCGCGTCGGCGCGGGGGAGCTCGACTTCGCGGTCGGCAGCACCAACGTGCGCGAGGTGAACGACGTCCTCGCCGCGATGGACGCCATGCGGACCTCCCTCGCCGAGTCGCTCGAGGCCCGCTGGGCCGCGGAGCGGGGGCAGCGCGAGCAGGTGGCGTCGCTCGCCCACGACCTCAAGACGCCGCTCACCGTGCTGCGCGCAAACGCCGACTTCGTGGCGGAGGAGCTGGAAGACGAGAAAGACGCCGAACTCGCGGCCGCCGCGCGCGACATAGCCGGCAGTGTCGAAAGGCTCGACGGCTACGTGCGCCTGCTCATCGAGGCCTCGCGCGGGTCCGGCGGGGCGGAGAGGGCCCCCATGCGGCCGGCCGAGCTCTGCGAGCAGGTCCTCGCCGAGGCCGCCCAAATCGCCCGGTCGCGAGGCGTGACGCTCGACGCGGCCACGGGCCCCGCTGTCGCGGGCGCGCCCGAGGCCCCGCTCGACCGAACCGCCCTGGCGCGAGCCGCCGCGAACCTTGTGGTCAACGCCGCCGAGCACGCGCGCTCGCGCGTGGCGGTCTCCTGCGACGTCGTGGGCGGATACCTCGTCATCGAGGTCGCTGACGACGGACCGGGCTTCTCTCCCGCCGCCCTCGAACGCGGCTGTGAGCGCCTCTTCACAGACGACTCCTCCCGTTCCTCGCGCGACGGAGGCCGCCACTACGGACTCGGCCTCCACGCCGCCTCCGAGGCCGCGAGCGCCCACGGGGGCTCCGTCTCGCTCGCCAACAGCCCCTCAGGCGGCGCGGTGGCCACCATTGCGGTCCCCCTGTGCGGGGCCTGACGACTCAGGCCCCGCACACCGGAGTGCCTCGCAATCAAACGCTTCCCGGATAATAATACCCGTTGCAGGGATCGCCCTGGCTAGTCGCCGCCCATGCGCATGAGCATGTCGGCGATGCGAGTCGCCATCTCGTCCACCGCCGCACGGATGTTGGCGACCCAGGACGCATGGCCGGCCTGATCGGATGCCTCCGCTTCAAGCACGTCGCAAATGACGGCGGCGACCACCCCGTGAGCCGCCCGCGGCCGGGCACGCGAAGGAGCCTCGAGACGAAAGGAGCTCGAGGACGACCATGACCAAGAGCATTAGCAGGAGCCAGGTGAGGCTCATCGCATCGACCAACGCGATATTCGGCGCCGACGAGGCGCGCGCGATGCTGCGCATCAGCCGCGACGCCATGTACCGGCTCGCCCCCCCTGCACTTACCGTTAGAGTATGCTATAAGGTTACTGGTGGCCCATTGAGCTACCTCCAAGTGCCGGGGGAGTCCCCCGGCTATTTTTTTATCCATTCCATTAGGAGTCCCCATTGGCCTAGGAGCTCAGCATCTTCGTCGACGAGAGCGGACCGCGGCGACAAGGCTCGCTACTACCTGCTCACACTCGTCTTTCACGACCAGGAAGACAGCATCGCCGAGGCGGTCACGGACTATGAGGCCAAGCTTGCCAGGGGCGATCTCCCCAACATTCCGTTTCACTCCGAGCCTCTCATGAACGGACACAAGGACTTACTGCATGATTCGTGTGTTATAGTTAGATGTCTCTAACTATTTGGGGGCGACAGCCATGCACGAACGCAAGGGTTTCTGGGACAAGAATGCCGGTCGGTATGACCGTTTCATGCGAAACGACCGGGCGGCGTATGAGAAGATGTATGGGCTGATCCGGCCGGTAGTGAAAGCAAAAACCGTACTGGAGGTTGCCACCGGCACGGGGCTTATCGCAAAGAGCATCGTGAATGCGGCGGCGCACATCGAGGCTACGGACGCTTCTGCAAAGATGATCCTTGAAGCAAAGCGGGGCAATCAATCCGCAAAGCTGCACTTTTCCGTACAAGATATGTTCCGCCTGCCCTATGCACAGAAGTCCTTCGAAGTGGTGATCGCGTCCAACGCGCTTCACATAGTGCCGCATCCGGAAAAGGCACTGCAAGAAATCAGGCGGGTGCTGAAGGACGACGGCGTGCTCATCGCGCCAACCTTCACCCACGCGGGGAACTCGGTTTCCGGCAAGGCAAAAGCCTTTTTCATGAGTATGGCGGGATTCCCCCTCCACAGCAGGTGGACAAGCGAGGAATACCTACGCTTCCTGCGTCAAAACGGCTGGGCGGTGCAGAAAAGCGCGGTGCTGAAGGCCTCGTTCCCGTTGACCTATGCAGAATGCACAAAATCGGAGGGGCCAGATGTCGTTCTTTGAAAACACCCGCAAGCCCATGGGCCTCGGCGGAAAACTTATGGTTGCCATGATGAATCTGGGCCACAGCCCTGTGGCGCGGTGGGGACTTCGATTTCTACGACTTGCGCCAAATGCCAAGGTGCTGGATTGCGGCTGCGGCGGCGGGGCGAACATAAAACGGCTGCTGAAAAAATGCCCGCATGGCGTCGTCAAGGGCGTCGACTATTCGCCCGTCAGCGTGGAGAAGACTAGAAAGCTCAACCGAATTGCAATTCAGGAGGGGCGTTGTGCCGTTCTGCAAGGCAGTGTGGCGGATATGGTGTTTGAGGATAGCTACTTCGATGCCGCCACGGCCTTTGAGACCGTCTATTTTTGGCCTGATTTGCCCCGATGCTTCCGTGAGGTCTGGCGGACGCTGAAGCCAGGCGGGACAATTCTCATCTGCAACGAGAGCAATGGCGATACGGACAAGGACGAGAGGTGGACGCAGATCATCGGCGGCATGACCATCTACAAGGACATTGAATTAAAGGCGTATCTGGAGCAGGCGGGTTTTCACGAGGTGCAGATACGCAAAAAGAAAAAGTGGCTCTGCGTCACGGCGCGGAAGTAAGGGCATCAAGCACGGGCGTTTTTGCATCCATCCTGCACATGGCGATAGGCATGACGGTCATAGCGGCTGTGCTGGCGGCAATTATGACAGTTTTTATTCACTGAAGAAGAAACCTATGAAATATAAAATTGAAAAAAACACCGTGCAGGAGACGCTGATCCTCCCGCTGTATTCCCGGAAGCTGTGTACGGAGCTGTACCCGAACCTTTACAGGGATGAAACAGCGGTTCGCCTGCTCGACCAGATCGACTACGACTTTTCAAAGGCAGAGAAAAACTCCCGCAGCCTGATGCAGCGCTTTGGTGCGCTGGAGGTGGCCATGCGGCAGGGTGATCTTGCTTTCGAGGTGCGGGATTACCTGAAAGACCACCCCAATGCGGCGGTGGTCAATATGGGCTGCGGGCTGGACAACACCGGCAGAACCTGCGACAACGGTAGGTGCAAGATCTACAATCTGGACTTCCCGGATGTGATTGCCTTGCGGCAGCAGCTACTGCCCGCCGGGGATCGAGAACAAAATATCCCCTGCGATCTGAAAGACACCGCATGGTTTAGCAAAATCGATGCCTCCGGCGGGGCGGTATTCTTTGCCTCCGGGGTGTTCTATTACTTTCTGACCCAGCAGGTCCGGGAACTGGTGCGGGGAATGGCAGACACTTTCCCCGGCGGTGTGCTGGTCTTTGATGCTGCCAATCGGACGGCAGTAAAGATGATCGCAAAAACATGGCTTAAGACTGCAAAAATCAAGGATGTGAGGGCATATTTTGCGGTTTCGGATGCCGCCAAGGAAATCGGCACGTGGGACAGCCGTCTGCAGGTCACAAGTCGCGGCTATATGCTGGGCTACAACGATTTGAGAGACCCTTCTGTCAGCGGCTTTTTCCGGTTTCTCGCAAGGGTCGGTGAAAACGGATGAAAATGCAAATCGTGAAAATAAGATTTTGAGAGGCAAAAATGCAAAAGACGAGCGCTTCTTGCCGCCCAATTGGCAAGAAGCGCTCGTCTTTTCTTAACGCGTTGTATGGCGGAGAGAGCGCAAGTTACGCGAGCGCCCTTCTTGCCAGCTCGGCCGCGCCGAGGATTCCTTGGTCGCCGCCGCAGCCCGGGGCGCAGATGTAGCTCTCCATGTCCTTAAGCTCGGCGGTCTGGATGTAGCCACCCAGATATTCGAGGGTCTTCTTGCGGACGATGCCGTAGAGCTGCTCCTGGTGCATCACGCCGCCGCCGAGGACGATGCGGTGAGGCGAGTACATGAGCACGAGGTTCGCACACATCTGCCCCAGATAATCCCCCTCGAGCATCCACACCTCATCGTTGTCCGCGAGCTCGGCCGCGGGCTTTCCCCAGCGCGCGGCGATGGCGGGGCCGGAGGCGAGGCCCTCGAGGCAGCTCGCGTGGCTCGGGCAGACGCAGCGTCCTTCCTCGGTGGGACGGGTCCTTACCAGCATGTGGCCGGCCTCGGGGTGCAGCATGCCGTGAAGGAGCCTGCCCGCGCACATGACGCCCGCGCCCACGCCGGTGCCGATGGTCACGTAGACGGCGTCCTTGAGCCCCTTGCAGCAGCCGAAGACCGCTTCGCCGAGGCAGGCAACGTTCACGTCCGTATCGTAGGCCACCGGAATCCCGAGGGCGTCGGCAAACGCGGCGCGAAGACCATAGCCTCGCCACGCGAGCTTGGGCGTTTGGAGGATGGAGCCGTAGCGCTCGTCGGCGGGGTCGACGCAGGTCGGGCCGAAGGCGCCGATGCCCAACGCGTCCACATCGCGGGCGGCGAACCACTCGATCATCTGCGGGACGGTCTCGGCGGGCGCAAGCGTCGGGGTCTCCATACGGTCGAGGACCTCGCCGTCGCCGGACACCACGGCACAGACCATCTTGGTCCCGCCGGCCTCGAGGGCGCCGAGCCTCATTTGCTTTTCGCTCATGCGATCCTCCTTACAAAGGGACGCCCGCAGTCATGGTCAACCGCGGACGCCCATAACGTTGGCTTGTTTCGAGGCGACCCTACCTGGGCACGCGGTCCTGCCTTGCGGCAAACGGGGCGAGCACGGCGTGCGGTTCGCTTTGGTACCAGTAGGCGACGGTGGAGATGTCGTCCTCGCGCTCGTAGAGCTTGATGTCGTCGTTGCCGAGGTCCTGGAACGTCACGCGCAGGTCCTCCTTGAACGAGATCGGGTCGGGAAGGTGCCACCTGTAGAGGCCGTGCCTGGGCAGCGCGTCGTCGTTGGTCGCGAGCATCGGGTTCGGGTTCGGCTTGCCCGCGCTGAAGCGGTCGCGCGTGGCGTCGCGCGTCGAGCGGTACGGGTAGCCGGCGAACAGTGTGTTGAAGCACTGCGCCTCGGGCAGCGCGTGGGGCGGCCTGTCGAGGAAGGCCCAGGCACCGCCAAAGTAGTCCTCGGCTCCCGTCGAGGTGACCGTGGGGAACTCCTCGTCGCCGTCGAGGAAGAACTTCATCTCGCCCTCGCCCCACCAATAGCGCTCCAGGGCGCACAGGGCCATGTAGGTGCCGACGTAGTAGCCCTTACCGCGCACGCCGTCGAGCACGGTGTAGTCGACGCCCCTGCGGGTGCTGCGCTCGCGGTTAAAACGGGCGTGGAAGTACATGGCGTCGTCCGGCACGTCGGTGAGCGCGTAGTTGAACGTGTAGAAGATGTACTTAATGAACCCGGGGTGCTCGCTCGTAAGCGTGACTTTGGCGTGCTTCCTGAAGGGCATCTCGAAGTAGCAGTTCATGCCGCCCGTCGGGTTCACGCAGATGGGCATCGAGTTGACGATGGCGCGCTCACCGAAGCCGTTGCAGAAGAAGTCGCCGACAGGGCACTCGACCGAGGGGGTCTCCTCGTCGTCCCAGTAGAAGCGCAGCACGAGGTCGCGCATGACGAAGCTGCCGGCGGCGGTCTTGTCGGGGACGGTCATCCAGATGTGGCGGATGATGCCGGGGCCCTCGATGTCCGCGAGCGTGATGGTCTCGCCGGACTCAAGGGGCACGCAGCACGAGCCCTTGCGGCCGACGCCGAGGTGGCTGGCCGACATGGCGGCGTGGCCCTTCTCGCCCGTGATGTTCTCGGGGGTGATGGCGCGGCTTTCTTCACCGCCGTGCATCCACACGTCTTTAAGGAACTCTCTCATCGTCGACCTCCTCTATTCGTCGTCTTCGCACTCGGCGGAACTGGCACCGTTCACGTAGACGATCTGCTGGCGCGCCTCGTCGACGAGGGCGTCGAAGTCGAGTTTCTCGTCGGGGCGCGCGAGCGCGACCGTCATGGCGAGCGGGAGGTTGACACCCGCGATCACGTGGATCCGGTCGGAGGCGAAGCGGGAGAAGCGCTGGTTCACGCTGCCGCCGAGCGCGTCGGTAAGGACGACGACCTCGTCAGTGCCCGAAAGCGCCGCCTCGACCGCCGCGTCGAGCCCCTCGCCGTTGTCGTTCACGTAGGCGCAAACGGCGGTGACGGCGTCGCTCTTACCCGTAAGGAACTCGAGGGTGTCCTTGAAGCCCTGGGCGAGAAGGGAATGGCTCGCCACAACTATCTTTCTCATTGATTCACCAATCTCTTGGGTCGAAGCTAGGCGAGGATGCCGGCGGCGGAGGCGACCATCGCGAGGACGATCACCACGAGGATGAGGGCCGTCATGCTCGCGTTCTTCTTGGTAAGAAGGTAATACGCGCTTCCCGTGATGGCGGCGGGGATCATGGCAGGCAGGATCTTGTCGAGCAGCGGCTGAATCTCCATCGAGACGTCGCCGAAGCTGAAGCTAATCGGGCAGGTGACGCCGATGACCGAGGCGATGAGGCAGCCGACCACGGTGAGGCCGAGCACGGAGGCGGCGGCAGTGAGGTTGGGAAGCTTCTCGCTGAAGTCGGTGACGAGCTTCACGCCCTGCTTGTAGCCGAACTCGAGGGCGTGCATGCGGACCCAGAAGATGGCCAGGATGAGCGCGAACCAGATGCCGGCTCCCACGGGGTTGCCCTCGATGGCCATGTAGGCGGCGATGGAGCCCATGATGGTCGGGATCATGGTCATGAGCAGGGAGTCGCCGACGCCGGCGAGCGGTCCCATGGTGCCGATCTTCAGGTCTTGGACGGCGTCCGCCGCCGCTAGGCCGTCGCGTTCCTCCATGGCCACGCAGGCGCCAAGGATGATGGCGGCGAGCCAAGGCTGGGTATTGTAGTAGCGGAAGTGGTTGTTGAGCGCTTGCTTATAGTCCTCGTCGTTCGTGTAGATCTTCCTCAGGACCGGCGAGAGGGCGTAGGCGACCGAGGCGCCCTGCTGGGTCTGGTAGTTGAAGGTGCACACGCTCATGAGCCAGCGCCAGTTCGCGTTGCGCAGATCCTTCTTGGTGACCTTGTAGCCGGAGGGCTTGCCCTCGGCGACGGCGGTGATGTTCTCGTTTTCCATGGTTACTCATCCTCTCCGATGAAGGCGTCTGCGGAAGCGTGGGCGGCGAGCTCGGTGTCCCTCTCGGCACGCTGGTAGAACGCGATCGCGAGGGCAACGCCGACGATGGCGGCGCCGATGATGGGCACGTTCAGGAAGGCCGAGAGGAAGAAGCCGACGAGCAGGTACTGGAAGTACTTGCCGGTGGGCATGTAGCGGAGCAGCATGGCGATACCGATGGCCGGGAGCATCTTGCCGGCGAGGGTGAGGCCGGAGAGGAACCACTGAGGCATGACCTCGAGGAGCCAGTTGACGGCGGGCTGGCCGAGCGTCACGGAGACAAAGACGGGCAGGGCGGCGCACAGGCCGAAGAGCGCGGGGCAGACCCACAGGATGGCGTTCATCTGATTGAACTTACCCTCGTTGCAGAACTTCTGGGACTTCTCGACGACGAAGCCGTTGAGGATCTTGACGATGACGTCGAGCTGGATGCCGAGCATGCCGACCGGCAGGCCGATGGCGAGGCCCGTGTCCGCGCCCAGGGCCACGCCGTAGGCGGTGGCGATGATGGCCATCGTGCCGTAGTCGGGAATCGACGAGCCGCCGAAGCCCGCGACGCCGAGCTGCATGAGCTGGATGGTGCCGCCGATGACGAGGCCGGTCTGCCAGTCGCCCATGACGACGCCGGTGATAAGGCCCCAGAAGACGGCATAGTTGACAAAGATCATCGGGATGCCGTAGTAGTCCACGTGTTTGATGAAGGCCAGCAGGGTCAAAAGGACGACCTGCAGGATAGTGAAGTTGACCATGATCCCTCCTTAGATGAGGTCGGCGACGGAGACGGGCTTGTCGGCGGGCACGAACTGTGCCGTCACCTTGACGCCGCGGGCGATGAGCGCCTTGTAGCTCTGGACGTTCTCGGCGGAGGCATAGGCGCGCTGGGTGAGCTGGACGCCGCCCTCCTTGACGAGCGAGCCGCCGACGATCAGCGACGGGAGCTCGATGCCCGACTCGACCAGGTGAAGGATCGTCTCGGGCTCCTTGGCGATGACAAAGACCTTCTCGCGGTCGTACTTGCCCGCCGCGAAGTTCTTGAGCGCGGTCTGCTCGGAGATGATCGAGACGGCCATGCCCGCGGGGCGCGCCATCCTCATAGTGGACTTCAGGACCTCGTCGCCGGCGACCTTGTCGTCGATGACCATGACTCGGGTCGCGCCCGACACCGGGGCCCACTGCGTCACGATGATGCCGTGAAGCAGGCGATTGTCGATTCGTGCCATAACAACACTCATGTTTGCTCCTATCAAATGAAGTTTTACGTTCGGTACTGCCTCGGCGCTATCCGGATTCGCGCCGGGCAAGGGGTTATCGGATTATTGAGGACGCGCAGTCAGCTTGCGGCGGCGCGGGGAAGGTCACTCGTCGAGCAGGAGGTCCGAGGAGCCGAGGCGCTCTTCTCGCGCCGGAGCGGCGCTCACGCTTATGTAGTCGAAGACATATGCGATCTCGCTTACGGGAACCTCTACGCGATAGCGCGTCGAGATACTCGAGAAGCTCTGCCTGAAGGACTCGATGAAATCGGCACGCTCCTCCTCGAAGCGGTCCTGGCCAACGTAGGTCTCAATGGGGTTTCTGGTAACAAGGCGCTCGACGAGACAGCAGAGGTGGACGTAGAGCCCAATGATGGCGTTGCTGCCGATCTTCTCGCCTGTCCTGCGCTGAAGCTCGTGCACGGCGCTCTCGATCTCGTGGAATAGCCGCTCCGGGTCGAGGATGGTGATGGAGCGGATGACGTTCTGCAGCGTCATGTTCGAGAGCAGCTTCTCGTGGAAAGAAGAGAGCTCGGAAGCGTCAAGCCACCTGCCGAACACGGCATCGACCTTAGAGGCGGACGCCGTCGACATGATGTCCTCGAGGGCGACGAAGGGGATGGAGGCGACCCCGGGGTCTCCCGTGCCGATGACGGCGCAGACGCGGTGCTCGGAGAAAACGGCGTCGTTCGACCCGTTCGCGACAAGCTGCTTGAAGGGCCTCGTGAGCAGGCGCGCGCCTATGGTGCGCGGGAGGCTCTGCGAGACGAGCTGGCGTATCCTCTCCGCGGCGTCGACCCCGGACTCGGAGCAGAAGACGATGGCGTCCTCACGGTTGATGCGCTCGATCACCTTGCAGTGCGTCACGCACGCGGCGGTCGCATCGCCAAGAACCTCGGCGATGGACTTGCCGCCGAGCAGCCCGACCCCGATCTCGAGCGCAAGACCGGTAGAGACGTTGTTCACCACGCCGATAGTGGAGTCGGTAACGTTCTCGAGGGCCTTATAGGCCTCCTCCAAAGAGCCCATGTCAACAAGAAACACGACCCCGGTGCAGTAGGAATGGCGGTCGACGAGGCGCTGGAGCGGACCGACGATGTCCTTCAGCTGCTGGTCGTAGGGCATGTCGACCGCCTCGTACACATGCATGCCGAGCATACGGTTCGCCGCGTCGGCGATGCTCGTCGCCGTTGAGTAGCCGTGGGACAAGATGACGCAGAGCGTTCGAAGGGCCTTCGCGTCGCGAGACTCCGATGCGACGCACAGCGTCAGAAGCGTCTTCGTGAAGTGATCGAGCGAGATTCCCAGCGCCCCTTCCACGTCTGCGGCGACCTGATCGGAGACGCTCGAGGCAAACGGTAATTCGGAGGTCACGGCACCGAGGAGATGGGAGATTTGCTCCGCACAGGCAGACTTTCGCTTAGCCAGGCCGATGCCCGGCCACAACTGCAGGCAAATCTCCTGGGCCAGTAGAAAAGCGACCTTCCTCGAAAGCTCGATGCCATAAGAAGAGCCTGCGTCGGCAAGGACCACGCCCACGATGCGCTCGAAGGCGCGCGACCTCGAGGAGGTAACGCCGCGGCCGAAGATCAAGTGATCCTCAACGCCGCGCACAGCGGAGACAGCTTGCGAGACGAGCTCGGAGACAGAGAGCTCCCCGGCGCAGAATCGCTCATCGAGAGAGCACAGGGCATCGAGCGCCTGCTCGACCGGCCCTGTGCTCTCGGCGGCATCCAGGGACGCGTCGATCAGAACGCCATCGTCGGGCTGTTGATCGATCTGCGCGGAGGAGAGGAGCCCGCTGGGAAGAAGATACGGGCGAACGACGACGTAGTCGCCCTCGCGATTGAGGAACGCTTTGGCGCAGCAGTTCGTCACGCAGGCGCGCAAGCCGGCGATGTTATCGGAAAAGTCCGCGTTCACGAGGCAACGGTATGCGCCGCGGCTAATCTTCACATCAGAACCGATTCGGCACCCCTCGCTGCGCAGGAAGCTCAAGATGAGATCCTCGCGCTCCTCGGGGGTCCGCTCCTTGAGTGAGGGGACGCGGGCACAGATGGGCATTTTGCTGTAGGCCGAGGAAACCTTCAGGTCATCGGCAGAAAGCGTCGTCGAAAGAACGAGGCGAGCGCGCGGCGCATCCTGGGAGGCATCGAGCCCGAGGGCCGTCGCAAGGCAGTGCTCCATCGCAGAGGGAGAGAGTGCCTCGATGCCGTTGACAAAAACCACACCCCCGCGCGATTTCGCGATCGACTCGTCAAGAAGCCCGTTGAACGAGGCGGCGTCCGGGACCCCGGCGCAGTCGATGCGCACATAGGAGGAGTCGCGGGACAGCAAGCCCTGGTTCTTGCCGTACTCGTACACAAGGCGAGAAAGGAAAGACTTACCGACACCCACGCCGCCGCTCAAGAGGATGGGTAGGCCAAACGGAGGGTACTGAACCGCAGCCTTGCACTGCTCGACAACGGAGCTGAGGCTCAGGTCGAAGCCCACGGCACGCGCGAAGTCGCGGTGATCGTCGATTCCCGTCGCCTGGATGAGGTCGGCGAGCGAGGCGTACTCGCTTGCAGAGAGCTTTACCTGAAAACGCTTCTGGAACGCGCGGCGATGAAAATAACGGACAGGCCTGCCCGCCACCTTAACCACAAGGCCGGCGCGAACAAGGTCGTTGAGGTACTGGCTCGCCAGGCTCCTGGAGATGATGAGCGTCTCGGCGATGTCGGAGGTGGACAGACGGACAAGGTCATCGAGCGAGACGGCAGAGGTGAGGGCCTCGAGATGCTCGAGAATCCTGTCCCTCATGTCGACGGGTTTCTTTGCCAAGCTGTCCTGTGTGGTCTTGTCCATGACTTCTTACCTCCTCGTACAAGGAGTATAAGGGGAGAACAGAGAACGGAAGGGGGCGCGTGGGGGAATCAACAGCTCCGAGGAAAAGTCCACCACTTGAGGGACAGAAAACAACGGTCATTGAACATTCAGGGCCGACGCTCAACACTTCGGCTCGACACTTCGCTTTGGAAAGGGCCCTGCGCGATGGTGCAGCCCTCCATCTCGCAGCACAGGTCGCCGAAGGTCGCGAGGATGCGTTCCTTCTGTTCCGTGGGCGAGACGGCTCGGTGGGCAAGGTCCTCTCAAAAGGGGTCGTCCGACACCGCAAGACCTCGATGACCGACTACCGCCTCGAGCAAGTGGCGGATTACCTCTGCACCATCGAACTTGCCTTGGTCAAGTGCGAGGCCAAGGAGAACGGTGAGACGTACAACAAGTTCTTCGGAGGTATAGGCTCTTTCAAGAGGAACTGGCTCAAGCAAGCCCGCAGCAAACGGATATAGCTGGTCTCGCGGTTTCGCAAGGAACGGTCAGTTCTCCTCTGGCGAGGAACCCCGGGCGACGTGCTTCGAGCAGCGGAAGCTGAAGCGCAAGCAGAAGCAGCGCGGGCATTGATCGGTGCCGACATGGGTCCAGACGTGAACAGTGCTACATCCCCTGTTCACGGGGCGCGAAACCGCAAAGGTTGCACAGAGGTTGCAAAATAAGAAGCCCCCGACCTGTTTTCGCAGGTCAGAGGCTTGAAATCAACGAATATCGTTTATTCCCACTCGATAACGAGAACCACAGGTAAACGCCCTGCCTGAAAATGCTCATTGGTATCTAGCAGCGTAAACCAAAAGAGCTGGCGATACTCATTTGATACTCGCTAACACTCCAGGGCGTTTTGCAGCCACGGCTCGGGTCCACCCTTGGCCGAATACTGGACTCGGCAGGAATCGCGGCACCAAATCTTAGTGCGGCCCTTTTTCGGCCTTAGGAAAACGTTGCCGCAATTCTTGCAGACAGCGAGCTCGTTGCCACCCGGGAAGAACACCTCATTCCATAGAGCCGTGATCAGGGAGTCCACCTTGATCTTCGCGATCCCTCGCCTATCGAACAAGGCTTCGTCGTCTACCGCCGGATTCATCCAACCCCACATCATCTGCCGAACGAACCGCATCGCAATCTCACGGGGCTCTTCCCCTTTGTTGAAGCAGACACAGAGGTAATTCTGCTTGACGTTCTTGCCCTCGGCGTAATTGGTCGCGACGGGAGCTGAAAGGTAGTTAACAGAATGTCCGTGCTTCAGCGCCGTTGACCAACCTCCGCCATCGAGCCTGGACATGAGAAGGGGCGCTTGATAGGTCGGCGAGAGAATAAGGTCCCTTACATCGAATGCGAGAGTGTCAGTGTTCCTCGCAAAATACGTGTTGAACGAGCACAAGCGGCGATACTGCGCATCATATTCATCAAAACAAGCGTAGCTGTTGGCGATCTTAGCGAAAGCGCCCCTCGAAAGACTATCCAAAGTGAAACCGGCAGCCTTCAGCGGATCATCGCTCAAGACGGAGGCGTCTCCTCCTTCAATCTCAGGAGGGTTAATCACGAAACCCAGCACCCTCGCGGCGATGACAATGTTGTTGCGCAGATCCATCCAATCTTGGAGGGGCTCGATGGACACCTCGTCGCAATCGCCGAACTCCTCGAGCTGCTCAAGGAATCCGTTCTTCGTCGCATCGTAGCCCTCGCAGAGGCGGCGAAGTGCACTCTTGTTGATGACGTCGTTGCCGACTAGTTCGAGATATGCCTCATCCACAAGCCGTTCATGATCCATGCCGACGAGCTCGCCGCTTTTGAACGCTTCCTTTATGTCGGAGACTCCCCGGACCCTCTCCTCCTCTTCACCGAGTTCGAAGAAGCTCTTGGCGCTCGGCTGGCCAAACTTGTCACGGGACATAACGCCAAGCGCGTCAATTGCAGACATAAGCTGGTCGAAGTTGCGAGCAAGTACGAAGTCATTGAAGACCTTGGGCGTGACGTTTGCCGGATTGACTTTTAGCTCGTTGTTGGAATAGGCGCGGAGCACGACGTGCTGCCCACCGGCACTCCTCCTGGCAATCGCAGTCTTACTCTTCACCGCATCCTCCAATCGCTTCTGTGTACATGAGTGTACAGAGCATTTCGAATCACTGCAAATGTTTACGTAATTTTACAGTATCGCTGAGAGAAACTAGCGCTTCATATCCGCGTGATGTACTATTCCGTTTTAGAGCCTGTCTATTGTTAATTTTCGGAATTAGATTTAGCTGGCTCGCATAAAGAAGGACGGCATAGCTTTTGCAGGGCCGCCGTCCAAAGAGCCCACTTCCAAATGGAAAGGAACCGGATATGGATTTTAGCACCATGAACAAGGCTCAGAGGCAGACCTTGCTGCGTGAGCATGACCTTGAGGCGCCGCTGAGCCCTGAGGGTCTTGCATGCCGTCTCCTCTCACTCGAGCTCCGTCTCGAGGGAATCGAGGTCCGTCTGGCCGAGACTACCAGCGATAACACCTCGAAGGAGGTGAGCTAGTATGGGCGAGGAAGATCTCGACATCCCCACCGTTCGCGGCGCAAAGCGTCGCGACCCGAGCATCTCGGAGGCGCGCCATGCCCTTGAGGAGCTTGGCCTCAACGCCGCGTACGACGAGATGCGCACGGCTACCGTTGTCACCGGTCCTCTCCCCTGGGACCCCAACGCAAAGAGTCGCAATTGGAACGAGCTCGATGATGCGCAGCTCATCTCGCTGCTCGAGGACCGTATCGGCCTTCGAAGCGAGAAAACGCTCGGCAACGCGATGACGATCTACACGCGCGAGCGCTCCTTCAACCCGCTGACAGATGAGCTCGATAACCTGGTTTGGGATGGCAAGAAGCGCGCCGGCAGTCTGCTCTGCAAGTGCCTGGGCGCACAAGATTGCGACTACACGCGCGCCGCCGAGACCGTATACCTGTGCGGTTCGGTCATGCGCGCATATCACCCGGGGTCGAAGTTCGACTACGTCCTCACCCTCGTCGGCGCGGGCGGCCTCGGCAAGTCTACGTTTGTCCGTAAGGCAGCTCTTCACGACGCGTATTTCACCGACTGCATCGGCGACCTCGGAAACGTCAAGACGACTGGGGAGGGTCTCAGCGGCAAATGGCAGGCGGAGCTTCCCGAGCTCAGCGGCATGAACGGCCACTCGCTCGAGTCGGTAAAGGCCGGCATCACCCGCGCCAGCGACACCTACAGGCAGGCCTACGGCAAGCGCGCCCACGACCACCCGCGCGCCACTGTTTTCGTAGCCACGACGAACACCATCGGATTCCTGAGGGAGAAGAGCTCCGGCGCCCGTCGCTTCCTCCCCGTCCTCTGCGGCATCGGCGAGATCAAGATGTCGGTCCACTCCCCCGAGTTCGCCTATGAGATCGCGCAGGTCTGGGCCGAGGTCGTCGGTTGGATGAAGCAGGGGGACCCTCGTTTCGGCTGCGCGCTCAGCGCCGAAATGGAGGCGGAGGCCATGCACCAGCGCGAGGGCTTCCTCGAGGAAGACCCGCGGGTGGATGCCATCAACGCCTACTTGGCCGATAACCGTGACCATCCCATCTGCTCGCTTGAGATCGCCGAAAAGGTGCTCATGAGAGACCCGGACGTCAAACTGTGCCGGGAGATCTGCGGCATTCTCAACAACGAATGCCCGGGCTGGAAGTTCGCCAAGAAGATCATCTGTGGCAGCTATGGCAAGCAGCGAGCTTGGCGCTACACGCCTCCCAGCACTGAGAAGTAGGACCTCTGTAGGGCCGGTGCCATAGGGCATCGGCCCTTTTCTTTTCCTTTGCGAACAGGATCTTCCCAGCACGGTGCCGATGGTGCCGATTCTCACCCCAAAAGCACATCATAAGCGCGCCTCGCCGATATTTACCGTCCTTGCGCCCGCCCCCTTCCCGACATTTATCGGCCCCATCGGCACCCAAAGCAAAACAAGCAGATCAGGAGCACGTGAGCCTCCATGGGGCCGCATAAACCGGCTACTCGATGGGCACCCGTAATTCACGCAGGGTTCCGGTTTTCCCATAACTACGTTTCCACCAATTGCATTTCGTAATTTACGGTATTTCTGTTGTCAAACCATAACACTAAGCGTAAAATACGTTTCAATGCCATCCAATACGTAATATTGAAAGGAGTTAGACAATGACCAGCCGTTATTTGGGAGCAGTTGAGGTCGCCGAGCTGACGGGCATGAGCAAATCTTATGCATTCAAGTTGATCCAAAGACTGAACTCGGAGCTGAGGGATCAGGGGGTCATCACTATTCCCGGCAAGGTGGAGACCGCGTACTTCAATCACCGTATGTGCTCCGCCTCCCGCCCCGACATCGGTGGTGGCTCCCATGTCCATTAGCCGGGATGAAAAGCTTGGCACGTACACCGTGCAGGTCTGGTATAGGGACGCCCTCGGCGAACGCCGCAAGAAGACCCATCGCGGCCACAAGACCAAAGCCGACGCGCGCCGGTGGGAAGCGGATTTCCTCGCCTCGTGCGAGGGGCGCCTAGAGATGAGGTTCGATAACTTCATCATGACGTACTACCGGGATGTGGGTCCCCGGTTGAAGCCCGGCACCAAGCTCACCAAGGAGGCGATCATAGGCAAGTACCTACTCCCCTACTTCGGGGAGATGCGCATGTGCGACATAGTTCCCGCCGATATCGTGCGTTGGGAAAACCAGCTGCTCGCACGCGATTTGTCGGACACCTATCTTCACACCGTCTGCAACCAACTCTCCGCGGTATTCAACCACGCAGTCCGCTTCTACCGCCTGCCCTCCAACCCGATGCTCGTCACGGGAAAGGTGGGCAGCAAGAAGCCGACGACCGAGATGTCCTTCTGGACCGCCGACGAGTTCGAGACCTTCATCGAGGCACTGGCAAATAAGCCCGAATCCTACCACGCCTTCATGCTCCTTTACTGGACCGGCATCCGCGAAGGCGAGCTCCTCGCCCTGAGGCCGATGGACTTTGATTTCGAGCGCGGCCTGCTCATGGTCCGCCGTTCCTACTCCCGCATCAAGGGGAAGGACGTCATCGGGACGCCCAAGACCAGGAAATCGAGGCGGGACGTCCTCATGCCCGACTTCCTCCGCGACGAGATGGAGGACTATCTATCGACCCTGCCCGACCTCGAGCTTGAAGACCGCATCTTCGCGATGACGAAGCACAAGCTCGCCGCGGAGATGAAACGCGGGTGCGCCTCGACCGGCATCAAGCGCATCCGCATCCACGACATCCGTCACTCGCACGTCAGCCTCCTGATTAACCTGGGATTCTCGGCGAACGCTATCGCCGACCGCATGGGGCATGAGTCGGCGGAGATCACGGAGAACTACTCCCACATGTTCCCCTCGACCCAGAGGAGCCTAGTTGACGCCCTAAACGAGGTGGGCATGCATGAGTAGGCCAATCGTGGACCACAAGGGAAGGCGCCGTTGCAAGACGGTCGCCTTCCGCATCTCCCCCGAAGAGGCCAGGCAGCTCGACCTCAAGGTCGCCCTGAGCGGCCTCTCGAAGCAGGACTACATCACAAAATGCCTCCTCGAGTCCAACTTCACGGTGAGCGCGACGGTGAGGATGAGGAAGGCCCTGAAGGAGCAGGTCGGTCTTATCGTCGCCGAGCTGAGGCGTATCAGGAGCCCCGCAGAGATACCCGATGAACTCCTCGAGTCCCTCGAAGCGCTCTCCTCGTTCGCCGGTTCCTTCGTCCCCGAAGAATCGCCCGTGGAAGCCCAAGACATGCTCATCAAGAGCCTCGGCCGTCCAAAAGGAATGGGACGCACCGGCGGAAAACAACCCAAAGAAAAGGAGGGCCCCAATGATTAGGGACACCTTCGCCCGCAAGCCCGCGAACATTTGCCAGGAAACCATCGTCGACATCCTGCGAGAGGAAGCGGCGCTCGCGGGCAGCGAGAGCCATGAGTGCACGCTCCTCTCCCTCGTCGAGCTCGCCGCCAAGCACGGCAAGGGATTAGTAATCGATCCTGACAGGCTAATCCGCTTTCACGCACTCGACTGCTGGAACTCCGTGGGGAACAAGCTCGCCGCGACACCGGCCGCTCGTAGCGACAAGGCCCGCTTCCTCGAGGGAAGCCTTGCCGCAGCCGGCCGCGGCGTGTACGTCGATTCGTTCTTCGACGTCGTCCTCGACAACTGGAGCGTGCTGGGAAACTACACGTACACGTTCCGCGCGCTCGCCGACATCGTGGAGATGGGCGTTGACTGGCCCGACGATTATGTCTCCCGCACCGAGTTGGGCTGCTGTCTTAGCGAAGCCGTCGAGGCCCTCGATGAGTAAGAGCGCCAAGGTCATGAGCCTTCGGCTCTCCCCCGACGACCACCGCCGCCTGCACGCCTACGGCGTTTCAAAGGGTCTGACCGACAGCGCAGCTGCCCGCGAGCTCATCGCGGGCGGGCTCGCCTCCGACGGCCTCGCGCTCTACTCCACCGAGCTCGGAACCTATCTGCGCGGCGTCATGCAGCCGCTGCTCGAGCAGCTCGACCGCACGCTCGGTGAGCGCAACGCCGAGCAGGAGGACCGTATCGCCCGAGTCGTCCACCGCGCGACCCGCGCCTCGATCGTCGCGGCCATCGCGGCGGTCGAGATCGAGAAGGGTACGTTCGATGGCCTGGACGGCGTGAGCGCCTCGGACATCTATGCCGCTTACGACAAGCAGGCCGGCCTCATGCAGCGCGGCATGACGCTCTCGGAGGCGAGGGAGCGCCTTTCAGATGGCAAGTCGTAGCAGTCTCGTCGTGAACGCCCGCGTGTACCTCTCCGGGTCGCGTGGGCGTTCCGCCGTCATCACCAACAACGTCGAGTACGTCGCCACGCGCGAGGGGGCCGATAAGTCAGCCACCGTCGACGACCTCAGGCGCTCCGAGCTCACAGAGAGGATGGGGCTCGTCGGCTACTACGCCGAGAGGCCCGGATCGACCGCGCTCTTCGACCAGAACGGGGCCGTCCCGCTCCGCACGGCCCGCAGGGAGCTCGAAAAGGCTGACGGCGCGATTGCCACCGTTGTGCTCAGCGTCCGCAGGGACGAGGCATGCGAGCTCGACCTCGCGTGCAAGGAGGACTGGCAGCGCTTCTGCCGCCGAAACCTCGCGCCGGCGCTTGCCGAGGCAATGGGCATCCCCGAGTCCAGCGTCCGTTGGGTAGCCGCCGAGCACGAGAATCACCCGAATTCCAAGCACGCGCACGTTATTGCGTGGTCGTCCGATGGCTCGTTCGATTCACTCATGGCCCGCAACAGGCTCGACCGGGCAAGAAACGCGCTCACCGACGCGGCCCTGGCCCCGGTGCTCGCAGCCGAGTATGAGGCCCGCGACCTCGCGAGGTCGCGGGCGGTCGACGCCGTCCGCCATATCCCCGCCGACGAGATTGGCGTCGCTCTGCCTGCGGACGGCCGAATCTCCTACGCGCACCTCCGCCGCTGGCACCCAGATGTCGCCAAGGCTGTCGATGTCGCAATCGCGGAAGCAGGGTCGAGGCATCCTGAAATCAAAGGGGCGAGCGCCGCCTACAGCAAGTCCGTGGAGCGCTGCGCCGGCCTCAAAGGCCTCGAAAGCGTTGCGCGGGACCGCTACGTGAACGACGCCATGCAGGAGTTACGCGCGCGCCAGGGCAACGCCCTGCTGAGGGCCATCGCACCCGACCGGACAGCGGGCCCCGAAAGGGAACTGATGAGGTCCGCAAGGCCGGACGGCGGGCCTGCAACGGAGCGCAAGCGTATGAGGCCGCTCGTCGGCGAGGTCCGCGCCTGCGTCACCGGTGAAGATCTGGAGGGGGCACGAGAAGCCGTCCGCGAGCTCAGACCCATCCCGGAGAGGTGTCTCCGGTCATGTCCGTCCTACGCGCTTTCTATGGCAAAAGCCCCGGTTGCCGTGAGCAGAGCCCTTACCAAAGCGCTCGCGTTCGCAACGGAGAACCCCAGAAGCAAGAAGGACCCGTCAGATGAAGTCGGCCAGAAAGCCGAGCGCGCGCTCGCAAGGGCGCTCGCAGCCGCTGCATCGGCCGCGATCAGGGGCGATGCGGCTGGCATCGTGCTCGACCCCGCGAAAACCATAGTGAAGGGAATGATTCTATGAGCAAGCAGAAGAGCTTCAACGTCGACGAGGGCGCGCATTTCAAGCGCTGTGTCGCCGCCGGTACGGCCGCTGGGACCGCGATCGCACTCGTCCTGCTGCCGGCAGCATGGCACTGGCTGGAAGCATGGGTCACCGGCATCGCCGCGACGCTCACAAGCTTCGGGACGGCCGCAGCACCCGAACTCCCCGATATCATGTTCCAAAACCCGCTCGAAGTCCTGCCGGAGCTGATCCAGGACGACGCCTTCCTCGTGGGATGCGTGGCGACCCTCGCCATCTCCACGATAGCAGGCGTCTGGAGCCACTTCGACTGGTCGCGCTGGCTCCACGACGGGACCTGGGTCGGTGGGCGCCGCGCGCCGGGCGCGCCCATCCACGGCGACGCGAGGCTCATCTCGGCGCACGGTGAGCTTAAACATAGAAGCGAGTCGTGGAAGGAGGGCGGCAAGCCCTCGGGCGGCACGTTGGTCGTGGGCGAGATCGGGAGGAGCGTCAGGCTCATCGACTCGGTCCACGCCTGTATCCTCGCCGAAAGCGGAGAGGGCAAGAGCAGGCGCGTCGCCATTTTGTCAGCCTTGGCTAACTTCGAGCAAGGCCGTTCCCTCATCATCAACGACATCAAAGGGGAGCTCCGCGCCTTTCTCGAGCCGACGTTTGAAAAGGCCGGCACGCATCGCATCGTCGACGTGATGTTCGATTCGCCCGCCTCTTCGGCGCGGTTCGACCCGCTCGAGAGGGCGAAGGAAGCCTTTAATGCGGAGGGAACCGGCGGCTGCACCCGCGAGCTGCGGGAAGTCGCGCGCTGCATAGTGCCCGCACCGTCGAAGGGACAGCCGTTCTTTTATGACGGGGCCCGGAACCTGTTCGTCGGCATCTCCCTCGCCCTCATCGAGGGTCCGTCCATCCCCAATGAGGAAAAGACCGTCATGTCCGTCGCCGCGGCGATCTCGCCCTCGGGCGAGAAGGGAGCGCTCGAGCGCGTCGCCGCCCTGGCGGCATCTCTGCCTTCAGGTGACCCCGCACTCCCCTTTCTCGGAGGCCTCAACGGCGAGCACGGAGGCGGCCCGGGCATCGTCTCGACCCTCAGCAATTGCCTGACCGAATACATCGACGGCAACGTGGCGAGGATGCTGCACGACGACGAGTGCGGGCTCGACGGCATCGGCGAGGAGCCCACGGTGGTCTTCGTCTCGTCCTCCTCAGCGACCGGAAACTACAAGCGGCTCGTGCAGACGTTCGTTTCCCAGGCGCTCTCGGCGCTGCGCTCCTGCGCCGGCGCCCACGCCGGCCGCTGTCCCGTAGAGACCGTCCTCCTCCTCGACGAGGCGGCCTCCCTCGGCCGCAACGAACGCATCGTCCAGGACCTCGGTGAAATGAGGTCAGAGGGGATCCGCGTCCTGTGGTTCTGCCAGTCGCTACTTCAATTGCAATCGGTCTCCGGCTACAGCCGCGAAGAAGCCGAGACCATCCTAGACCTCCTCAAGGACAAGGTCGTACTCTCGTGCTCGAACCTCGAAACCGCCCGCAAGCTCTCCGAGTCCATGGGGTCCTACACAGCGGTTGCGCAATCCACAAGCCGCACAAAAGGAGTGAACACTGGCTCGACGGGAACGAGCGAGGGCCTCGTGCGCAGGCCCCTCATAACTCCAGACGAGATCCAGCGCTGGACGGGCCGCGAAACAGGCGCGCTCGTGATCCACGACGGCGTACCTATGGCCTTCCCCAGCCGAGACGTTACCGAAACGTTTGTGGGCGGCATGCTCGGCATGACATCGCCCGAGGCCGAGCGCACGCTTATGGAGCGGTCCATCGCTTCTCGCAGAATGCGAAACAAGGAGGTACCGAGGGTATGGAATGGCATCGTTGTAAACAACATCGCAGCGGCGGGGCGGAAAGCGGCCGACAGCTACGTTCCCGAGGGGTTCTAGCCCCCCATAATCGCCCGTTACCAGCAAGAACGTCCCATAAGACTACGCGCCCGCACCCGTGCACTACGCGCGGGCGCGGGCCCTTTTGATGCACCGCTCAGGCTTTGACCTGCGCATTCGAACTCGGCTCGCCGAGTTGCGCCGTTCGCCTTCGGCGAAACGTAGTGGAGCCTTATCCTGCACCGCCACTTCGTGGCGGAAAACCGAATCCAAAGCGATGCGTAGCATTCGAGCCATAGCGCCGAAAAATGACGCCAGAAGCCGGCAGCCGAGCTAGCCATCGAACAGGTCTGAATCGAAAAACTCTCTCAAGGAGACGCCGAGCCCGCCTGCGATGCGCTCGATATTCTCGATGGAGACGTTGCGCTTGCCGGTCTCGACTTCGGCGAAATAGGTGCGCGACATCTCGATGGAATATGCGAAGGCCTCTTGGCTCACGCCGAGCCCGGCCCTCAATTCCTTGACGCGAAGCCCCACGCGCATCTTGGGGCCCAGTTGAGTCATCGGCACCTCCTTACCGTCGGTGTCAATGATTCGGCCCTGTTCTATATAAGTCACACCTATATAAGTGATAATTTGAAATACAATACGGGAATCAGGGGATTTCAATCTGGGAGGAAGCACGATGAACATTGAAATCTCTAGGAGGGCGTTTCTCGCAGCGGGACCCCTCGCCGTCATGGGCTCGCTCGGGCTCGCCGGGTGCGGCAAGAGCAGCATCAGCGGCAAGACCCTCTACTACTACTCGGTTTGCGGCAGCGTGGCCCTTGGCAAGGTGTGCGCGAACAAGCCCGGATCCGCGTCGACGATCAAGTTCGAAGAGAGCACCTGGCACTATGTCGGCTCCCAGGAGCTCAGCGGCGATTGGGAAGCCGAGGGCGACGATGTGGTTCTGTCCTCCTCGCAGCTAGGCACCGTTACGCTCGTGAGGCAGGACGACGGGAGCTACGTGCCCTTGGGGTGCGAAGACTACGGCGAGAGGTACTTCGAGGACGAGTCGGCGGCAAAGTCCTACTACGACGAATACACGGCGGCCACGCCCGACAGGGTGAGAGACACACTGGAGAGTGCCACCTGGTCGGTGAAGAACCCGCCCTCGACCCAAACCGTCGCAGAGACGCTCTGGTTCGACGACGGCTCGCTCGCATTCACGAAGGGCGAATACCAGAGGAAGGGCTCTTACACCGACGCCCCGCGCGAGAGCTCATGGCTCGCCTCGGACCATTCCGGCGAATACGAGCTCGACGTGACCTCCCAGTGGGTGAGCTCGGACGGATCGTCGCCGCGACCCTTAATCTACGAGGGGACGATGACCGTCGGGGGCGAGGCGACAAACTTTAAGCTGTCCGACCGCAGGGGCTCCCTCACGCTAACCCTTTCCTCCGAGTGGAGCGCGGTGGTGTTCGTCAATGGAGAGTAGGCGCGACAGGGGCACCGAACCATGCGGAAACAGGCGACTCGTGGCGGCAATCATCACGCAAGCGAAGTCGAAGAGGAAGGCGATAGCGACGGCGGCCGTCCTGCTCGTCGCAATCCTCGCTCTCGCCTGGCCGCACGCCATGCCCATGGGAAATAAAGACGAAGGCAATTCGGCTGCGTCCATGCAGGGAGAAGCCGCGGGAACAACCGAAGAAGACAATGAGACGAGCTCCGTCGCGCGAGGCGACATGAACGAAGTCTCCGGACCGACGACCGAAGACGCCCAGGCTGGGGAAGCCGCTGCGAACGAGAGTAGGACGACGGGTAACGGCTCGAACGTCCCGTCGTCCGGGAAGAGCGGTAAGGACTCCGGCGGATCAGGATCGGGAAACTCCTCCGCGCAGGGAGCCGTCTCCCATCGGCACAACTGGGTTGCCCAGACCAAGACTGTCCATCACGACGCGCAGTATAAGACCGTCCATCATGATGCGGTGACACATCAGGTGTGGCATGACGCAGTGACGGAGGAGCACTACATCTGCAATCAGTGCGGTGCGGATATCACGTCTGACCCTTGGGGGCATATTAACAACTCTCTTATGAATGGTGGTAATTGCGGAAGCTATCACTCTACCTATGTGACTGTAAAGCAGGGGTATTATGAAACCGTGACCGACCAAGCGGCCTATGACGAGCAGGTGCAGGTGAGCGCGGCATGGGACGAGACCGTGACCACTGGATATAAGTGCTCTTCCTGCGGTGCCACGAAATAGCCCCCCGCCACCGGATTCCGGGTCAGAGCGTGTATATGCCGGACAGGAGCCCATCGACGGCAAACGCATAAATCCCAAAACTCGTCACGCACCCTCGAGTTTCCTTAAGCAAGGTTCCAAGGGGCAGCAGCCCCTTGGCGCGCAGGGGTGCGGGGATGGCGCGAGACATCCCCGGAAAACCGGCGTGGGCGTGCCATTGGCGCGCCCACGCCCTGTTGATGCAACTCACTCCCCTCCGGCGATGTACACGGTCCGGCCGCTCTCGCAGTCGACGCTTTCCACGTCGCCGCGCCCGATGCGGACGGCGGCCCATCCGCCCTCATCCCCCACCAGGGCATCGGCCTCGCCGCGCGCCTCTGAGACGAGACGCTCGAGCCCGGGCGACCCTTCCGGCGCGACGCCCACCTCATACGCCCCTCCCTCGAGGTCCGTCTCGTACTCAACGACGACCGTCAGCCCGTTTCCCTCGCCCGGAACCTCGTCCGAGCAACCTACGGCGCTGCACTCGAACATCCCCATGGAGTTACCTCCTCCTGACGGCGCTGAGCGGTTTCGGGGAGAAGCGCTCGTCGCGCTCGACGGCGGCGAATCCCATCTGGCGGTTCAGCTCGGCCATCTCCTTGATGCTGAAGTAGCCGAGCTCGTCGTCGTAGCCCTCGACGAGGCCGAACGCCTCGTCCGTTCCGTCGAACTCGAGCAGCCACCAGTCCCATCCGTTCACGCACGAGAAGTAGTGGACGTAGACCGTGGGGTCCTCCGCCCCGTCCTGCTCGTAGAGCCTCGGTAGCCCCTCCGCAATCTCCCTCGTCATCAGCTCCTGCATGTCTTCCTCCGTTTCCGGGCACGCTGCCCTGAACATCTCGCCCTTGCGGGCAAAGCCGAATGGCGACGCCGCGCGTCGTCGTCGGCTTTGCTCCCTGCAAAGCCGCACCGGAGCGAAGACGGGTCAAGGGAGTCCATGACGACCTCCACCAACCGGAGCGGAGCGGAGGTTTGTGCGGGGTCTCATGGGCCCCTTGACGCGGCGTAGCGGAGGTGCCACCCACGTAACGGATACGAGGTCATGACCGGCGAATGCCGCCGAAACGTTGGAGATCATGGGTCAAGACTGAAGAGAGGCGGCCGCCCCTAACGGACGGCCGCCTTAGCAAGCCTTACTAATTCGGTTCTGGTATATGATCCGAGACGCCCGCTGGGCAAAATCCCGACGATACTAGTGGTAGTCGTTTGCGAAGGAACCGTAGAAGAGCGCCTTACAGTCGACATCGCTGTAGGCCATAACGGCATCCTGGACCTCGGAGCGCAGGAGGTTGAGCACCTTGTACACGCCCTCGCCCATATCACCGACAAAGAGCACCTGCTTGAACACGTCGGGATACTCGCGCAAGTAGGTCACGTAACCTCTGAGCTTTGCCAGCGTGTCGCCGAGGAACTCGCCGTGGGGGTCGACGATGGACGGCCTGATGACGCCCTCTGCATCCTTCACGAAGAAGAGGAAGTCCGGGTGCAGGGCCTTGCGTCCCACCGAAGACATGTACGGAATCGAAAACGCCTTGGCAGACATGCTGCCCGACGGATTGCGATAGAAGGCAACCGTGCGATTCTTTGCCAATTCGTTCCTAACGATATAGTCTTCCGCCGGGTTCAGGTCGAGCGGGCAGAGGCCGTCCTCTTTCTGCACGATATGGCACGGATACTTAGCGAAGTCGTCCGACGTGCTGGTAGACGTGGGCCACTCTATCTTTGTGAGACGCTTGCCCTCGGTTTCACGGGCCAGCTCGTCGTAGCGCTGCTTTGCCACGTCGTTTAGGTAGTCATAATCGCCAGATCCATCGACCTTATCGAAGTATCCCTTTCGGCATTGAGCCGCCCAGCCCTCGAGCGCATCAACGATAGCCTGCGTGCGAACCGCTGCGGCAAGGCGCAGGTCGCACTCGGGCCGCCCAAGCTCCTTGAAGTTGGCGCGACGATACTCATTCGCAAACTCCTTAGTGAAATGCATGTCGGCGTCGCGGGCGGCCTTTCTGAGACCCTCGGCGTCCGTGCGGGCCTCCTCCTGCTCCTGGTCCTCGGTCTCGTTGAGCTTGTCGAGCGTGATCTTGACGGTCTCGGCAACCTCTACGTCGTGTTTGGTTTCGCGGTACTCGTCCTCGTTAGCAACGATGTATCCCTTGAGCTTCTGGACGAACTGTTTTTTCACGTCGGCTGCGGCATTGACATCGAGGCCAGTCTCGACAAGCAGAGTCGCCGTCTTAACCAGGCTTTGGAATTCGTTCCTGGCCTTCTTCGGAATGCGCTGGACGGGGATGGAATCGAAGGCTGTGCGGATGCCCTGCCACTCCTGGTGCGTGAAAGACTGCTCGCGCTTGGTGGGCGGCTTGGGCTTTGCCATGGGCACAAGTTTTACGACCGAGACGGGCTGGGTCGGCTCGGTCTGTGCGGAACTTGGCTCAGGAGTCGCAGGTTGCTGCGGGGCAGGCGTTGCAACGTAGTTGCCCGTTGTGGGCTGAGGCGTCAGCTCCGCTTCTGGCGCCGGGACGTCGACGGGCCTGACCGCCGAGGCAAGCGAGGGCTGCGTTCCCTGCATGTCCAACGGCTCCTGAATCGCGATGCCGGCAAGCGGCGCCTGGTAGCCGGGCTGTGCCCGCCGCGCCGCCTCGATGGCCTTCTCGTTCTCCTCGTACGCCTTGAGCTCCTGTTGGTAGTCGGCTTCGGACTTGGGCACAGCCGCCGTGATAGTCACGGGGTTGAGAACGATGTTCTGCTTGCCGATGGAGCTCTCGCCCATGTCGTCCTTGCGGCCCATGAGGTAGTCGACCACGTCCTGAGTGCTCTCGGGATTGAACTGGGGCAGGTAGCAGGCGACGGAGTTCAAAAGATCATCGGATTCGATGCGCCGCGCAAGTGGAGTGCGTACCATACGTCCCACGAGCTGTGCGATATAGGTCGAGTCCGAACGCCTGCGCTGCGAGAAGATGACCTCCGCTCGCGGGCAGTCCCATCCGTTGGAGACAGCCTCCTTGGCGAAGAGCACGCGAATGCGCGAGGTGTCCTGAACGAACTCGGGTTCGACATAGGGAATAAGGTATTTTCCCGCCGCGATGTCCTTATGCTCGCCGAAGACGTTGGCGAACGACATCGCCTCGGAAAGGCCGGGGACCAGGCCCGTGATCTGGTCGCACATCTCAGCCAGGGCCGAGTTGCTCACGTTGTCCGCCGCTTGGATGAGCAGCAGCGGGTTGACGGGGCTCTCGCCCTCACGGGCACAGTACTCGCCCCATTCGTGGCAAGTCAGGGCATAGCGCTCGCACGCCATAGTGAGGTACTGGTGCTCGACCGGGTCGTCCTTCTCTGGCACGCGCAACTCGATGATGTCCTTGAGCAGACCTGACTCCTGGACCTCGCGAGGGGTCACAGCGACCTTTGGCATACGTACGCGATCGGCGCGCTGGTCCATGGCCGCCTCGAACCTCTGCGGCGTGGCAGAGACCCCGACGACGATGGGCATCGCTGCACGGCCGTCGAGCCCATCAATGAGGCTGGCGTAGATCGTCGCGGTGCCGCGCTCGCTCGAGGCATTTGCCCCCAGACCGCGATGGGCCTCGTCTATGAACAGATAGAGGTTACGCTCCGGGTCCCTGATGGTGCGGTCAAGGATGTCCCAGAACACGCGGCCGGAGTTGGCCTCACTACCCTTGGTGAGCAGGCCGTTCTTACTGAGTAGGTCCTTGCTGAGGAAATAGACGTGGCGCGGCTCGAGAATGTCGTGCGCGGCTCCGAAGTCGTTGGTAATTGTGACCAGGTGGCGCCTGTCAAGGATGCTGTCTGCCAGCTTGTCCGCCACGTTTGAGAAACGCACGCTCGTCTGCTCGTTCAGGCTCGGGGAATCCGAGAGCCAAAGAACGACGGCATTCTCGTCGGGCATGAGGCTCAGATCGTCGTCTCCGAAGAAGAGCGCTTCGATCGTCGCTGCGCACATGACCGTTTTGCCCGACCCCGTGGGAGATGCGAGGCATATCGAGGACAGCTCGCCGTCCTGCTCGTAGCGTCGGCGCATCGACTGCAACTTGTTCGCCAGGGTCGCGACCGCACCGGCTTGGAAATCCTTAAGTTCGACTCTCATGTTTACCTCACCGCATCCTCGGCGGCAATCTTGAACGATTGCAGGTAGTTCTCGTACAGGCGGACGACGTCGAGCCCAGGCAGTTGTGCCTTGACGGAGGCGTATCGAGCCGTGTCGTCCGTGATCACATAGGCGCACCCTATGCTGGCATTCTGCTTGACGGCGTCTATGAAAGCGCCGACCGAAGCAAAGTCGAAGAGGACGGCGTAGGCGTCGGCCATGGCAAAGCCCGGCTGCTCGTGCTTGATGATGCTGCCACGCGAACCAGCGCGCAGCCAGAGCAGGGGCGCGATCTCCTCGAAGGCCACGCCCAGCTCGACGGCGTCCGGGTCTTCGTAGGTGAGGTCAAAGAAGACGGCGTTTTCCTCGAAGCCGTCGGCCATGGGGAACTCGTCGGTGAACTTGTAGTCACCCTTGATGGAATCGCCCTCGGGCGTCTTGCCCGTGATGGCCGCCGTAACGCGTGGTTTGGTAACGTACTGGCAGATGCCCAGCGCCTCCCATTCGGGGTCGCCCTGGCGAAGACCGCGCTTGGTGAGCTTTTTGGATTCGTCCTCGGAGACCTCGTTATTCGTTACGCTGATGGAGCGCCTGCGCCCGCCGTCCTGATGGTTCAAGCGCATGACGGCATGTGCCGTGGTGCCCGATCCTGAGAAGAAATCGACTACAAGGGCGTCGGGCTTGTCGGCAACAACGGAAGCGATTGAGAGCTCGGTCGCATAAAGGGACTTTGGAAATGTGAAGCTCCTATCGCCGATGAACTTTTTGATATATCGGCTCCCGTATTCACCGGCAGAGAACTGCGTGCCACTCCAAACAGTTGTTGGAATGGCAGAGCGCTCTCCCTGCTCTTCGAGAAGCAAGGACCCATCCTCAGCCTTGCCGATGAGTTTAATTTCTCCATTCTTGAGACGCTCCTCTTGGGAATCTCCTAGGTAAAGGAGGGAGTACCGATCACTCTTTTTGTTGTACTCACCTACTTTTGCGCACCCGCGATCAAGCTTGGCCTGTAGAGCATTCTGGGAGATTCTCCAAGTCGCCTCTCGGCCATCGGTCCTAATAGGCCAAACTGCCCTGAGACCCGTTTTTGTCGGTATCTTTGTCCAGTCTTGTTCAAGGGGGAGAGAAGCGCCGAGCTCCTTAATTCTCGCGGTCTCCTCATCGATATAGATGGGATAGAAGAGGTTCGGCCTTGCGGTGCGAGCGGCATTGGGACCGCCCCTCAGCAGCCGCTCCCAACGTACTTTACGTTGGGAGCGGCTGCTCGACGCGTCATCAGCCACTTTTTCCTCAAGTTCTCCGAACTCAACGGAATAGAGCCTGCGGTCCAC
>CAUAAZ010000002.1 GCA_958427145.1 uncultured Collinsella sp.
CTCGTCTCCACCCGAGCATTGAATGAGGCTCCAACGCAAGTTGGGGCCTTTTTTTCATATAGGCACACAAGGTCAAAGGCGGCACCATGATCCTCCTGGTCGACAAGATCGAAAAAAGCTTCGGCGCACGCGTCCTCTTTAGCGGCGCGTCCTTCCAGATCAACCCCGGCGAGCGCTTTGCGCTCGTGGGACCCAACGGCGCCGGCAAAACCACCATGCTCAAGATCATCATGGGCATCGACAGCCCCGACGCCGGCCAGGTCCAGTACGCCAAGGACTGCCGGGTAGGCTACCTAGAGCAGGAAACTAATCTGGAGCAAAAGGACACCACCATCCTTGCCGAGGTCATGGCCGCCGCCAAGGAAATCCGCCGCATGGGCGAGCGCGCCAACGAGCTGCAGGCCCAGATCACCGAGCTCTCCGAACAGGGGAAGGACGTCAACGCGCTCCTCAACGAGTACGGCCAGGTCCAGGACCGCTTTGAGCACCTGGGCGGCTACGAGCTCGAGACCAACGCTCGCAAGATCCTGTCCGGCCTGGGCTTTAAGGTCGCCGACTTTGAGCGCCCGTGCTCCGAGTTCTCGGGCGGCTGGCAGATGCGCATCGCACTTGCTAAGCTCTTCCTGCGCCACCCCGACCTGCTGCTGCTCGACGAGCCCACCAACCACCTGGACCTCGAAAGCGTCCAGTGGCTGCGCGGCTTTATCGCCAACTACGACGGCGCCGTGCTCATCGTCAGCCACGACCGCGCCTTCATGGACGCCTGCGTCGACCACGTCGCCGCACTCGAAAACCGTCGCGTAACCACCTACACCGGCAACTACAGCAGCTACCTCAAGCAACGCGAGGACAATCTGGAGCAGATGCGCGCCAAGCGCGCCGCGCAGGAGCGCGACATCGCCCACATGCAGGTCTTCGTCGACAAGTTCCGCTACAAGCCCACCAAGGCCGCCCAGGCGCAGGAGCGCATCCGCAAAATCGAGCAGATCAAAAAGGAACTTGTCATCCTGCCCGAAGGCCACAAGCACATCGACTTTAAGTTCCCCGACCCGCCGCGCTCGGGCGACATGGTCGTGGACCTGGAGGGCGTATCCAAGTCCTACGGCGACAAGCACATCTACAGCGACATCGACCTCAAACTCTACCGCGGCGAGCACGTGGCGCTCGTCGGCCCCAACGGCGCCGGCAAGTCCACGCTCATGAAGATCCTCGCCGGCCTGGAGCCGCCCACCACCGGCACCCGGGACCTGGGCACCAACGTGGGCGTGGCCTACTACGCCCAGCACGCACTCGAGGGCATGACCGAGTCCAATACCGTCCTGCAAGAGATCGACACCGTCACGCCCAAGTGGACCGTGCCGCAGCAGCGCAGCCTGCTGGGCGCCTTCCTGTTTAGCGACAACGATTCCATCGAAAAGCAGGTTCGCGTCCTCTCCGGAGGCGAAAAAGCGCGTCTGGCCCTAGCCAAAATGCTCGTGGCCCCCGAGGCGCTCCTGTGCCTGGACGAGCCCACCAACCACCTTGACATCGACTCGGTGGACATGCTCGAGAACGCCTTGCAAAACTTCCCCGGAACCATCGTGCTGATCAGCCACGACGAGCACCTGGTACGCGCCGTGGCCAACCGCATCATCGACATCCGCGACGGTAAGGTCACTGTCTACGACGGCGACTACGACTACTACCTCTACAAGCGCGAGGACCTCGCGGCACGCGCCGCCGCCGAGGCAGCAGGGGAGAGTGCGCCGGCGGCGGGCAAGTCCGCCAAAGTCACCGCGGCCCAGCCCGATGCGCCCGCCGCCGCTCCCAAGCCGGCCGAGGGCAAGAAGACCAAGGAGCAAAAGCGTGCCGAGGCCCAGGCCCGTGCTGCGCTCAACAAAAAGCTCAAGGGCGTGCGCAACCAGCTCAAGAAGATCGAGACGGAGCTCGACAAAAAGCGCGCCCGCTATGACGAGCTTATGGAATTGATGGCAAGCGAAGAGCTTTATGCCGATCAGGATAAGTTCAACGCCGCGCTGGGGGAATATAACGGCCTTAAGCAGGAGCTGCCCAAGCTCGAGGACGAATGGCTGGAGCTTTCCACCCAGATCGAAGAGGAGACCGCGCGTGAACTCTCGTAAGGCCGCTGCCGTGGCGATGAGCATCATCGCCATCGCTTGTCGCATCTGCGGCATCTTTATGAGCGCGATGACCGTGCTGCTGTGCTTTAGCGGCCTCACCGCCAAGCTGCAGATCGTGGGTTTTGTCGTTGAGCTTTCGCGCGCGCTGCCGAGCGCCATCGCCGGCTACGGCGTCATCACCTCGCCCTTTGGCGGCGTGTTCCGCCTGGATTACGCCATCGTGGCCGTCATCCTGTTTGTGGCCGACTACCTGCTCACGCGCGCCTCGCGCCGCGTCCGCTAGGGGAGCGCCATGTCCAGCAGCTACATCATGAGCCTTCTAGCCAGCGCCGTCGCCGTCATCGTGGGTATCGTGATCCACGAGAGTGCGCACGCCGCCGCGGCCTGGGCACTCGGCGATAAGACGGCCCGTTCGCGCGGACGCGTCTCGCTCAACCCGCTCAACCACATCGACCCGTTTGGCACCATTCTCCTGCCTCTACTGATGCTCGCCGCCGGCGGCCCGGTGTTCGCCTTTGCCAAGCCCGTGCCCGTCTACCTCAACAACCTCAAGCACCCCAAGCGCGACGAGGTCCTGGTGAGCGTGGCCGGCCCCGCATCGAACATCGCCCTCGCGTGCCTCGCGGCCGCCCTCATGCACGCAACGTACGGCAACCTCTACACTAGCATGTCCTTTGCCGTAGCGTCACAGATCATGAACTTCGGCGCCACGTTTATCGTGGTCAACCTGTCGCTCGCGTTCTTTAACCTCATCCCGATCCCGCCGCTCGACGGCTCGTCGATCATCGTGCCGTTCCTCAAAGGCAAGGCGCTCAACAACTATTACCGCCTGCAGCAATACGCTATGCCCATACTCATCCTGGTTCTATACCTGCTGCCTATGTGGACCGGCATCGATGTAATCGGCCGCTATTTCGACGTTACCGTGTATCCGCTTGCTGAGCAGCTGCTCAACTTCGCAATCGCCGGCATCTAAGGTAAACTTACAGGTCGACCGTGCAAAGCGGTTGTAACATGCACCCAAACCGCGCCGCGAAGGCGCCGTCAAAGGAGGTCGAAGATGTCGTATCGCGTGTCGACGCAGGTCTACAGCGGACCGTTCGACCTGCTGCTGCAGCTGGTAACCCGCCAAAAAGTAGATATCGGCGCCATCTCTATCAGCGAGGTGGCCGAGCAGTACCTTGCCGAGGCCGAGCGCATCGAGGCGCTGGACCTGGACGTGGCGAGCGACTTTTTGCTGGTCGCGGCAACCCTTTTGGACATCAAAGCCGCCTCTCTGGTACCGCAGGAGGCCCCGCGCAAAGCCGACGACGATGACGAGTTCGACGAAGACCTCGATGAGCTTAGCGCGCTTGACGGCGACGCCCTGCGCGAGGTCCTGATTCAGCGCCTGATCGCCTATAAGCAGTTTAAGGGCGCGGCGGCAGCCCTTGGCGCGCGCATGCAGGCTGAGAGCCGCATGCATCCGCGCGTGGCCGGACCCGACCCCGAGTTTTTGGGTCTCATGCCCGACTACCTGGCCGGCATTACCCTGCGCGGCCTGGCCGTCATCTGCGCCGACTTGGACGGTAAGCGCCAAACCTTCCTGCTGGAGGCCGAGCACGTGGCGCCGCATCGCGTGCCGCTCGACCTGACGGTAGCCTCGGTCGACCGCTTTACCATGGCGCACCAAACCTGCACCTTCCGCGAGCTGCTGGACGGCGACGCCACGACCGAGCAGCTCGTCGTCACTTTCCTGGCCATGCTCGAACTCGCCAAGCGCGGCTCGCTTACGCTGAGCCAGGACGAGATCTTTGGAACCATCTGCATCAACCGCGTCGAGGGCGCCGAGGCGTACGTGCCCGGTGAGGGCCCCGAGCTCACCGAATAGGAGCCGCAACCATGTCGAACCTTTCCACGCTGGAGGCAAACAGCCTCAAAGGCGCTCTTGAGGCGCTACTGCTGGTGTCGAGCGACCCGGTAAGTGCGCCCGCGCTGGCCGGCGCACTGGATATCGCCCCCGGCGAGTGCGCGTCGCTGCTCGCCGAGCTCAAGGTTGAGTACGAGGAGACCAACCGCGGCTTTCAGCTGCGCGAGGTCGCCGGCGGCTGGCGCCTGTTTACGCACCCCGCTTACCACGACGTGGTCGAGGCCTATGTGTTGACCTGGGACACGCAAAAGCTGTCGCAGGCGGCACTCGAGACCCTGGCCGTCATCGCATACCACCAGCCCGTGACCCGCGAGGTGGTCAAGGGCATCCGCGGCGTCAATTCCGACGGCGTCATCGCGTCGCTCGTGGACAAGGGCCTGGTGCGCGAGCTCGGCCGCGACCCCCAGCGCGGTCAGGCCATCATCTACGGCACGACCAACGCCTTCTTGGAAAAGTTCGGCCTGCGCTCCACCCGCGACCTGCCCGATCTGGAGCAGTTTGCCCCCGACGAGCAGTCGCGCCAGTTTATCCGTGAGCGCCTGAGCGGCCGCAGTATTCAGTCCACGCTCGAGGAGCAGGCCGAGGACCTGGACGAAGAGCGCGAACTGCTCGATACCGATGTTGAAGATGTTGAGGCAGTCGAAGATGAGGGCACCCTGGACGTCGACGCGACCTCGGAGGATTTGCATGACGAGGAATAGTGAAACAGGGGGGACGCGCGCCATGGGCAACGCAGCACCCGCAACCGACGCCCAGCCCGTCTATCCGCATACCATGCGCCTGCAGCGCTTTTTGGCGCGTGCGGGCGTGGCGAGCCGCCGCGGCTCGGAGGACCTGATGACCACCGGCCGCGTGACCGTCAACGGCCAGGTCGCGACCGAGCTGGGCACCAAGGTAGATGTCGACCGCGATCACATCGAGGTCGACGGCATGCCCGTCAAGCTCAACCAGGGCGCCGTGTACCTGATGCTCTACAAGCCGACCGGCTACCTCACCACCATGAGCGATCCGCAGGAGCGCCCTTGCGTGGCTGACCTGGTCCCCCGCGACCGCTTTCCGGGGCTCTTTCCGGTGGGTCGTCTGGACCGCGACACAACGGGCCTTTTGCTCTTTACCACCGACGGCGACCTGTCTCAGGACCTGCTGCACCCCAGCAAGCATGTCTACAAGACCTACCAGGCGCTGGTGGACGGAGACTTGTCCGAACGAGATCTTGAGCCGCTGCGTCGTGGCATCGAGCTTGACGACGGCCTATGCCAGCCGGCGATCTGCCGCGTCATAACCGCACGCGAGGCCGAAGCCGTGGCACCGCAGGGCGTCAAGCCCGGCACCAGTGCCGTGGAGGTCATCATCCGCGAGGGTCGCAAGAACCAGGTCAAGCGCATGCTGGGCAAGATTCACCATCCGGTAATCCGTCTGCATCGCTGCAACTTTGCCGGCCTGGAGCTCAAGGACGTGGCCAAGGGCTCGTGGCGCGAGCTCACCGACCGCGAGGTGCAGATTCTCAAGGACGGCGGTATACCGCCCAAGCAGGCGAGCGCCAAGCGCAACGGCAGCAAGCCTCAAAACACGCCCGCCAGCCGCACGCGTCACCACGGCAGCCACGGCTCCGCACCCAAGCGCAACACCTATCGCGAGCGCTACACGGGCTAGGCAACAAGCCGCGCCCCAACGCCCGCGAACCATACCAGCACGTCAACCATCGAAAGGAAGCATTGCATGATCGTCGCCATCGACGGCCCCGCCGGTTCCGGCAAGTCCACCATCGCCAAGGAGATCGCCCGCCAGCTGGGCTTTAACAAGCTCGACACGGGCGCCATGTATCGCGCCGTCACCTTCGCCGCGCTCGACCGCGGCATCGATCTGGACGACGAGGCGGCCATCGACGCCCTCGCCGAGCAGATCAAAATCCGCTTTACCAACGGCACCGGTGAGGACACGCGCCTGACCATTGACGGCCAGGACGCTTCGGCCGCCATCCGCACCCCGCAGGTCGACGCCAACGTGTCCAAGGTCTCGGCCTATCCGGGGGTGCGCGCAGCCATGCTCATCCACCAGCGCCGCGCCGCCGAGGACCGCGATATCGTCGCCGAGGGTCGCGACATCGGAACCGTCGTGTTCCCCAACGCTCAGGTAAAAATCTTCCTGACTGCCGACCCGCGCGAGCGCGCCCGTCGCCGCGTGCTGCAGCGCCACCAAAACGATGCGCAGCCGCTCACCACCGAGCAGCTCGAGACCGAGGTCGACGAGACGCTCGACGCCCTTAAGCAGCGCGACAAGCTCGACAGCAACCGCGAGGTCGCCCCGCTCGTGCCCGCCGAGGACGCCGTGCACGTCGACTCCACCGCCCACACCATCGACGAGGTCGTCCGCATTATCGAGGACCTCATCAACCAAAGGAGGTAGCCCATGCGCCTGTTTAAACAGACGCCCGAGGACTATTACAACGCCCCGTATGCCGAGTTTCCCGCGCTCATCCGCGGCACCGTCTTCGTGGTCATGGCAATCCTTTGGGCTTTCTCCAAGCTCATGTGGCGCTGGAAGGTAGAGGATGCCGATCTGCTGTTTGAGCGCCAGGACGGCCGCGGAAGCGTAGTCATCTGCAACCACACCTCGATGGCCGAGCTCTTGGCCGTGGAGACGGCGCTGTTCTTTGGGGGGCGCCGCATTCGTCCCATCTTTAAGTCCGAGTTCGCCAAGAGCAAGATTGTGCGCTGGGCCTTTAGCCGCGTAGGCGGCATCCCCGTGGAGCGTGGTACTGCAGATATGAAGTGCCTGCGCGCCGCCCAGCATGCGCTGCAGCGCGGCGAGGACGTTCTGATCTTCCCCGAGGGCACGCGCATCCGCTCGCGCGAGATCAAGCCCGAGGTCCACGGCGGTTTTGCGCTCATCGCTCAGATGGGCAAGGCGCCCGTTAACCCGCTCGCCATCTGCGGCTGGTCCGACATCACGCCCTCGGACAAAAAGATCATGCGTCCCAAGAAGTGCTGGATCCGCGCCGGCAAGGCCGTCTCGCTTTCCGACGCACCGGCCGGGCTTAAGCGCACGGAGCGCCTGGAATGGTTTGAGTCCGAGGCCATGAGCCGCGTCTACGCCATGCGAGACGAGCTATGCGCCGAGCATCCGGGCAGGTTCTAGCCATGAGCGAGAACGTGACGAACACTGCCGCGACTGCGTCCGACCAGGCCACCGCGCCTTCCATCGAGATCGCCGCCCACGCCGGCACTTGCTATGGCGTACAGCGTGCGCTCGATATGGCGCTGGCCGCCGCGCCGCAGGCAGGGGAGTGCACTCAGGTTCATACCTTGGGTCCGCTTATCCATAACCCCATCGTGGTACGCGAGCTCGCTCAGGCGGGCGTTGGCTTGGCCGAAACCCTGGATGACGCCGCAACCGGCACCGTGATTATCCGCGCCCACGGCGTGGTGCCGCAGGTGATCGATGCTGCCCGCAAGCGCGACCTTACCGTGGTCGACGCCACCTGCCCCTACGTGAAGAAGGTCCATGTGGCGGCCGAGCGCCTGGTGCGCGAAGGCTACCGCGTGATCGTCGTGGGCGAGCCGGGCCACCCAGAGGTCGAGGGTATTCTGGGCCACGCCGGCAATGACGCGCAGGTCGTGAGCTGTGCCGCCGACGCCGATGCCCTATCGCTCAAGGGCAAGGTGGGTCTGGTTGTGCAGACCACCCAGACCGCGCAGAACCTCGCCGAGGTCGTGGCCGCTATCACCCCGCGCGTGCAGGAGCTGCGTGTGATCAACACCATCTGCGCCGCCACGAGCGAGCGCCAGCAGGCAGCCGCATCACTTGCCAAACGCTGTGATTGCATGGTCGTCGTGGGTGGCAAGAACTCGGGCAACACCCGCCGCCTGGCGCAGATTTGTGCCGATGCCTGCGAGCGCACGTATCACATCGAGGAAGCTTCCGAGCTCCAGGCCGCGTGGTTTACCGACGCTCATCACATCGGCATCACCGCTGGAGCCTCCACCCCGCAAGAACACATCGAGCGCGCCGTCGAGCGCATCAAGGAGCTTTGCCGCTAATCATGGACCAGACCGTACCCGCATACGCCGCCGAGGTGGCCGATTACGGGCGCAGCCGCGACCCCGAGCCGGGTGAGGGCGCGCTCGTTAAGAACGTGCGTCCCGAATCGCCCGCGTGGGATGTGGGTATCGAGCCGGGCATGCGCGTGCTCACGGTCAATGGCGAGAAGCTTACCGACATGATTGTGTGGCTCTGGGAGGCCGACGATGATACCGTCGACCTGGAGGTTTTCGATCCGCGCGACAACACCGTCACCTTCGTCGAGCTCGACCGCTTCCCGGGAGAGGACTGGGGCCTTGAGTTCGATGGCCCTATCTTCGATGGCATGCGCACCTGTGTGAACGCCTGCGTGTTCTGCTTTATGACGATGCTCCCCAAGGGCGGCCGCTCCACGCTCTATATTCGCGACGACGACTATCGCCTGAGCTTTTTGCAGGGCAACTTTGTCACGCTCACGAACCTCACCGACGAGGACGTGCAAAACGTCATCCAGCGCAACATGAGCCCCATGAACGTGTCAGTCCACGCCGTGAGCCCCGACGTCCGCCGCCGCATGATGGGCCGCAACGCCCAGCGAGGCATGGACGTGCTCGAGACCATCATGGCCGCCGGCATCGAGATTCACGCGCAGATCGTGTTGTGCCCCGGCATGAACGACGGCGAGGAGCTGGAAAAGACCCTGCGCTTTTGCGAGGAGCACGAGCAAATCACCAGCCTGGGCATTGTGCCGCTCGGTTTTACCAAGCATCAAAACCGCTTTAGCTGGTCCTACAGCGACAAGCCCGAGCTGGCGCGCGAGACCATCGCGATGATCAGGCCCTTCCAGGACCGCGCCTATGAGCGCTTTGGCCGCCACACCTTCCAGATGAGCGACGAGTTCTATCTGGACGCTGGCATCGATCCTCCCGAGGCTGACTTTTACGACGGCTACCCGCAGTACTACGACGGCATCGGCATGATCCGCTCATATCTGGACGAGACCGACGACGTGCTTGCAACCGACGCCGAGCGTCTGGCCCGCGTCCGCGAGGCCATCGCCGAGCGTAACCAGCGCCTTCTGTGCCTCTCCGGCGCCAGCGCGCGCGACACCGTGGCGCGCTTTGTGGAGTCGCCGCATGGTCTCGGCGGCACCGTCACAGCCATCAAGAACCGCTACTTTGGCGGCAACGTGGACGTGACCGGCCTCATCGTCGCGTGTGACATTCTGGAGCAGCTGCCCCAAGACCTGTCGGGGGTTATGCTCTTTGTGCCTAAGCTCATGTTCAACGCTGACGGCATGACGCTTGACGAGTATCATCGTGACGATTTACTCGCAAGCCTTACCAGTCGCGGCGCCGAGGTTCATGTGGTGTCGACCATGCCGCATGAGCTGCTCGATACCCTAGAGCACATCCTTGGCATTGTGCCTGCCGACTCTACTAATTCCACTGACCCTACCCATTAAAGGAGAGCAGATGAAACCTATCGTCGCCGTCGTCGGACGCCCCAACGTGGGCAAGTCCACGCTCGTTAACCGCCTGGCCCAGACCTCGGACGCCATCGTCCACGAGTCCCGCGGCGTCACGCGCGACCGCTCGTATCACACGGCCGATTGGAACGGTCGTGAGTTCACCATCGTCGACACGGGCGGTATCGAGCCGCTCAAGAGCGACGACGTCTTTGCCACGTCCATCCGCGACCAGGCGCTCGCCGCCGCCGAGGAAGCCGCAGTCATCCTGTTTGTGGTCGATGGCCGCACCGGCGTCACCGAGGAGGACGAGTCGGTCGCCCGCATGCTCAAGCGCTGCGACAAGCCGGTCTTTCTGCTGGTGAACAAGCTCGACAACCCCGATCGCGAAAACGACAGCATCTGGGAGTTCTATTCGCTCGGTATCGGCGAGCCCACGCCGCTCTCGGCCCTGCATGGCCATGGCACGGGCGACCTGCTCGATGACATTGTGGCCCTGCTTCCTGAGGAAGAGGACGAAGTCGCCGACGAGTTCCCCGACGCGCTGAACGTCGCCATCATCGGCCGTCCCAACGCCGGTAAGTCGTCGCTGTTCAACCGCATCCTGGGCGCCGACCGCTCTATCGTGTCCAACATTGCCGGCACGACGCGCGACGCCATCGACACCGTCGTGGAGCGCAACGGCAAGCACTACCGCATGGTCGACACCGCGGGCATTCGCAAGAAGAGCACCGTGTACGAGAACATCGAGTACTACTCCATGGTCCGCGGCCTGCGCGCCATCGACCGCGCCGACGTGGCGCTGCTCGTCGTCGACGCCTCCGTGGGCGTTACCGAGCAGGACCAGAAGGTCATGGGTCTTGCCATCGAGCGCGGCTGCGCCATCGTGGTGCTGCTCAACAAGTGGGACCTGCTCGACGATGACCGCAAGCGCGAGGCCTGCATGGAGACCGTCGACCGCCGTCTGGGCGTCATGGCTCCCTGGGCCCAGTACCTGCGCATCTCAGCCCTCACTGGCCGTAGCGTCGAGAAGATCTGGTCGATGGTCGACGCGGCCGAAAAGACGCGCTCGCAAAAGATCAGTACCTCACGCCTCAACACGTTCCTCACCGACCTGCGCGAGTTCGGTCATACCGTGGTGGACGGCAAGCGCCGCCTGCGTATGCACTACGTGACCCAGACGGGCGTCAACCCGCCGACGTTCACGTTCTTCGTCAACCACAGTGACCTGGTCAACGACACCTACCAGCGCTACGTGGAGAACCGCATGCGCTCGACCTTCGACTTTGCCGGCACGCCCATTCGACTCTTCTTTAGGAAGAAGGAGCAAAAGGATGCATAATCCGATTCTTCTGACCGCCATCTGCGCCGTGGTCTCGTTCTTTATCGGGGCGATTCCGTTTGGTCTGATCCTGGGCCGCGTGTTCAACCACACGGACATTCGTAAGGCGGGCTCCGGCAACATCGGCACCACCAACGCCCTGCGCGTGGCCGGCCCCAAGGTGGCCGCGCTCACGCTGTTGCTCGACTGCCTTAAGGGCGCCATCTGCGTCCTTATCGCGCGTCCGCTCATTGCCGACTTGGGCTATGGCTTCCCCGTGAGCATTATGGCCCCCGGTGCCGCCGGCGACTGGATGCTCGGCGTCATCTGCCTGGCAGCCGTGTGGGGCCATATCTTCTCGCCCTACCTCAACTTCCATGGCGGCAAGGGCATCGCAGTTGGTCTGGGCGTCATCCTCGCCTGGTACTGGCCTATTGGCCTGTCGCTGCTGGGCATGTTTATCGTGGCCGTCGCCATCACCAAGTTTGTGTCGGTGGGCTCGCTTGCCGCGGCCATCGGTCTTCCCATCGCTGCCTGCGCGGTCTTTCCGTACAGCAGCCTCGGACTTAAGTTTTGCATGGCGCTGATCGGCATTACTGTGGTGTGGGCCCATCGTGCGAACATCAAAAAGCTCATGACGGGTAAGGAGTCCAAGCTCTCGTTTACCAAGCGCGTCACCGAGCCCGACGATAAGTAGGAGAGAGTCATGAATGTTGCGCTGATTGGCTCCGGCTCCTGGGGAACCGCCGTCGCGGGCCTTGCTGCAGCGCGAGCCGAGCGCGTGACCATGTGGGCCCATAGCGAGCAGACGGCCGCCGGCATTAACGGTGAGCATCGCAACCCCCGCTATCTGGTGGACTACGTGCTGCCCTGCAACGTCTTCGCCACGACGGAGCTGATGCAGGCACTCGACGGCGCCGAGGCCATCATCTTTGCCGTTCCTTCGACGCACCTTCGCAGCGTGTGCCACCAGGCCGCGCCCTTTATCGCCGCCGATACCCCGGTGCTCTGCCTCACCAAGGGCATTGAGCCCGAGTCCGGCCTGCTCATGAGCGAGGTCATCGCCAGCGAGATCGGCAACGAAGCACGTGTCGCGGCGCTTTCGGGCCCCAACCATGCTGAGGAAATCTGCCGCGGCGGACTTTCTGCCGCCGTCATCGCCAGCAAAAATCCGCAGATAGGGGAGACCTTTAAGGACCTGCTCCTGTCCACGGCCTTCCGCATCTACCTCTCGCAAGACATGACCGGTGTCGAGGTTTGCGGCGCCATGAAAAATGTCATCGCCATCGTGTGCGGCATCTCCGCCGGCTCGGGCGCAGGCGACAACACGCTTGCCCTTATCATGACGCGCGGTCTGGCCGAGATCAGCCGTCTGGTGCACGCCCGCGGCGGTCAAGCTATGACCTGTATGGGACTTGCCGGCATGGGCGACCTCATTGCCACCTGCACCTCGGAGCATTCACGCAACCGCACCTTTGGCTACGAGTTTGCCCACGGCGTGTCGCTCGACGAGTATCAGGAGCGCACGCATATGGTGGTCGAGGGCGCCGTCGCGGCCCGCAGCGTCAGCGAACTTGCCCGTTCACTGGGCGTAGACATTCCGCTCACCTTTGCCGTGGAGCAAACGCTCTACAACGGTGTTACTTTGGATAGGGCGCTCGAGATTCTTACCGAACGCGTCCCTTCTCAAGAGTTCTACGGACTCACCGACTAGCGCAGAAAGGCTTCTACCATGGGTTCCATCAAAATCGCTCCGTCCGTCCTTTCGGCCGACATGGCCAACCTCAAGGGCGAGCTCGACAAAATCGCCGGCGCCGACTTTGTGCACTTCGACGTTATGGACGGTCACTTTACCGGCAACCTCACCTTTGGCGTTGACATCCTTAAGGCCGTCAAGCGCTCCACCGATGTGCCGGTCGACGCGCACCTGATGGTGTCGAACCCCGACGAGACGGTCGATTGGTACGCCGACGCCGGTGCCGACATGATCACCGTGCACTACGAGGCCTCCACGCACCTGCACCGCACGCTCACGCATCTGCAGCAGCGCGGCGTCAAGGCCGGTGTGGTGCTCAACCCCGCCACGCCCGTCTGCGTGCTCGATAGCATCATCGACATTGTTGACATGGTGCTGCTCATGAGCGTGAACCCCGGCTTTGGCGGCCAGAGCTTTATCCCCGGCACCATCGCCAAACTGCACGAGCTCAAGGCCATGTGTGAGCGCCACGGCGTGTCGCCCATGATCGAGGTCGACGGCGGCATCTCTTCCAAAAACATCGCCGAGGTCGTTAAGGCCGGTGCCGATGTTCTGGTGGCCGGCTCCGCCGTATTTAAGTCCGAAGATCCCGCTGCCGAGGTTGCGCTGCTGCAGAAGCTGGGCAACGAGGCCGCACAGGAGGCATAAACCCTTATGACCGCAGGTCAAAACCGCATACCCGTGAATCTTGACTATGCCGCCTCGACGCCCATGCGCGCCGAGGCGCTCCTTGCGCAGCGCGAGTACGACGACAGCGAGATTGCCGGCGTCAACCCCAACTCGCTGCACTCGCTTGGCCGCAAGGCCGCCGCACGCCTAGAAGTCGCTCGTCGCGAGATCGCCCGTAGCTTTGGCGCACGCGTTCGCCCGTCCGAGATCATCCTTACCAACGGCGGCACCGAGGCCAACCAGCTGGCGCTGCTCGGTCTTGCCGAGGGTGCTCGTCAGCGCGATCGCAAGCGCGATCGTGTAATCGTTTCGGCCATCGAGCACGATTCGATTCTGGACAACCTGCCGCTGCTGCGTGCCGCCGGCTTTACCGTCGACTTGGTGCAGCCCTGCCGCATGGGCTACATTGAGCCTGCCACGCTTGTCGAACTGCTCGGCAACGACGTGGCGCTCGTGAGCATCATGGTTGCCAACAACGAGACCGGCGTGGCGCAGCCCATCCGCGAGCTTGCCGCGGCCGCACATGCTGCCGGCGCCCTGTTTCATACCGATGCCATCCAAGGGTACTTGCATATTCCGCTCGATGTCACCGAGCTGGGCGTCGATGCTATGACCGTTGCCGCGCACAAGATCGGCGGCCCCGTGGCATCCGGCGCGCTCTACCTTAAGAGCCGCACGCCGCTGCGCCCGCGCATCTTTGGCGGCGGACAGGAGGCCGGTCTTCGTGCCGGCACGCAGGACCTGCGTACACAGCTTGCTTTTGCCGCTGCCGCTTCCGCGCTGTTGCCGAACGTGGCCCAGGAGCGCGCGACGCTGCAGGTCTTATCCGATAAGCTCTACGCCACGCTTACGGCTCATCCGCGTATTCATGCCACCATGGGCGACTACGCACAGGCCGATCGTCTGCCGGGCATGGTTTCCATCTACGTCGACGGCATGGACTCCGAGGAGCTCATCATCAAGCTAGACGCCGCCGGCTTTGAGGTATCGGCCGGTTCTGCCTGCTCGAGCGGCAGCATGGACCCGAGCCATGTTCTCAGCGCCATGGGCATTGGCCGCGAGCAGGCCCTGGGTGCACTGCGCATCTCCTTCGATGACCGTGTGAATCCGGGCGATCTGGACGAGTTTGCCCAGACGCTGCTCTCGATCGTGGGTGCCGCATGATCGTCGCCGAGCTTGAACGTGCGCTGCTGGCGCGCTACCCCAAGATGGACGCCGAGGGCTGGGATCATGTTGGGCTATCTGTGGGAGATCCCGCTGCTGAGATCACCGGTGTTGCCTGCGCGCTCGATGCGACCGAAGCTAATGTTCTCCGCGCCCAAGAAGCCGGTGCAAACGTGCTGCTGACGCATCATCCTGTCTATATCAAGGCGCCCGAGGCGTTTTGTCCAGCGGATACCACTCGCCCCCAGTGCAGCGCGGCACTCTATGAGGCGGCCCGTTGCGGCGTGAGCATCATATCGCTCCACACCAACCTGGACCGCTCGCACGAAGCCCGTGTCTGCCTGAGCGAGCTGCTGGGTGCCGCACCCGTGAGCTCACTGGAGCACGTGGACGACCCCGAGGCAACCGGCCTGGGCGCGCTTGCAACGCTCAACGACCCGTACACGCTGCGCGATCTTGCCACCCGTGCTGCCACGGCCTTCGGCAGCGACCCGCGTGTGTGGGGCGAAGCCGATCGCCCGTGCCGCACCGTCGCCATTTTGGGCGGCTCCCTGGGCGACTTTGGAGAGCTCGCCATCGCCGCGAGCGCGGACGTTGTCGTGACGGGCGAGGCGGGATACCACGTGGCGCAAGACCTTGCCTTGCGCGGGCTGTCGGTGATCTTGCTCGGCCACGACCGCTCCGAGGAACCGTTCGTTGATATATTGATGAACTCTGCAGTTGACGCCGGGGTCGACCCCCGTCATGCGATTAAAATACTGAACCCTTGCCAATGGTGGACTGTGACAAAAGGAGAGAACTTATGAGCGCCGGCGCTACGCTACTCAAGCTGCAACAGATCGATTTGGAGCTCGCCCGTAACAAGAGCGAACTTGCCAATATGCCGGAGCTCAAGGAGCTCGCTTCCAAGCGCAAGACCTATGTGAAGCTCAAGTCCGAGATGACCAAGCTCTACGCCCAGCGCAAGGATCTGGACATTGAGCTCGACGATCTCAACACCACCGAGATTCAGACTAACAACGCCATCGAGGCTGCCAAGAAGCGCCACGTCGACGGCTCCGACTACCGCGAGGTTCAGGACCTGGAGAACGAGCTCGCCACCCTGGCCAAGCGTCTGGACAAGATCGAGCACACCCGCAAGGACGTCGTTGTCGCCCATAAGGAGGCGCTCGACCGCGAGGCTCGCGCGCAGGCTATCATCGCCAAGTTCGAGGAGGGCGTGAAGGCAGATACCAAGGCTGCCCGCGCCAAGGCCGCCGACCTCCAGGCACAGATTGATGCCGCCATCAAGGAGCGCACCGCGCTTGCCACCACACTGCCGACCGACGTGCTCACCGACTACGAGCGCCTGCTCAAGCAGTTCCGCGGCCTGGCCGTCGAGACCATCAAGGGCAACATCCCCACGGTCTGCCACACTGCGCTGCAGGCGTCGTCCATGAGCGACCTCAACCACGACGGCAGTGAGATTACGCACTGCCCGTACTGCCACCGCCTGCTCGTGCTCCCCAGCAAGGAAGCCTAACGATGACGGCGGCACCCAACAATTCAATGCAACTTGAGGGAAAAACGATCCTGTTGGGCATTACCGGCGGGATCGCCGCCTATAAGTCGTGCAATATCGTGCGCCTGCTGCAAAAGCGAGGCGCCCGCGTTAAGGTCGTCATGAGCGAACATGCCACGGAGTTCGTGGGGCCGCTCACCTTCCGTGCGCTCACGGGCGAGCCGGTCGCTGTGGGCCTGTTCGACGACCCCTCCGACCCCATCCACCATATCTCGCTGGCGCAGGAGCCCGATCTGGTGGTCGTGGCGCCCGCGACGGCCAATATCATCGCCAAGATGGCCAACGGCGTCGCCGATGACCTCATCTCCACCACGCTGCTTGCGACGCCGCGACCCATCGTGATCGCACCCGCTATGAACAACGGCATGTGGAAGGCGCCGGCGACGCAGGCCAACATGGCCACGCTGCTCGAGCGCGGTGTCCATGTGGTGGGTCCGGGCAGCGGCTACCTTGCCTGCGGCGACGTGGACACGGGACGCATGAGCGAGCCCGAGGACATCGTAGAGGCTGTCTGTGAGGTGCTCAACCCCGCGCCACAGGACCTGGCAGGTAAGCGCATCGTAATTACCGCCGGTCCCACGCACGAGCCGATCGACCCCGTGCGATTCATTGGCAACCGCTCTTCGGGCAAGATGGGCATCGCCCTGGCGGGGGAGGCCGCACGCCGCGGCGCTGCGGTCACGCTCGTGTTGGGACCGACATCACTCGATGTGCTCCGCGGCGTGGAGTGCGTGCGCGTGCAGACCGCCGCAGAGATGCTCCAGGCGGCCCTGAGCGCCTTCCAGACGGCCGATGCGGCAATTTGTGCGGCCGCCGTCGCCGACTACACCCCCGCGGCCCCTGCGGACCATAAGCTCAAAAAGGCCAACGAGCGCCTGGATCGCATCGAACTGGTCGAGACGGTCGATATTTTGGCCGAGCTCTCGCGCCAGAAGGGCGAGCGATGCGTGATCGGATTTGCGGCCGAGACCGATAACGTCGTGGAGTACGCGCAGCGCAAGCTCGCCCGCAAGGGCTGCGATGCCATTATCGCCAACGATGTCTCGCGCGCCGATTCGGGCTTTGGAACCGATACCAACAAGGCCTGGATTGTGAGCACAACGGGTACGCAAGAGCTTCCCGTGCTAACAAAACACCAGCTCGCAGATACAATTTTGGACTTGCTTCAAAATTTATAAAAAAGTTCTTGCACAAGTCTAAAGTTTCGGGTTAATATACTCCCTGTTGCGAGCGAGAGCAGAGCAACAAACAAAAGCTTCGGGACGTGGCGCAGCTTGGTAGCGCACTTGACTGGGGGTCAAGGGGTCGCTGGTTCGAATCCAGTCGTCCCGACCAGAAGTTTGCAGGTCAGGCACCTAGTGCCTGACCTTTTTTTATCAAGAATCAACAAGGTAAGCAATGAAGAATCAACGGCTTTCTTGATCGATACTTTTGCTTAACAAAAACTTGTACGTCATCCTCCAAAAACGACAATTTATGACATGTTTGGAGGCTGACGTACACAAAAACGGCACATTCACATTGCGACAGCGCCCTCCACATGTCTGGACTCTCTATGGCTGCGCTGGATAGACATCGCCGGAACGGGTATAGTATCGAAAGTTTTGTCGTTAACCAGCGGGGGAGTCCTGTGGGCATCAAAAAGAAGATCAAAAAGGAGCTTATCGGCACTTCCGATTACCCGTCGAATAAGATCTTTACGATCTCCAATTTCATCACCTTTACGCGCCTGATCCTCACCCTGGTATTTCTGTACCTGTTTGTGACGGATAACAACCGCGTCATCGCCATCGTTATCTACGCCGTCGCCGCCTCCACCGACTGGATGGACGGTCAGATCGCCCGCATGACTAAGACGGTCTCGTGGCTCGGCAAGGTCATGGATCCCATCTGCGATCGCGCGCTGCTGTTCACCGGCGTCTTGGGACTGGTAGTCCGCGGAGAGCTGCCCATCTGGGTCTGCGTGCTCATTATTGGCCGCGACATCTATCTGGGCATCGGCACGCTTATCGTGCGCCATTATCACCGTCGCCCCATCGATGTCGTCTTTCCCGGAAAGATTGCCACTGCGCTGCTCATGACCGGCTTCTCGCTCATGCTGCTCGGTTTCCCCGTTATTGATGGTCTGCATCTTTTACCTTCATCCCTTACGGCCTTCCCGGGCCTCAATGGAAGCTCGGTGCCCCTCGGCATCTTCTTTGTGTACGGCGGCGTGATCTTCTCCATGCTCACGGCTGTCATCTACTCCATTAAGGGCGGAGCGGCCATTAAACAAGCTCTCACGCATCCCGAGGACGAGGACATCGACTTTCTGAACCCTGAAATCGAAGACTGATTCGTTGGGGTATGATTACGTACGGTTCATTATTTGCGGCACGTCCGCGATAAGTTAGGGGTTGTCATGGACAACATGGTTAACAATATGCCTCAGAATGATAAGACTGCTGACGCTACCTGCGTATTCCGCGTGCCTTCAAGCGACGTCACCGTTCCCGATCTCATGGCCAACGTGCGCATCACCGCCCCCGTTCTGTCCATCGTCAAGGGTCCGCAGACTGGTGCCGCTTTTGAGCTCGAGGACGACGTGACCACCATCGGCCGCGATCCTGCGAACGGCATCTTCCTCAATGACATGACCGTTTCGCGCAGCCACGCGCGCATTATCCGCGAGGGCCTCGGCGCTCGCATCGAGGACTTGGGCTCGCTCAATGGCACCTGGGTCGACGGTGCTATCGTCAATGCAGCCCCGCTGCACGACGGTTCTTCCGTCCAGATCGGTACGTTTACGCTCATCTACCACGAGAGCACGCCGGAGCGCATCGAAACCGGTGAGTAGGGCATGGCCGAACGCAACTATCTGAGTATCGGCCAAGTCGTCAACCTACTTCGAGGCGCATACCCCGATCTTTCGAACTCAAAAATTAGATTTCTAGAGGATGAGGGGCTCATTACCCCTCATCGTACGCCTAAGGGATACCGTCAGTACTCCAAGGAGGACGTTGATCGCTTGGAAGTCATTCTGCACTTGCAGAAGACTCGCTACATGCCGCTCAACGTGATTAAGCAGCGGTTGGAAAACGCCACGGACCTGTCAACGCTCGCCTACGAGGTGGGCTTGCTGTCCGATGTTCCGCTCAAGACGGAGCCCAAGGAGACTAAGCAAAAGCTGCATCCCATCGAGACCATTCCCGATATGCTGGGCGTCGAGATTTCGTTTATCCGCTCGCTCGCCGAGAACGACCTCATTCGCATCATCAAGAGTCCGCAGAATCGTGAGCTCGTTGATGGTCGCGATTTTCCGATCATCCGCTACTGCTCCGAGCTGTCACGCTTCCATATCGAGCCGCGCAACCTGCGTCAGTACGTGTCTTCCGCCAACCGCGAGTCCTCGATGTTTGAGCAGGTGCTCGTGAGCATGCTCGGAATGGATACCTCCGATGACGAGCGCGACGCCAAGCTCGAGCGTGCGTTTAAGAAGCTTCACGACCTGACGGAGGGCGTGCACACCGCGCTGCTCAAAAACCGCGTTTTTGAGTCACTCAACGCCGTGGTCGAGGACGCCGACATCGATGCACTCGATGAGGAAATTACTCGCTCCGAGTCCACCAAGGCCAAAAACGAAGAGATAGCCGCGCCGGCTTCGCACGAGGATTCTCTCGTAAAGCCGCTCAAGGTCGTCGCCCCTTCGCAATCCGGCACCGTCACCGCGGGCAAGTAACAGCTGCCGCTTATCCGGCAACCCATTGAAAGGTCATGCAATGTACGACTTCGAATCTCAAATCGTCGACATCCCCGACTATCCCGAGCCCGGAGTCATCTTTAAAGACATCACGCCGCTCTTCGGCAATCCCGAGGCGCTCAAAGCCATGACCGATGCCCTCGCCGAGCACTTTGCCGGCATGGGAATCACCAAGGTCGTGGGCCCAGAGGCTCGAGGCTTTATGGTTGGCGTACCGGTGGCTGTAGCCCTTGGCGCCGGCTTTGTTCCCGCACGTAAACCGGGTAAGCTGCCGCGCGAGACCGTAAGCCAGAGCTACGAGCTCGAGTACGGAACGGATTCCATTGAGATCCATGCCGACGCTATCAGCTCTAAAGATACCGTGCTGATTCTGGACGACTTGGTCGCGACGGGCGGAACCGTCGAGGCAACAGGTAAACTGGTGCGAGATATGGGCGCAAAGCTTATCGGTTACGGTTGTATCCTTGAGCTTGCGTTTCTCAACCCGCGCGAGAAGCTCACGCCGTCTGATGACGATGTGGAGCTCTTTAGCCTGGTGACGGTGGACTAGCCGTTACCCTTAGTTACTGGAAAGGAAGCTACATGCGCACAGCAAACACGCATAAAAACATGGCACGCTGCGCTGCTACGGCAACCCTCGCTTGTGTTTTGGGCTTGGGCCTCGCGGCTCCTGCCTACGCCGATACCGCATCCGACCTTGCCGCTGCTCGTACGAAGCTCGAGCAGATCGGTACCCAAACCCAGCAGATTTACGATGAGCTCGCCACGCAGACGCAGGCGCTCGATCAGACTGCCGGCGAGATCACGCAAAAGCAGCAGGAGATCGCCGATGGTCAGGCCAAGCTCTCGACCTATGTCGCCGGCGAGTACAAAACCGGCGGTCTGAGCCTGCTTCAGGTTCTGACGGGCGTCGATGACCTGAGCGATATGCTCAACCGTCTGTTCTACTACGGCAAAGTTTCCGATAAGCAGGCTCAGACCATTCAAGAGGTCAAGGAGCTTAAGCAGCAGCTCACCGATAAGCAGGCCGAGCAGGAAAAGAACGTCGCCGCTACGCAGAAAAAGGTCGACGAGCTTAACGCCCAGCAGGCTGAAGCCCAGAACGTCGTAAACTCCCTGGATTCGCAGCTGCAGGCCGAGCTTGCCGCAGAGGCCGAGGCCAACGCCGCGCTGCAGGCCGGCATCAACGCCAGCACCGCCGAGAAGGCCACGGTGAGCAACGAGACTGCCGGTACGACCGAGAACACCAACAACGGTGGCCAGACCAGCAATAACAACAACCAGGGCGGCAACACTCCGGCTCCTACGCCGGCACCTGCTCCGACGCCGCAGCCTTCCACGCCTGCTCCGGCTCCGACGCCTTCCGCTCCGAGCCAGTCCGTCGATGGCGGTTCTGTTGTCTCGCGTGCATACAGCAAGCTTGGTTGCGCCTATTCCTGGGGCGGAATTGGCCCGAACAGCTTCGATTGCTCTGGTTTTGTTAGCTATTGCCTCACTGGTCGCTATTGCCGCCTGGGCACCACGGGTACCTTTATGGGCTGGACGCGCGTGTCCGATCCGCAGCCCGGTGACGTTGTTGTCAACTCGTACCACACCGGCATTTACATCGGTGGTGGTCAGATGATTCATGCTTCCGACTACAACACGGGAGTTATCATCAGCTCCGTTGCCGCCGGCATGAACAATAACTACATCTTCGTGCGCTACTAAGTATTCAGATAAAGCAAACGGATATGGACCTCGTGGCTTTGAGTCATGGGGTCCATTCTTTTGCCTTTCGTGCAGGCCGCTATCTAGTTTTGAATACTAGATAGCGGCCCAATCGGTCTGCAAGATGGCTATAATTGTTAGGGAACAATTAGAAAGGACCCTCTATGAGCTGGGCACTTATCTCCGATTCAAGCTGCAACCTCCGCGATTGGCAACCGACCGCGCCTCATACCACCTTTGCATTTGCGCCCCTCAAAATTCGAGTGGGGGAGCGTGAATTCGTCGATGACCTTTCGCTCGATGTTCATGAACTCAACTGCGCTGTTCAGGCGGAGACGAACGCTTCTTCGAGCGCTTGTCCCAGCGTAGGGGAGTGGGCCGAGCTTTTCAAATTGGCAGACAAGACCATCTGCATGCCGATCTCTGAGGGCGTGTCGGGCAGCTACAACGCGGCAGCCACGGCTCGCGATATGGTTCTTGCCGAGGAGCCCGACCGACAGATTCATCTAGTCAATTCACGCGCAGCTGGCGGCAAAATGGACCTCATTTTCTTGCTTTTCGACCGCTATCTTGCAAGCAATCCGGATGTCTCATTCGAGGATGCTTGCGCATACTTCGATAGCCTTGAACAGAACAGCAAAATCCTCTTCAGTTTGTGCAATTACGAAAACCTCGCCAAAGCCGGACGTATCCCTAAGGCAGCCGGCGTCATTGCCAACAAGCTCAATATCCGTATTTTGGGCACAGCGAGTGAGGCCGGTAAAATCGAACTCGTCGGGCACACGCGTGGCGAAAAGAAGATGCTCAACAAGATCATCGACACTATGGAAGCCGAGGGCTTTACGGGCGGTGAGGTCGTCATAGATCACGTTGAGAACGAAGCTGGAGCCCAGGCGCTCACTGACCGCATAGTCGAGCATTGGCCCGGCTCCAAGACCATCATCATGCCCTGCAACGGCCTGGATTCCTATTACGCCGAGATGCACGGCCTCATCATCGGCTACGGCATGGGCGTAGCTTCGGGCAAATAAAGTCCAACCAAGCAAAAATACGGGCGGGACAAAGCGACAGATGGCTCTTTGTCCCGCCCGTTTTATACGTCGGCTAGCTATTAAACCCGTTGAACTTGAGATAGCTCATCAAGTAAGCCTTCGAAACGAAGGACGATACCGCGCTACGCACAAGCAGCGACTCACGCGTTACCTGATGCGCCGTATCGGGCACGGGAGTCTGCTCGACGGAAAACGCCGCACGAATCGATGCCTCGAGCTGATCGACCACATAATCAAAGGCCGTCGGGGCATCGTAGCTCAAACGCTGAATGTTAAAGAGTGCCTGCACCGCAGCAATAGGTAGCACCTGCTTAAAGATGCAGATAGCGATCAGGCGGGCAATCTGCTCGCGGCCATATTGCTTTTTGACCGGAGCAGGCACTAGGCCGACCTTTACGTAGTTATTGATCATCGATGGCGTAATGATAGGCTGCTCAACGCAAATGGACAGCGGCTCCATCCAAAGCGCAACATACTCAATAACCTGGTCGCGGTAGAGTGTCACATTGGGCAACTGGTCATAGCGCGGCAGACTCAACGTATTGAGTTTGCGCACGATATCGGACTGAATAAATGCATCGGGCAGCACAGTGGGCTGAATATCCTCAGGCTTAATGCTGACCGACGAATCGGACATCGGGATAACGCGTTTGGCGTGGTTCATAAGGATCCTCCGTTCATTAGCTATATTGTATTCTAGGTTATCTAGTTTTGCATACTATATAGCAGGAAAGTAAAAGAGGCTGGACAGCACATTGATGCACCGTCCAACCACTTTGTTTTAAAGATAGCAACCTTACATAAGATATATTATCGTACTTATCCACGGAGAAATGCGTATGCGCTGGTTGCCGCTATGGCTCCATCAGAAACGGCGGTCACAACTTGGCGTAAACGCTTGGAACGGATGTCGCCAGCGGCAAATAGACCTGGCGTGCGGGTCGCCATGGATTCATCAGTCAGAATGCCGCCATCAGGCGCCAAATCAACTAGATGCTCAACAAGCTCGGTATGGGGTTGCGTTCCGGTAAAGACAAAGATGCCAAACGAGCCGGGCTCAAATGACTCGGTATGAGTCTCGCCGGATGCATTGTCCTTAAAGGTAATCGTCGTTGGCATGACTTCGCCGGAGAGCTCCACAATACTAGTTTGGTACCTAACTGAAATATTATCTTTTGCAAGAACTTTTTGAACCACACCATCGGGGGCACGGAACTGATCGCGGCGCAAAACGACGGTCACGCTGCTGGCAATTTCTGACAAGAACAGAGCTTCCTCACAGGCAGCATTGCCGCCGCCGATGACAAAGACCTGCTTGCCGCGGAAGAACATGCCGTCACATGTTGCGCAATATGAAACGCCACGACCGCGATACGTATCCTCGCCAACGAAACCAGCAGATCGCGGCGTGGCACCCATGCAAGCGATAACGCTCGAAGCCAGCGTATCGCCCATATCATGATGCACCGTAAACAGCGCTGTATCGGCATCGTAATCGATACCCGTAACCATGCTCCATGCAACCTGTGCTCCCAGGCCCTCTGCATGTTGCTGAAAACGCTCGCCGAGTTCGGCGCCACTCAAGAGCGGAATGCCCGGATAGTTCTCGACCTCATTGGTTGTGGCGATCTGCCCTCCCGACATGCCCTGTTCAATCACGGTCGTCGTTAGGTTGGAGCGCGCAGCGTAAATGGCGGCAGCATAGCCCGCGGGGCCGCCACCGATAATAGCAACATCGATCGGCTGATGGGTAGTCATGAAGAGACCTCCTGTCGAAAGATTGGCGTTCTTTGCGCTCATACCCAAATTTAGGCAAACGTGACACTCATGCACTACAATGATTCTTTGCAAAACAAAGATTAAGGGGAGTTATCGATGGATCAAACGCAGACGAGCGACGACGCTCCCCTGCTCACGCACAGCACTCCCCAATCGGAGCAAACCACGCTCTTGGCGAAGCAAAAACCTCTCGTGACCATCGTGCACGCCTCCGTCGGCTCGGGCCACAAAGCCGCTGCAAATGCGATTGCGCAGGCATTCGACCTCATCCGCGGCACCAATGGCATCCCCGAGGATGTTGAGATTGAAGTGCTCGATATCCTTGATTTTGGACGTATTAAATTCAACGGCAATAAGACCGCGGCTTCTTTTACGGGAGCCACGCGCCCCATTTACGACCTGACCTGGCGATATACGCTTACGGGGCATCTTCTCTGGGGTGGCGGCACGGCATGGTCGCGTATTATGTTCCCCGCCTTCAACGAATATGTCCGCAGCCGCAGGCCCATAGCCGTGGTTGCAACACACATTACGGCAGCCAATGTTGCTGTGGGCGCCCGCGTCATCACGGGTATCGATTACCCGGTCATCTGCGTACCAACAGACTATGAAGTCGAAGGCTTTTGGCCCCACAAGGACACCGACCTGTTCTGCGTAGCCAACGAATTTATGGCCGAGACACTTCGCCCCCGTAAGGTTCCCGAGACCAAAATCCGCATTACAGGCATCCCCATTCGCGCCGGGTTTGATACGGACTACAATCGCGAGGAAGAACTTGAGAAGTTCAATCTCCCCGCTGACAAGACCGTTGTGTTGGTGATGGCCGGTGCCAGTTTGCCTCAACCGTACGTTCGCTTTCGCGCGGAGATGGACCGCACACTCCCCTTCCTGCGCAGCTTCGAGGACATGCACTTTGTCTTTTTGCCGGGCAAGGACGAGGAATACGCCACCCGCCTCAAGACGCTCTTCGACGCCATGAAGCTCGACAACGTCACGGTTCTGGACTACGTGGACGACATGGCGGCCCTCATGCACGGCTGCGACCTGGCAATCCTCAAATCGGGCGGACTCACGGTCACCGAGTGCCTATGCGCACATCTGCCGATGATCCTGCTGGGCAAATCATACGGTCAGGAAAAGGCCAACACCACGATGCTCACCGGCATGGGCGCCAGCATGCATGTCACCACCGCACGTGAACTCATCGTGACGTTGCGCCATCTCCACGATCATCCAGAGTCGCTCAAGGCACTGCTCATCAATGGCGAAGTGCTGCGCCGCCCCCGCGCAGCCGAGGACATCGCCATCGCAGCCATGGAGCTCGTAGGCAAACCCCAAAAGCGCAAACGAGCCTTCTGCCGCTTCTATTGGGGCGGAAAACCCGCGCATATCCGCTAGTCGAATGTCCGCCGCTCTGTCGGAGCCGCCCTTATATCATTCCATGCTCAAACATTCTCGCTTCGCAGGGCGCACTAATCCCACCCGTCCGGGACTCACCCATATCATTCCATGCTCAAACATTCTCGCTTCGCTGCGCTCGCTGCGAAACTGCGCGTGAAACGATATGGGTGAGTCCCGGACGAGAGGCTTCCTGCTTGAAAACAAATTGCAATCCGACTAGAAAGCCGGTGCGACAAAGGAGAAACTCCCTTGTCGCACCGGCTTACAAATCGATTAATGCTATCAGCTTCCAGCGAAGAGGCACGGTAGTTACAAGCATGCAAACGTAGCTCACCCGTGGGAGGGCCCTATATATCATCCCACGCGCAGTTTCGCAGCGCAGCGAGAATGTTTGAGCATGGGATGATATATAGGGTCCTCCCACGGGTGAGCGGACGGAAGCAACTAGGCGACGCCGGAGGAGCCGAAGCCTCCGTTGCCTCGGTCGGTTTCGTCTAGTTCTTGTACTTCTACGAGGTTGACCGTGGGGACTTCTTGGATGACGAGTTGGGCTATGCGGTCACCTTTATTGATTTGGATGTTGTTGGAGGGATCCAGGTTGATGATGATAACCTTGAGTTCTCCTCGGTAGTGGGCGTCGATGAGGCCCGGCGTGTTGACTATAGACAGGCCCTGCTTGATGGCCAAGCCGCTACGGGGCTGGACGAAGCCGGCGTAGCCATCGGGCAGGGCGATGGCCAAGCCGGTGGAGACCAGACGGCGTTCGAAGGGCTTCAGGACGCAGTCCTCGTTGGAGCGCAGATCCAAGCCGGCATCGGTAGGATGGGCGTATTTGGGAAGCTCGACGGTGGGGTCGAGACGCTTTATGTTGACGGTAATGTTGGACATGGAATCACCTTAGCTTGTCGAGCTCTTGCAGAAACTCATCGACGTCTTTGAAATCGCGGTAGACCGAGGCAAAGCGGATGTAGGCCACCTTGTCGATCTTGGCCAAGCGCTTGAGCACCATGTCACCCAACTCATGGGACGTGACGGCCGTCAGCGTGCGAGAGCGCAGCTCGACCTCGATGTCGTCGATAATCTCATTGAGCTTCTTAGTGTCGATATCGCGCTTGATGGTGGCGCGCATCAAGCCGACGAGCAGCTTATTGCGATCGAACCGCTGCTTGGTTCCGTCTGACTTAATGACCTCGATTGGGTCTTCGCATCGCTCAAACGTTGTAAAGCGATAGTTACACGAGCAACATTCGCGACGGCGCTTAATGGTGTTATTTGACTCCTGCATACGAGAATCAACGACGCGGGTATGTGCCTTGCCGCATTTGGGACAGCGCATGGTACCTCCTCTTAAACGATAACAAGGGTACCATGCGCAGCGCGATAATGATTACGAACGAGCAGGAACCTTAAGATGCGCACCGGCGGCGAGCGAACCATGCTCCAGATGATTGACGTTACGGATCATGTCGGAAGTCTCTTGCGTGGAAAGGCCTTCGATTGGATATTCCTCGGCAAGAGACCAAAGAGAATCGCCAGGCTGAACGCGAATGGTCTCGTAGGTAACGTTGGAAACGGACTCGGCATACGCGGCGTGACGAGCGCTAAAGACCGACGTAGCGAGGACAAAGAAGAGCGTAAGCGCAACGGCAACGGCGACAATCGTCGGAACCTTCAGGGCAACGCGAGCTGGCGCGACTACAGCCTGCTGATTGCGGGCAGGCTTTACGGTCAAAGGCTGAAAGCCGGAGCGGCCACCCTGAACAACCGTAAAAGTGGGTTCTGCAGGCGTCTCGAGCTTAAGGGCGAGGTTTCCCTGGACCATATTCGTTGCGTTCATCATGTTCTCCTCTCGCGTGTTTTGCTGAGAACAGTTTTATCAAGCCGCGCGGACAAAAATGTCTAGCGCGAGAACGAATGTTCGGTTATTATTATCTTCGAACAGTTGTTCCTGTCAAGCAAAATTCGAACATTTGTTTGACATGGGTAGAGAGGATGCCCTGATGGCTCGCAAAATTACCAAGCGTCAGCAGCAAATTTACGACTTCATCAAGGAATATCAGCAGGAGAAGGGTTATCCGCCCAGCGTGCGCGAGATGGCTTCTGCCGTGGGCCTTTCCTCCCCCAGCACCGTGCACGCCCATCTATCTGCCCTGGAGGCGCGCGGGCTACTCAAGCGCGATGCCACCAAACCGCGCGCCCTGGAACTCTTTAACGAGGACGGTTCCTCTGTCTCAATTTCTAAATCTGACGAGCCCACCGCACCTCGCGGAACGGTCTCGCTACCGCTCGTTGGTCGCGTCGCGGCTGGGATTCCCATTCTGGCCGAGCAGAATATCGAAGACACGTTTACTATCCCGACCGAAATCGCCACTGATCAGGGTTCCTTTATCCTTGAGGTGCATGGGAGCTCAATGATCAATGTCGGCATCTTCAATGGCGATTACATCATCGTCCGTGAACAAAAGAGTGCCATGAACGGCGAAATTGTCGTGGCCATGATTGATGGTTCAGCGACCGTCAAAACGTTCTACAAGGAGCAGGGACGCGTACGCCTGCAGCCCGAGAATGACACCATGGAGCCTATCTATACAACAAATCCCGTTATTTTGGGCAAAGTCGTCGGCTTGATGCGCCGGTTCTCGTAATGCAAAAACGCATCACCATCTTTGATACCGTCCGCGGGTTTACGATGATTTCAATGGCAGGTTTTCACGCTTGCTACGATCTCGCCTACCTGTACGGTTGGGATATGCCCTGGTTTACCCAGACTGTCTTTCAAGACATCTGGCGCGCCAGCATCAGCTGGGTATTCTTGTTTATCGCGGGTTGGATGTGCACTCTTTCGCGCAACAATATCAAACGTGCCGCCAAATACGCCTTAGCAGCACTCGTCGTCTGGTTGGCAACAACACTTGTCTCAGTAGACGATTCGGTTAATTTTGGCATCATCTACTGTATGGCCGCATGTACCGGCATCGTCGCGTTGACCGATCCCGTCCTTAAAAAGATTTCGGCGAGATGGGGCATGTCCCTATGCCTTGTGTTGTTCGCCCTCACCTGGAGCATCCCCAAGACGACCTACCCTGTCCCATACCTGGCGTGGCTAGGATTTCCGAGCCCTGGATTTATCTCAGGTGATTACTACCCCATCATCCCGTTTATCTTTATGTATCTTGCAGGATACTTCGCCGCACACATAGCGCAGGGAATCGGTAAGACCGCCCCAAGCTGGGCCTACGCCAACCCCCTGCCGGCGCTCGCCAGCCTTGGACGTCATGCACTCCCCTTTTATCTGCTGCATCAGCCCATCATTCTGGGCATTTTGGAGCTCGCCTACTCGGTGCGGTAACGCTCTAGACGCGGCGCGATTCGGGCCGGCAACTTCGCCACAATGCGAACTCCGTCCTCTAGATATTCCTCATGCAGAAGGGTTCCCTGCTCATGCACCAGCGTGATGAGGGCGCCCTCACGATACGGGATATCAGCGGAGAGCAACACATCGGTGGCAGCCGCCTCACGAGCAATACGGTCGACGAGATCGTCGAGTCCCTCGCCCGTCTGGGCCGAGAACAGCACGGCCTCGGGATAGCGACGACGGAAACTCAATCGATCAACGCTATCGAGAAGATCGATTTTATTGAATACGGTCAGCGTTAAACGCTCTCCAGCGCCGATCTCGTCAAGAACGCGATCGACTGCCTCGAGCTGGCGCTCGTAGTCCTCGTCAGAGGCATCCACAACTTTAAGGATCAGATCGGCACCAAGAACCTCAGACAGCGTGGACTTAAAAGCGTCAACGAGACCATGCGGTAGCTTTTGAATAAAGCCAACGGTATCGGTAATCGTCATGCCGCGACCGCCGGGCAGGCGATACGAACGCGTCGTCGGGTCGAGCGTAGCAAACAGCTTGTCCTGCGAAAGTACCGTAGAGCCGGTCAGGCGATTGAGCAACGTCGATTTACCGGCATTGGTATAACCGGCTAACGCGACGCGAAACGCCGGTGACTCAATGCGGCTCTTGGACTGGACATCGCGACGCTGTTCAACCTGCTTAAGCTCACGACGAAGCGCGGCAATCTTATTGCGAATCAAGCGACGGTCAACCTCGAGCTGGCTTTCACCCTGGCCAAAGCGCGAACCGATGCCGCCACGCGTCTGCTCCTTGGCAAGATGGCTCCACATGCCGCGCAGACGAGGCAACAGATATTGAAGCTGCGCCAGCTGTACCTGCAGGCGTCCCTCACGCGTCTGAGCATGCAGGCCAAAGATATCCAGAATCAGTGCTGTACGATCGATAATCTTTACCGGCTCGCCCACGGCTTTCTCCAAATAGGATTGCTGCGAGGGCGTCAGGTCGTCGTCGAAGATAACAACATCGACATCCATGCGATGCACCAGGCCGCACAGCTCTTCAACCTTACCGGAACCGATAAACGATTTTGGATACGGCTTAACCAAACGCTGTGACAAACGCGCCACGCACTGGGCGCCAGCCGTATGGGCCAGGCGCTCAAGCTCGTCAAGCGAACGATCGAGCGGCCATGCATTGTCGCGCCACTCAACACCAACTAATATGGCACGCTCGGGCTCGGGCGCCGTGGGAACAAGGGGGAAACGGGCCATTAGGCAGCCTCAATACGATGCAGGATGTCCTCAACGACCTCATCGATCGTAAACTCGTCCATATCAAACCACACGATACGGTCATCGCGCTTAAACCACGAAAGCTGACGTTTGGCATAGCGACGCGAACGCATCTTGATGAGTTCGCGAGCCTCATCCATAGAAATCACGCCATTGAAAGCATCAATGATCTCTTTATAGCCAATTGCCTGCATCGAAGTCAGGGCATCTCCCAGCCCCTGGTCCATAAGACCGCGAACCTCATTGACAAGACCCTGCTCAAACATCATATCGACACGCAGGTTAATGCGCTCGTAGAGCACCTTGCGATTACGCGTCAGACCAAACCATAGGGCATGATAATGCTCGCGCGGAGCACTAAACTGCGACTTTTGCTGCGCATAGGAAACGCCATCATCGTGCATTTCGAGCGCGCGAATCACGCGACGCACGTTATGGGGATGAATAACAGCAGCCGATTCTGGATCACGCTCGGCAAGCAGGGCATGCAGTTCTTCCTCACCAATACGCTCGGCAAGCTCCTGATAGCCCGCACGGCGATCGTCCTCAAGTTCACCCGAGGGAAAGTCCATCTCATCAAGGGCAGCCTTGAGATACAGCCCCGTACCTCCGCAAAAAACAGGCAGGCAACCCGAACCAAGGAGACGTTCAACATGCGCGCGAGCGTCTGCCTGGTAAAGCGCCGCAGAGTACGCGACGCCCGGCTCTACGATGTCAACGAGACGCAGAGGCGCCGTACACTCATCGGGCGTCATCTTTGCGGTGCCGATATCCATACCGCGATAGATTTGCATCGCATCGCACGACAGCACTTCAGACGAAAGGCGAGCGGCCAAACGGTCAGCGACGTCACTTTTACCAACCGCCGTCGGACCGACGATCGCAACGGCGGAAAGACCTGCCCCGGGAGAAATCATTAGCGCGGCTCACCCACAACGGAGCCTGACAAATACCACGTCTTAGCAACGTCGACGTCAACATCAACGATCTTACCGACAAGCTGGTCGATGCTATATCCCTCGGGAATGGGCGCATGAACGGTCTGATTCTTGGGGCTCTTGCCCAGCAGCACCGCATCGTTCTTTTTACTCGTACCCTCAATGAGCGCCGGCACCACGGTATGGAGCTCACCCTGGTTGTACTCGTGCGCTGTCGTCTCGATAACCTTGACCAGACGGTTAAAGCGCTCAAGGATGACCTCGTGCGGTGTGGGATCATCAATCTCAGCGGCCGGGGTACCAGCGCGCTTGGAGTAGATGAAGGTATAGGCCTGGGCATAGCGGACCGTCTCGGCAAGCGAGAGCGTCTGCTCAAAGTCTTCTTCAGTCTCGCCTGGGAAGCCAACGATAATGTCGGTCGAGAGCGCGATATCGGGCATACGGTTGCGAATGCGATCGACCAGGCCCAAATAGTCCTCACGTGTATAACGGCGATTCATCTCTTTGAGGATCCGCGTCGAACCTGACTGGACGGCCAAGTGCAGCTGCGGCATAACGGCAGGCGTCTCGGCCATGGCGTCGATGGTCTCGGGCAACAGGTCCTTGGGATGCGAAGACGTAAAGAAGATGCGCTCCACACCCGTATCGCCCACGGCACGCAGCAGATCGGCAAAACGCGGCTTGCCAAACAGATCGCGACCATATGAGTTAACGTTTTGGCCCAGCAGCGTAATCTCACGCACGCCCTGGCGCACCAAACCGGTCACCTCGTCGACAATCTCCTCGAAGGGGCGGCTCTTTTCGCGACCGCGCACGTACGGCACGATGCAATAGGTGCAGAAATTATTGCAGCCCGTCATGATGGGCACCCAAGCGTGATACTGGGTCTCTCGATGCCACGGCATGCTCATGGCATCCGTATCCTCATGCTCATTGGTGCGGATATGACGCTTGCCGTCAAGGAACGCCTCGGCAATGAGCTCGGCCACATGTGCGATAGAATGCGTGCCAAAGATGACATTGACGTTATCGACGTTGGTGAGCAGTCCCTCGCCATCGCGCTGCGCGATGCAGCCGCCCACGGCAACCACACGCTTGCCCGAAGGCGAAGGCGGCAGGCTTTTGCAGGAATTGCACTGACCGTACAGGCGAGTATCGGCGGCCTCGCGCACGCAGCATGTCATGAAGACAACGATATCGGCATGCTCAAGATCGAGCGCCATGAGGCAACCATACGAATCGAGCAGACCGCTCACGCGCTCAGAGTCGTGCTGATTCATCTGGCAGCCAAAGGTGCGGATAAAGTAGGTTTTACCGGCAAGAATATCGCGTACGGAACGCTGATCCATGTGCATAAGTCCTAACGTTGGGGAGCGAAACGAGGCTAGCAGAAGCTATGCCACAGGCTTAACATCATCCATGACGACGTTATCCATAGCAGCTCGATTGATCTGGTGAACGTAAATAGAAAGACGGATGGCCGTGCGCGACTCCCCGTTAATAAGGATGTCGGAGAACACGGGCGCGCAGGAAATATCAAAACCGGTTGGAATCAAAAAACCGCGCGCGATAGCCACAGCCTTTATGGCCTGGTTGACCGCACCGGCGCCGACACACTGAATGTTGACGGGCACACCATCCTTGACCATGCCGGCGATGGCGCCGGCAACGGACGCGGGCGATGATTTGCTTGATACCTTCAGGCAATCCATGAAGAAACTCCTGCGTTTAAAAGTACGTTTTAACTGCAATAACTGTATCGTACCGAGTGGACTCGGTAAAGGCACTATTCCTCTTTGGCAAGATCGAAGGTCACAGTGATTCGATCACGCGAAACGCGAATCTTTGGGTCGCCGCAAAGGTTGAGATAGTACCGGGCGGCAAGGTCATTAAAGTCGCGCTCCACAGCACGCGAAAACTGTGCCATGTCATCCTTGGCAATACGAAGCCCGCGACGATCCTTCGCGAGATCGACAGGAGCCGGCGCATGCGAGGACGAATCACGCTCGCGCAGCAGACGCGCGGTCACACCGCGAACGGGCTTAATCTGCCCTGCCAAAATGCGATGTGCCGTGCGCTCGGACATCTCAAGACCCAAACCCGAGCAGATACGAATAAAGTCCTCGGCATCAGAGGCAAGGCCTAAACGATCGACAACCGGAAGCTCGCTCTCGTCATCAATAAACAGGAGACGAGACGTATCGAGCCGACTTGACGCCTGAGCATAAAGGGTCGCGGCAATCTCAGACGGAGAACCAAGATAGACATCGCAACCACGCAGCTCCTCGAGCGCAAACTCACAGGCAGCGCGAATAATATTATGCGGGCCGCGAGCACAGACATAACGTCCGTCCTCATCCTTGACGGCCTGGGGCCAGCTGGACTGATCGGCACGCTCACTGAGGCGGTCGGCTGCAACGCTCACCTTAAAGGCTGAACCAAGATCGACGCCGGACGTGACCACACGGGCCTCGTCGGTGTTCTGCTTGATCGAAAACAATGCCATGCCACGACCGTGAACGCCCCAACGGTCCATCTTCATGCTCTCGAGCTTGGAGGTAACGCGGGCATCGAAGATTCGCTCTTGCATATCCTGCGGAACGCCCGAACCGTTATCCAGAAAGACAAGCGTGCGGACGCCATCTTCCTTGGTCGTGGCGAGATAGACCTTGTCGGCGCCGGCATCGCGAGCATTACGGAGCATTTCGATGACGATATCCTCGACATGCTGAATGTCGTGTTTTGCCTGGCGCCGCTCGGCCTCCGAAACGCGGAGGCGGACATACCCCTCGCCAAGGTTCTCCTCGACGCGAAGGTTGCCCTCCCCCGACATCGACGCGATAAATGAGATGAGCTCGTTCGCGTCGCTCATGTTATTTAGCGATATCGACAGCGCGGCTCTCGCGAATCACGACGACGCGCACCTGACCGGGATACTCCATCTCTTCCTCGATCTGATGGGCGATATCGTGAGCCAGGACCGTGGACTGGGCATCGGAGATCTTGTCCGGCTGAACCATGACGTGGACCTCGCGACCAGCCTGCATGGCATAGGTACGCTCGACGCCTTCATGGGAGTTGGCGATCTCCTCGAGCTTCTCGAGACGCTTGATGTAGTTCTCGGCAGACTCGCGACGGGCACCGGGGCGAGAAGCAGAGACAGCATCAGCGGCCTGTACCAGGACATCGAGCACCGTGTTAGGGTCGACATCGGCATGGTGAGCCTCGATAGCGTGGACGATAACGGGCTTCTCGCCATAACGGCGGGCAAGCTCGGCGCCGATGACGGCATGCGGGCCCTCGACGTCATGGTCGATTGCCTTGCCCAGGTCGTGCAGCAGGCCGGCGCGCTTGGCGGTCACAACGTCCAGGCCAAGCTCGGAAGCCATCACGCCGCACAGATCGGAGACCTCGAGGGAGTGCTGAAGCACGTTCTGACCAAACGAGGTACGGTAGCGCAGGGCACCAAGGGTCTTGACGATCTCGGGGTGCAGGTCGTGGATGCCGGTATCGAAGGCAGCCTGCTCGCCAGCCTCGCGCACGCGCTGCTGAACCAGGTCGGCAGCCTTGTGATACATCTCCTCGATGCGGGCGGGGTGAATGCGGCCGTCGGCGATAAGGTTCTCGAGGGCAACACGGGCGGTCTCACGACGGACCGGGTCGAAGCTCGAAAGAACGACTGTCTCTGGCGTGTCGTCGATCACGAGGTTGACGCCGGAAACCTGCTCGAAGGTCCGAATGTTGCGACCCTCGCGACCGATGATACGGCCCTTGAGGTCATCAGAGGGAATGTGCACGGAGGTAACGGTGACCTCTGCAGTGTGGTCGGCAGCGCAGCGCTGAATCGCCAGGGACAGAATCTCCTGGGCGGTCTTGTGGCACTCGGCGCGAACCTGCTGCTCGGACTCGCGAATGATCGTGGCGGCCTCGTGGGTGACCTCGCCGCGAACCTTATCGAGGAGCTCCTTGTGGGCGTCCTCGCGGGTAAGGTCGGCGATTCGCTCGAGCTCGGAGGTCTGCTTTGCGCAGAGATCCTCGAGCTCGCGGGAGCGCTTCTCGACCTGACCGGCCTGGCTGGACAGCTGATGCTCGCGCTTGTCGAGAGCGTCGTTGCGGCGATCGAGAGATTCCTCGCGCTGCATCACGCGGTTCTCGAGCGTACGAATCTCGTTCTTACGCTGCTTGTCCTCGGCCTCGGCGGCCTGCTTGTTCTTGATGATTTCCTCTTTAGCCTCGAGCAGAGCCTCTTTTTTGAGGGTCTCGGCCTGACGCTTAGCATCACCGATCAGGGACTCAGCCTGTGCGTGTGCCGACTGGATCTTTTCGTCGGCCTCGTGAAGACTACCCTGCTTGGCGGTGCGCATGTAGGCAATTGCGGCGATGGCACCCAAAACGATGCCAACGAGCGCTGCGATGATAGGCATGCTCACTCCTTTTTATGGATTCGTTACACAACAAAGCGAACCGTCCTTACGAACGGCTCGCGACATTTGAGTAATATGGGCGCAGCTTATGCGGGTCGGATACAGATAAACATATAAACAAACTCATCACAGATGAGCACATATCACAAAGCAAATGACAGTGTTTATCGTACGTTGAACCACAACAACTGTCAAATAAATGGCCCCGGCACGGCGGCTAAAACGCGGTGAACGGCAGGGCCACAAAACGCATACGCCTAAACCGCACATTCCTCGCGTTCGGCATCGAGACGTGCCTTAACGGCATCGGCGGCGATGTGATACGAGAAGCCCTTGCCCATCAAAAACCGAACCAGTTTTTCGAATCCGCGCGTCTCTGGAACACGCCGCTTGGCGAGCAGGGCTGACGCACGCGCCAAATCGTCTTTGACGGCAAAATAATCCTCGGGATAACCGGGAATGTCATCGAGCACGACATGACGGCGCTTGAGCTCGGTCTCGATTTTGCGCTGTCCCCAACCGCGCCGCTTGCGCTCCTCGATAAAGTACGAGCAAAAGCGGTTCTCGTCTAAAAAGTGATACTCGGTGGCGCGCTCGACGGCGAAATCGATCGCGGGCTGGTGAAAGCCGTAGCGAGCCAGCTTGTCACGGACCTCACCCGTCGCATGGTCGCGGCGCGATAACATCTCGGTCACCATGGTAAGTGCACATTTACGCTCAATGAGCTGCACCGCCTCACGGAAGTTGTCCCAATCACAGGGAAGATCGGGGCGGTTTTTGACATACAGCCGCGCGACCCGCACGGGAATCCAAATGGACCGCTCAAAACCGCCCTCAAGCTCACAATCGATATGTGCGCAAGGCTTTTTGGACGCATACCCGCTCGAGAACGAGGAGGCCGCCTTCTTATCGGGAAAGACGACCGTGGCCTCGGTCACCGTATACGACATGAGCGTAACCGCTACTCGTCGTCATCATCGAGCATGGCGGAACCATCGATGGCGTAAAGCTCGTCAAACTCCTCAGGCGCAGGCTGATCGGTCAGCTCGACCTCGGACGGAGCATCGTCATCAAACTCAAGTCCACAGGCAAGGCGGACCTTATGCTCAATCTCGTCGGCGCAATCGGGGTGTTCGCGCAGGAACGCCTTGGCGGCCTCGCGACCATTGCCGAGCTTGTCCTCGCCATAGGCAAACCAGGAGCCCATCTTCTTGCAGATGCCGCACTCGACAGCCATGTCCAGAATCGAGCCCTCCTTAGAGATGCCCGTACCGTACATGATGTCGAACTCAGCAGAACGGAACGGAGCTGCCACCTTGTTCTTAACGACCTTGGCGCGCACGCGGTTACCGATAACCTCGTCCTTAAGCTTAATGCTGTCGATACGGCGAATGTCGATACGCACCGAAGAGAAGAACTTAAGGGCGCGGCCGCCCGTCGTAGTCTCGGGGTTGCCGAACATGACGCCGATCTTCTCACGCAGCTGGTTAATGAAGATGCACGTCGTGTTGGACTTGGACAGCGAGCCGGCGAGCTTGCGGAGCGCCTGGCTCATCAGGCGAGCCTGAAGACCGACCGTAGTATCGCCGATTTCTCCCTCGATCTCGGCACGCGGGGTCAGCGCGGCGACGGAGTCGACGACGATGGCATCGATGGCGCCGGAACGCACGAGCATGTCAACGATTTCGAGCGCCTGCTCGCCCGTATCGGGCTGGGAAATGAGCACCTCGTCGATATCCACGCCGATGCGCGCGGCATACGTGGGATCAAGCGCGTGCTCGGCATCGATAAATGCCACAACGCCACCCATTGCCTGGGCCTCGGCCAGGATCTCGAGCGAAAGCGTCGTCTTACCGGAGGACTCAGGACCGTAAATCTCGACGATACGGCCGCGCGGCACGCCGCCGATACCCAGCGCGGCATCGAGGGCCAGGGCGCCCGTGGGAATGGCCTCGACCTCGAGCTCGGGGCCACCGTCGCCGTACCTCATGATGGAACCCTGGCCGAATTTCTTCTCGATCTCGGCCTTGGTGGTGGCGATCATCTCATCGCGCTCTTTACCCGTCGTGCGAGCATGAACGGTACGTACGGGACCTGAATTCTTGGCCATGAATAGCCCTCCTCTTAACAACCTGCATCGATAATAAACGAACGACTGTTCGTGGTCAACCGTTCAGGCCAATCATATGCAGGCGGTCTTTCCAAAACCCAACCAAACGCCGACCAAACACTGACCAAATGCTTGACCACAAAGGACCAAATATGAACAAGGCAGGCAAAAATACAACTACAACCAGCACAAACGCCAAATGAGCCTAAGGTCCCTATCTCCACAATTAAGGGGCTCGGAGGCCCCTTAAAACACGTCTATTCCATAGAGTTGAGCACAAGGGCAATGCGACCCAATGCCTCCGTGACCGCATGGGCACGAACACACGAACGGTCACCCTCATAGTGGCAGCGCACAGAGTCCACGACCGGCACGCCCCCATCGGCGGAACGATGCGCCCAGCCAATATAGAAAGTGCCCGCCGGATCGTCCTCAGTGCCACCGCCGGGGCCGGCATAACCCGTTGCGCTCACTGCAATATCGCTCTGGTACAGCTCCAGCGAACCCACCGCCATCTCGCGCGCGGTCTGATGCGACACCGCGGTATAGCGGTCGAGCGTCTCCTGCTCAACACCAAGAACGCGATGCTTAATCTCATCGCAATAGGTCACCGCACCGCCACGCAGCACCGCCGAGGCACCCGGGATATCGGCAATCGTCGAGGCGATCATACCCGCCGTCAGTGACTCAGCCGTCGAAACCGTCACGCCCCGAGCGCTCGCGTGCTCGACAATATCGCGCGCCAGCTCCTCGTTATGTGCGGAAATCTGCTCAAAAGAGTCCATCATACCCACCAGGACCTAGACCGAAAAGACGATCTTGCGGCAGTTCCAGAAGTACTGGGCGCCCGAGATAACGGTCAGGACAACGGCAACGGCGTACAGGAAGCGCGACACCGAGTAGATGCCGAGCGTCAGCGCCACCGGGCCAAGGTGCAAGCCAGCCATAGCAAAAACGCACAGGTAACCGCAAATGGAGACCATCGTGGTTGCCGTCTTGTACTTGCCGAGCTTATCGGCCGCAACGACCACACCGGCCGCACTCGCGACCATGCGAAGGGCGCTCACCAGAAGCTCACGGAACAGGATAATGAACACGGACCACACGGTCACCGCGCCAAAATCCAAGAACAGCAGCAGGGCCGAGAACACGAGCAGCTTATCGGCGATGGGGTCCAAGAATTTACCGAAGTCGGTGATCTCGTTGCGCGAACGCGCCAGATAACCGTCGACCTTATCGGTGCACGACAGGATCACATACAGAATGAAGGCAGCGGCGGCGAGCGGGCCGTCGAAGGTGCTCCAATCCGTACCGGCAAAACTCGTGTGAGAAAGCGCCGACACGATCATGAACACCGGGATAAAGACGATGCGAACGCACGTCACGATGTTGGCGGGCGTCCAGACACTCGTCAGTTCCTTATTGCTCTCGTTAGCCACGACGCTCTCCTACTCCACAACATGACCGATAAGCTCATAGCAGAAGCTATCGGTAAACTCGACGGTCAGAATATCGCCCACGGACGCCTCGCTGGCGTCCAGATGCACCGCGCCATCGGAATCGGGCGCCTGGAACCAGGCATGGCCGATCAGCTCGGCGCCATCCTCGGTCTCTTCGATACCGTCGACGATTACCTGGGCGCGCTCGCCCACATGTGCGGCGGTGGCGGCAAAACCGAGCGACTCGGCCAGGTCCATGGCCTCCTGGGCGCGCTCGAGCTTAACCTCCTCATCGACCTGGCCCTCCATCTTAGCGGCCAGGCTGCCTTCCTCACGCGAGTAGGCAAAGACACTCGTGTAGTCAAAGCCGACGGTGTCCATAAAGTCGATAAGGTCGCGGAACTCGTCGTCGGTCTCGGTCGGGAAGCCGACCATGGCCGTGGAACGAATCACGATGCCGGGGATGCGCTCGCGAAGGTCGCGGAACAGATCCTCGAGCTCCTGGCGCGAACCGGAGCGACGCATGGCCTTGAGAATGCGCGCGTCGCAGTGCTGCACGGGGATATCGATATAGGGCAGCACCTCGGGCGTATCGCGAATCGTCTCGATGAGTTCGTCAGTCATGCCCTCGGGCTGCAGATAGAGCACGCGGACCCAGACGTTGTGCGGGCGTACGGCCTCGGCGACGGCACGCAGCAGCTGCGCCAGATTGCGCGGCAAGCCATCGATGACGTCCTCATCGGCAAAGTCGGTACCCCAGATGCCCGTGTCCTGGCCGATCAGCACGATCTCGCGCACACCGCCGGCAACCAGGTCACGCACCTCGGAGATGATGCTCTCGGCATTGCGCGAATGATAGCGGCCGCGAATATAGGGGATCATGCAGAAGCTGCAGAAGCGGTTGCAGCCATCGGAAATCTTGACGTAGGCGACAGCACCCTCGACGGTACGTTTGACCTGCGGGATATAGGCTGCAATCTCGCGCACGACACCCAGCACGCCATCGATGACCGCCACGATGCCGTCTTCCTCGTCGGCCTTCACAAAGGCAGCGACCTCGGGCAGCTCGTCAGGCAGGTCATCGCCATAGCGCGACGGCACGCAGCCGCACATGACGATGGGGCAAGAACGAACGCCGTCCTGAACCTCGTTGGCGAGCTCGAGCGTGGTCTCGATGCTCTCGGACGTTGCGGAGGCGAGGAACGAGCAAGTATTGACGATGGCGATATCGGCATCCTGCGGGTCGAATGCCTCCTCGTAGCCCGCGGCGGTCAAAAGAGAACGCATGCGGTCGGTGTCAACCTCGTTCTTAGCGCACCCGAGGGTGATGTAGAGCACGGAGCCCAACGGTGTATCCATGTTGGAGAGCAGTCCTTTCGAATGATATTAGCGGTAGTTGGTGAACTGCAGCGGCTGGCCGTAGTCCTGGTCGCGCAGGAACTGGATCACGGTCTGCAACGCGTCCTTCGAAGCAGAGGAAACACGCAGCTTGTCGGCCTCGATGGTCACCTTGACCTTGAGCTTTTGATCCTTGATGTCCTTGTTGATCTTCTTGGCGGTCGCCTGGTCGATACCCTCGACGATATGGCCGAGCACGCGCACGGTGCCGCCCGATGCCGCCTGCGGAGCATCCCACGAGACAGCCTTGAGGTCGATGCCGCGCTTGATGAGCTTGGAGCTCAGCACGTCGACAATCTGTTTGGAGACAAAGTCGGCCGGGGCGTTGATCGTAAAGAGCTTGTCGCCCTTCGAAAGCTCGATCGTGGCGCCAGAATCCTTAAGGTCATAGCGCTGGGAAATCTCGCGCGTGGTCTGCTGGAAGGCGTTGTCGACCTCTTGCATGTTGACCTCGGACACGACGTCGAAGCTGGAATCTTTAGCCATGATGTTTCCTTTCGCGTACGAGCGGCTTAGTAGCTATCGTACGAATAGTCGGTAGAATCGGTGGGCGTCTGACCGTCAGATGCGGTATCGGCGCCATCCGTGGACTGGGCATCGGTGCCGTCGGTGGTGTCGGTACCATCGGTGGTGTCGGTACCATCAGAACTTTCACCATTCTCGGAATCAGACGTCTCCTTCTTGGGAACGGTGATCGTCACACGCGCCACGCCCGAGGTCTTGGTATCGTAACGAACCTTTTCACCGTTCTTGGTAACGGTGACATCGGAAGGCTTGGACGTAGTGATCTCGATCGAAGACTCGGGCGTGTACTCCTGCTCAAAGGGGCCAGTCGCCTGGGCGCCATAGACCGACTTGCCGTCAACCTTGACCTCAATCCACGCGGTCTTTCCCTTGGCAACGGAGACCTTGACCTTCGTGACCTCGTTCTCTTCCTTCTTGGCCGTCGTCTTGGTGGCGTCCGAATCAGTCGACTCATCCGTCGCCTCATCGGTGTCTTCATCCTCGTCGACCGTTTCGGTCTTCTTAGAAGACTTCTTAGTCGTCGTCTTGGTGGCAGTGGGCGTCTCGGGCGTGGTCTCGGGCGCCGAAGATGCGCAGCCGCGCAGAAGCACCACGATGAGCACAATCAGCAGCAACACCACGGCACCGATGCCGGCGTAGACGATACGCGGATCGAGCCCGTTGTTTTGAGGAGTACGGGATCCGCCGCGTCCACGACCGGAACTGCTGCGGCCGCCTCCCTGAGGCATACGACCACGATTGCTATCGGAACGGCCGCGATAGCCGCCCAGGCCCTGAAGGCTGCGCTGACCCGAGCGGGGCGCAAGTTCACCGCGGCCTTGATAGCCACGTTGGCCCGAACGCGGAGCCGAAGAGCGCTGGCCATACGGCTGTGATTGAGAGCGAAGACGCGGCGTCACCTGCGTGGTATCGGCATCCGCATAGCCACCGCGAGAGCGTCCGGTGGAGACACCACGGTGACCGCGATCTGAATAGCCGCCGTCGCCGTAGCCGGCACGAGGGTCACGCGCCACGCCGCGGGCAGCGGGAAGTGCACGGTCCTCGGGCATCGGCGTACTGCGGAACCGGTCACGCTGTGAGCGAATCTCCTCGCCCGAACCCGTCTCGGTAATATAACCGGCCTGCTGAGGACGCTGTCCATAGCGGGTCGAACGACCGCCCTGAACCATCAGGAAGCGCCCGTTATCGACCGAGGAACGCGAATTGACGTAGCCGGCGGCGTCCTGAAAACGACCGCCCTGCTGCGACGTCTCGCGTTCGTATGCCATCAGGTCGTCAAAGTAGGCATTGACGACCTCGCGCGGATTGAGGCCCAAAAAGCGAGCATAGCTCGAAATCATGCCCTGTGCATAGCCGCGCGGCGGCATCGAAGCAAAGTTACCGGTCTCGAAAAACTCGATGATCTGCGGCCTGATTTTGATGGTGTTGGCGACCTGCTGAATGGAAAGGCCCATTCGGCGACGCTGCTCGAGCAGCATGTCACCAAAGCGTGCAGCCATCAGAATCCTCCAAACTCACGATCTTCACGTGCCATCTCGGCGTCGACAGATTCCAGCGCGGCAAGACCCTCTTCGTCCAGCAGAACCTCGCGCGGCTTGGAACCGTCGGGCGGGCCGACGACACCCTTTTCTTCCAGCATGTCCATAATACGCCCGGCACGCGCATAGCCAACCTTCAGACGACGTTGCAAGCCAGATGTGGAGCCAAGCTGCGATTCCACCACAATATGGGCGGCTTCCCAAATGAGCGGATCATCGTCTTGCGGCTCGGCGACTCCGGTGCGGACAATACCGCCGCCACCCGCCATGGACATAGAAGCGGGCGCCACGGCGGACAGGATCTCCTCGTGGTAGTCGGGCTCGCTCTGCGACTTGACGAACTCGACAATCTCGTTGATTTCGTCATCCGAGACAAAGCAGCCCTGGATACGGCGAGGCTTGCCCCAGTCGACCTTGGAGAACAGCATGTCGCCCAAACCGGTGAGCTTTTCGGCACCCATCTGGTCGATGATGACGCGCGAGTCGATGCCCGTGGCGACATTAAAGGCGATGCGGTTGGTGATGTTGGCCTTGATAAGGCCCGTCACCACGTTTGAGCTGGGGCGCTGCGTGGCCACGATAAGATGAATACCGGCGGCACGGCCCAGCTGTGCAATACGCACGATCGAGGCCTCGACATCCTTACCGGCAACCATCATCAGGTCCGAGAGCTCATCAATGATGATGACCAAGTAGGGCATCTTTTGCGGCGGGTTGTCGTAATGCTCAAACTCGCCGGCGGCCTGCTTTTCGTTGTAGGTCGAGATCTTACGAACGTTAAGGCGCTCGAAGACCTTCAGGCGACGCTCCATCTCGGACACGGCCCATTGCAGAGCGCTCGCGGCCTGCTTGGGCTCGGTCACCACGGGCACATAGAGATGCGGCAGACCGTTATAGCCCGCAAGCTCGACGCGCTTGGGGTCGACCATGATCAGGCGAACATCCTCGGGAAGAGCGCGCATGAGCAGGGTCGTGATGATGGAATTGATCATCACCGACTTACCGGAACCCGTGGTACCGGCGATCAGCAGGTGGGGCATCTTGGCAAGGTCGGCGACGACCGGCGTGCCCTCGGCATCGCGCCCGATTGCGAGCTCAAGCGGACCGCCCTTCACATAGGGCAGCACGTCGCCCAGGTTGACGTTCTGGCGCTTGCGATTGGGGATCTCGATGCCCACGAGCGAGGTGCCGGGGATCGGGGCAAAGATACGCACCGACTGGGCAGCGAGCGAAAGCGCGATATCGTCCTCGAGGCTCGAGATCTTGCTCACGCGCTCGCCCTCGCCAGGTTGCAGCTTAAAGGTCGTCACCGTGGGGCCGGCGATCCAGCCGACCACGCGGGCACTGCGGCCAAACTCAAGCAACGTGGACTGAAGCGACTCGGCAGTCTGTTCCAGCTCCTTGTCAGAAGACGCGGAGGACGCCGACTGCGGGTCGGCATGCAGGATTTCGAGTGGCGGAAGCTTAAGGCCGTCCTCTTGTTCGCCCTCGGCATCGGCAGCGGTGCCATCCGCTCCCCCATCGCCGGCTGCAACAGGAGCTGCGGAAGCCGTAGAGGAGGCATCGGCAACCTTGGGATGCTTTAGGAAGTCGGGGATCTGCGGAGCTGCCGAAACGGGATTCACGGCAAACGGCGGTTCAGACTCGTCAGCCTTGTCCGGGTCGTCTTCTATCGAAAACTGTCCAGTGACCTGTCCGCGCTTGGCATGGCGGCGCGGCAGCAAAGTGGTCTTGGCGGTCTCGAGCGGAGTCTCGTCGTCCTCGTCATCGCCCTCGGTGAGTTCAATTTCACTATCGGACCAAGACGGGTCGGGCTCGCTCGTGTTGAGCTTGGGCGCAGCCTTGCCCTTCTTGGCATGGCGACGCGGAAGCAGCGTGGTCTTGGCGCGCTCGGCCTCCACGGCCTCGGAGACGTCGACAAACGGATCATCGTCCTCGTCGTCATCCAAAACAGGATCAACATCGCCACCCATGACCGTGGTCACGGCGGCATCAGTTCCCTTCTGGCGCAGAATGCTCAGATGCGGACGGGCGACGCCGGGAACCGACAGGGCCTCTTCATCGCCCCACGGGCTCGCATTGACATCGGCACGACGACGCTCGGCAAAATCGGCGGCGCGATCGCGTGCGGAGCGCAAAACACCGCCCACCGAGAAGCCGATAATGACCAGGCCAACGACGACAAGTCCCAGCAAGACAACCATGGCAATAGGTTTACCCAGGGCGTTTTGCAAGGTACTTGCGATAAAGGCGCCAATGTATCCGCCCGAGGCGGAAAGGTTCTGCGGCGTAAACATGAGGTCGCACGAGTCGTTCGTACCCGGCACCATCAACGACAGGATAGAGACAATGGCCACAAAGACCACGGCGCCGCCCGCGACCGAGCGAATGTTGAGCGGGGAGTCCTCACCCAAAAAGAGCGTGGCGGCAAACAGCAAGATGACGATCGGCAGCACGTAGGCGCCCAGGCCAAAGCCAAGATGGTAGAAACCGGCAACCGCAGCTGTCACGGGTGCCGTTGCCGGGGAAATCACGGCAATGAAGGACGCAATCGCCAAAACGGCAATGACCACGCCGGCGATATCGCGATTGGCCGAAGGCTCGACCAGGGGCTCGAACTCATCGAACTCGGATTCGTGGCCCTTATTGGCACGAAGATGGGAACCGGCACCCTTAGCAGATGCCGGTTGGTTGTTGGCCTTATTGCCTTTGGCGTTTTGTGCAGATCCGCGCGCCAAACTAAACCTCCATGACGACCGGGATGATCATCGGACGGGTGCGCGTACGGCTCCAGATAAAGTTGGAGAGCGAATCGCGCACGGCTTTGCGAATGGCATCGGAGCCGCTGCTGGTAAAGCTAAACTTGCCCTTCTCGATCGTCTTCATAATGGATGCGGAGGCATCCTCGGAGAACTGGTCGTCGATGGCAAACGAAACGCCGCGGCCCGAGAACTCGATAGCCTCGATCTTCTTGTGCTTGAGCGAGACGATGGCAACGGCCGTGACCATACCGTCGTTGGCGAGCTTTTGGCGATCACGCAGGACGATGGGATCGGTGTCACCGATGCGCAGGCCATCGACGTAGACGACGCCGGACTCGACGGGCGTACCGCGCTTGACGATACCGCCGCGCATCTCGAGCGTGTCGCCGTTATCGAGGATAAAGATGTGATCATCCTTAATGCCCATCTTACGGGCCAGCTGGGCATGGGCACGCAGGTGCACGGCCTCGCCGTGAACCGGCATAAAGTAGGTGGGCTTGGCCATGGCCATCAGAAGCTTGAGCTCCTCCTGGCTGCCGTGGCCCGAGACATGGACGAGGGCGCGATTCTTATCCCACACATCGCAGCCAAGCTTGGCCAGGCTGTTGACGACCTGCTGCACGGCCTTCTCGTTGCCAGGAACGGGCGTAGCGGACAGGATGACGGTATCGCCCTCGTGGATGGAGAGTGTCTTGTGCTCGCCGTTGGCCATGCGGGACAGGGCCGACAGCGGCTCGCCCTGAGAGCCAGTGCACATGACGACAATCTTGTCGTCGGGCAGGTTATCGATATCGAAGGCATCGATGATATCGGCATCGTCGATGTTGAGGTAACCCAACTCACGCGCCACGCGGGTGTTGGTGAGCATGGAGCGGCCGGTCACGACGACCTTGCGGCCGCACTTGCGAGCGGCGTCGCAGATCTGCTGCAGGCGATGGATATGGCTCGAGAACGACGCGACGAACACGCGGCCCGGAGCGTTCTTGATGGCGTGCAGCAGGTTGGGACCGACCTCGGCCTCGGACTTGGTAAAGCCCGGAACCGTGGCGTTGGTGGAGTCGGAAAGCAGCAGGTCGATGCCCTGCTTGGCGAAGCGGCTGATGGCGGCATAGTCGGGCGTGACGCCGTCGATGGGCGTCTGGTCGAGCTTAAAGTCGCCCGTGTGCATAACGGTGCCCTGGTTGGTGCGAATGAAAACGCCCAGTGCACCCGGGATGGAGTGCGTCATCGAGAAGAAATCGAGCGAGATGCCACCGAGATTGACATGGCTTCCACCCTTGACCTCGCGGAACTTGGGTGCACGGATGCGGAACTCGGAAAGCTTGCCCTCGATAAAACCGAGCGTCAGCTTGCTCGAGAAGATGGGCACCTTGTTGTTGAGGTCCTGCAGCAGGTACGGAAGCGAACCGGTGTGGTCCTCGTGGCCGTGGGTAACGATGATGCCGCGGAGCTTCTCCTCGTTCTCCAGAACATAGGTGTAGTCGGGAAGCACCAGGTCGATACCGGGCTGGGAATCGTCGGGAAACATGAGGCCGGCGTCGACGAGCACCATGTCGTCGCCGCACTCGAAGACCGTCATGTTCTTGCCGATGCCGTCAAGGCCGCCGAGCGGAATGATCTTCAAGGGAGATGATTTTTTAGCTGCCATAGGTTCGTGTGGTTTCCTTTCTTCGAAACGGGTCTGGAACAACCGACGGGGCGCTTCTGGCAAACCGACCGCCGGGAACGTACAAACATGCATCACAGAGTCGACGCAGTAACCACAGTATGATACCCATTTGCCCACCAACAGACCACCCATGCATCAAAGCCCCATCTGAACTGGTCTATCCCGCCGGTCTGGTCTCAGCGGGCCCGGCACGGGCTAAGTTTCCTGCTCTACAGTCCTGCGCAAGACGGAAAGCACATTAAGTGCTTTCCTTTGCGTGCGGAACTCGCGATAAACTTAGCCCGTGCCGGGCCCGCTGAGACCAGACCGGCCAAAATGGGACAGGTTTATTTTGGTTGGTTTTATCTGAGGATATGCCGGGTGTGCAGCTATCGACAATTCAGAAAAAAGAAAGCTGAATTGACCATCTGACAAAATCGAAACCCGCACCAACCAGCCCTTTTGCTATTCCCGGCGGGGGCCGCGGATAAAGTTTATCGCGAGTTCCGCACGAACAGGAGGCCACTTAATGTTGCCTCCGTCGTGAGCAGGACTGTAGAGCAGGAAACTTTATCCGCGGCCCCCGCCGGGAATAGCAAAAGGGCGACCCCTGTCCGGGGTCGCCCTTGTTGAGCTGCTTATGTGTAGCTATTACTCGGCGTCATGGTGACGGCGGGGCTTGCGGCCTCCGTTGTCGCCGGGACGGCGCGGACGATCGCTACGCTCGGAGCGCTCGCGACGCGGACGCTCACGACGCTGGAAGTGCTCGCCGTCGCCCTCGGAGGCACCCTCGGCGCGAGCCGGGGCCTCGGGCTTGTCAAGACGATCGAGCGAGATCTTGCCGCGATCGTCGACCTCGATGACGACGACCTTGACCTCGTCGCCAACGTTAAGGACGTCCTCGACCTTCTCCACGCGGCCCTTGGCAACGCGGGAGATGTGCAGCAGGCCGTCCTTACCGGGCAGCAGGTTGACGAAGGCGCCGAAGGGCTGGATGGAGACAACGCGACCGGTGTACTCCTCGCCCGGCTCGGGAACCTTGATGATGAGCTTGATGCGCTCGACGGCCTGATCGACGGACTCGCCGGTACCGCCGACAAAGACGGTACCGTCCTCCTGGATGTCGACCGAAGCGCCGGTCTCGTCCTGAATGCCGCGGATGACCTTACCGCCGGAACCGATGACGTCGCGAATCTTATCAGTCGGAACCTGGATGGAGACGATACGCGGAGCGGTGCTGCGCGTGGTGTGGCGCGGCTCGGGGATCACATCGAGCATCTTCTGCAGGATGAAGGCGCGACCCTCCTTGGCCTGCTGCAGGGCGCGGGCCAAGATGTCGAAGGTAAGGCCGGTGGCCTTGTTGTCCATCTGCAGGGCGGTGATGCCCTCGGTGGTGCCGGTGACCTTAAAGTCCATGTCGCCCAGGAAGTCCTCGAGACCCTGGATATCAGACAGGACGACGGTCTTGCCCTCCTCCTGAATCAGGCCCATGGCGATACCTGAGACCGGGCGCTTAATGGGCACGCCGCCGTCCATAAGGGCGAGCGTGGAGCCGCAGGTCGAAGCCATCGAAGAGGAGCCGTTGGACTCCATGACCTCGGAGACGACGCGGATGGCGTAGGGGAACTCGTTCTCGTCGGGAAGCACCGGAAGCAGAGCGCGCTCGGCCAGATTGCCGTGACCGATCTCGCGGCGCTTGGGGCTACCCATGCGGCCTGTCTCGCCGGTGCAGAACGGCGGGAAGTTGTAGTGGTGCATGTAGCGCTTGCCCTCGGTGGGCTCGATAGTATCCAGACGCTGGCCCTCGTTGAGCATACCGAGCGACAGGACGGAGAGCACCTGGGTCTGACCGCGCTGGAACAGGCCGGAGCCGTGAACGAGCGGCAGGTAGTTGTCCTTCACCATGATGGGACGGATCTCGTCAGCGGCACGACCGTCAACGCGCTCGCCGGTCTCGACGACCATGGTGCGCATGGCCTTCTTCTCGAGCTTCTTGAGCGCCACGGGGATCTCGCGCTCCCAAGCGGCCTGCTCCTCCTCGGTGAACTCGGCGCGGATGGACTCCTTCAGAGCCTCGACTTTGCCGATACGGGAGAGCTTGTCGGCGTCGCGAAGGGCGGCTGCCATCTCGTCATAATGAGCGAAGATGCGCTCCTGGACTTCCTCGACGGGCTGGTCGAGCGGGTACTCCTTCTTGACGATAGCGCCGTTGACCTGCTCCCACTCGGCGACGAACTCATCCTGAGCCTGGCAGAAGGCAGCAAGGGCCTCCTGGCCAAACTTCATGGCGGCAAGCATGTCGTCCTCGGAGATCTCCTCGGCACCGGCCTCGACCATCGAGATGAAGTCGGCAGATCCGCCCAGCTCCAGGTCCAGATCGGAGTTCTCGCGCTCCTCGTAGGTGGGGTTGACGATAAACTCGCCGGTCTCCACGTTACGGCCGATGCGCACGCAGGCAAGCGGGCCCTCGAAGGGCACGCCGCCGAGCGTCATGGCCAGAGAGGCACCCATGACATTGATGACGTCGAAGGGGTTGACCTGGTCGGCGACGAGCGAGGTGGCGACGATGTGCACCTCGTTGCGGAAGCCGTCCGGGAAGCTCGGGCGAATCGGACGGTCGATCATGCGCGCGGTGAGCGTGGCCTTCTCGCTGGGACGGCCCTCACGCTTGAGGTAGCCACCCGGGATGCGGCCGGCGGCGTACATCTTCTCGTTGAAGTCGACGGTCAGCGGGAAGAAGTCGTAGTTCTTGCGCTCCTTGGAAACGACCACGGTATCGAGCATCGTGGTGTCGCCTTGCTTGACCAGACAGGCGCCGGTGGCCTGCTTGGCAAGCTCGCCGGACTCAAAGGTGTAGGTCTTGCCGTACAGCTCAAAGGTCTTGGATACGAGTATCATTGTTCTCCTTTACCCCGCAGACCCCTTGTCTGCGGGCTTCTCATGTGACGCGAGCCCCCTGCCCCCGCCACGCTTCAGAGCGTGATTGTTCACGCCCTTACACAAAAAGAGCGCCCCGCTGCGCAGGACGCTCTTAGCATGTACAAATCCTTACTGGATGTTGTCGCGGATGCCCAGAGCCTTGATGAGCTCACGGTACTCGACGATGTCGCTCTTCTTGATGTAGGAGAGAAGACGACGACGACGACCGACGAGCATGAGCAGGCCACGACGGGTGTGGAAGTCCTTCTGGTGGGACTTCATGTGCTCGGTCAGCTCCTTGATGCGCTCGGTCAGGATGGCGACCTGAACCTTGGGGTTGCCGGTGTCGACCGGGGTGTTACCGAACTGGGCAGTCAGCTCCGCCTTGCGCTCTTTGGAAACAGTCATTGTTTCACCTTTCGTTTTACGTCGCCCACGGGCGACTCGATTCGCCTCGGACTGGGAAGCCGCCGGTGGAGCGAGCAACCAAGATCGAGGTACCAACAGGTCGGTATGTTACCACAAGCAGCCCGCGCCTGCGCATCATCACCGACCCAACATGAATTCCATCGCACGGAGGCGCTGATCGGTGTGCGTCGCAGCCCACACATGCGAAAGCCCGAGCAAGAACGCCGCCGTATGCGGGTCGATTTTCTCGGCCAAAAGCGCATCGAACGTCATAGACATGAGGGCGCGTAGCCACGCGACCTCACCGGTCGACACCAGCTCGGCACCCGGAACGCTCGACGCGCACGAGCCGCACATGAGCCCGCCGGCCCGTGGTGAAAAATACGACAGCATGGGGTCTCCGCACAGCACGCATGCCGAAAAATCGGGTCGGTAGCCAACGTGCGACAGCAGTTTAAAGACAAAGGCCGCCACGAGCAGGTCCATATGTGCCGAGTCGAGCCCGCTGCCGACAAGCGTGAGCGCCCGCTGCGTGATGGCAAAGGTAAACGGGTCCTCGGCGTCCTCGAATGAGCATACGCGCGCGACCTCGGCGATCGCGCTTGCAGCGCAGGTCGTCTCGTAATCGGGCGCAGCGCCGAGCGGAGCCTCCATAAGCTCGGCCTGGGAAACCACGTCGAGTGACCGTCCATGCGCGAGCAGCATATCGACGGTACAGAACAGCTCGCAGCGCGCAGCCAGGCGTCCACCGGGTTTGCGGGCGCCCTTTGCCACGGCACGAACCTGCCGACCCCGCTCGTCAAGCATCGTCAGGATCAGGTCCGTCTCTTTGAGCTTCGTCTTATCGAGGACGAGCACCTTCGTACGATATGTCCGGGAGCCTGCCATGCGCGCCGCGCGCCCTTAGTCCTCGGCGTTATAGCCAAAGCGGCGAATCTGGGCCTCGTCGTCACGCCAGCCGGCCTTGACCTTCACGTCCAGCTCCAAAAAGACCTGCGTGCCAAAGATACGCTCAAGATCGCGACGGGCGTCGATACCGATATGCTTGATCATCTCGCCGCCCTTACCGATGATGATGCCCTTTTGGCCCTCGCGCTCGACGTAAATGGTGGCGTTCACACGCAGTACCTTCTTGGTCTGCTCGAGCGCATCGCAGATCACACCAACGGAGTGCGGAATCTCATCACGGGTGCGGCGCAAGACCTTCTCGCGCACAAACTCGGCAACGAGCGTCTCGTCGGAAGCGTCGGTACCCATGTCCTCGGGGAACCAACGCGGACCCTCGGGCAAAAAGTGCGCAACGGTCTCGATAAAGGCATCGACGTTGAAGTTCTTGACCGACGACGTCACAATCTCGTCGTCATATTCCATGAGCTCATGCGCTGCCTTAAGCTGCTCCATGACCTGTGCGGGGTCGGCCTCATCGGCCTTGGTGAGCACCAGGACCTTCTTGCAACGGGCGCATCTGACGCGCTCGGCAACCCAAGCGTCTCCCCTGCCAATCGGCTTGGTGGCATCAATCAAAAACGCGACGACATCGACATCGTTCAGCTCGAACAACGCGCTCTTGTTGAGCTCGGATCCCAGACCGTCCTTGGGCTTATGAATACCCGGGGTATCGACAAAGACCAGCTGGTAGCCGGGACGGTTGACGACGGCGCGCATGCGGCGGCGGGTCGTCTGGGCCACCGGTGAGGTGATGGCGACCTTCTTGCCATAGCAGGCATTAAGCAGCGTGGACTTGCCGGCGTTGGGGCGTCCGACCAGGGCCACGAAGCCGCTGCGAAAACCAGGCTCAACGTCGCCAAAGCCCGCGAGGTTGTCGTCCTCGTCGCACAGGGCGTCGAGCTCCTCATCGCTCATGCCCTCAAACGGATCGAACTCCTCGACATCCTCGAGCCCCTCGGTATCCACCGCGTCCAAAGTCTCGTCGTCCAGGATCTCATCGGTAGGCTGCATATTGTCGGACATGGGAATCCCTTTCTAAATAAAGCCGAGCGCGTGGGCAAATACCAGCACGCCCACAATCGCGGCGGTGATGGAAAGAATGTATACAGAGGCGGCGGCGATGTCCTTCGCACGCTTGGCCAGCGGATGGAGCTCCTGGGTCGCCAGGTCGACGATAGCCTCCATAGCGGTGTTGCACAGCTCGCCGTGAATCACCAGGCCGCAACAGATGATAATCGTGGCCCACTCGGCAATGTCGAGCCCCACGATACAGCCAGCAATGACGGTGCACACGCCCGCCACGAGCATGACCTTAATGTTGCGCTCGGTCTTGACGGCGGTGACGAAGCCCTCCATGGCGTAGGAAAACGACTTTAAGAAGGACGGATGGTCCTTGTTCGATCCGGGAATCATAGACGGCTCCTAGTCGTGGGCGTGGTTGGTGATGGGGCCGACGTGGACTAGCTTGGGGTCCTCGCCGCGCTCGAGCGCCAGATCGCGCAGGATGGCGTCCTCGCGGGCCTCCATGACCTCGGCCTCGTCGTCCTCGATATGGTCATAGCCCAGCAGGTGCAGCATGCCGTGTACGAGCATCAGACGACACTCGTCAGCGGGGCTATTGCCAAAACCGGGGGCCTGACGGGCAATAACCTGCGGGGCCAAGATGATATCGCCGAGCTCGAGCGTCTCGTCGGCGGGAATATCCTCGTCAAAGGCCGAGTCGCATTCAAACGAGAGCACATCGGTGGTGCGGTCGATACCGCGCCACTCGTGGTTGAGCTCGTGCATCTCGTCCTCGTCGACATACGAAAGGGAAATCTCGACTTCACGCTCAACGCCCTCGGCGGCAAGCACAACCTCGCAGATGTGCTCCACCTCCTGCACGTCGAGCAGCGTATCGAGCTCGGCATCGTTGCTGATCAATACACTCAACGGGACTCCTTTCGGTCGCGCGGGCGCTGCTCGCGCACGTCATCATAAGCATCATATGCCTCGACGATACGACCCACCAGGGCATGGCGTACCACGTCGGCGCGCTCCAGGTGTGCAAACGCCACATCGTCGACACGGCCCAAAATTTTCTCAGCATCCGCCAAGCCACCACGACGACCCACCAGGTCGCGCTGACTCAGGTCGCCGGTAATCACGAACTTGGAGTTAAAGCCCAAGCGCGTCAGGAACATCTTCATCTGCTCGGGCGTGGTATTTTGCGCCTCGTCGAGCACCACGAAGGCATCGCTCAGCGTGCGGCCGCGCATGTAGGCAAGCGGGGCGATCTCGATCACGCCACGCTCCATAAGCTCATCGGTGCGCTCGCGATCCATCATGTCAAAAAGGGCGTCGTAGAGCGGACGCATGTAGGGATCGATCTTATCCTCAAGGGTACCGGGCAAAAAGCCCAGATTCTCCCCCGCCTCGACAACCGGACGCGTCAAGATCAGACGGCCCACCTCGTGATGCTTGAGCGCGGCAACGGCGAGCGCCATGGCCAGATAGGTCTTACCGGTGCCGGCAGGACCCAGGCCAAAGGTGATGGTATGCGAGCGAATGGCATCCACATAGCGCTTTTGCCCGAGCGTCTTGGGGCGAATGACGCGGCCGCGATACGAAAGCAGCACGTCATCGCGAAGCGACGTAGCCTCGTGCTCACCGTCGCGCAAGACGGCCAGGCAGCGAGAGACATCGTCGGCAGACAACGTGCGCCCGGCGGCCGCCTCGCGAAAAGCGTGTTCGAAAAAACGCGCCACGAGTTCGACCTCGTCCGGGTCGCCGCTCACGGCGATGTTATCGCCACGGGCGACCACATGGGCGCGAACCAAGCTCTCGAGCGCACGAAGGACGCCGTCGCCGGCGCCCAAAACGCGCGAGGGATCAATTCCCTCGGGAACGGTAAGTCTAATCTTCGAGGCTTCCATGAACCTCCTTGCGTGCATGGACCAAGCCGGAATCATCGACTCCGATGATAGCAACATCGAGCAGGCACGGGGCTGTAAGTCCACAGGTATCGTCAAGACGGGCATGATGGAACGAGCCGAGCGTCAGGTTGTCACCATACTCGAGCACGGCACGTTCGACAGTACCCACGCGACGACGAGCGTCGGCAATAGCGAGCTCCTGCGCGGCGGCCCGCATACGGCGGCTGCGCTCGGCCATAATCTCAGGCGGCACCTGGTCGGGCATGTCGGCAGCAAGGGTACCGGGACGCTTGCTGTAGCGGAACACATGCATACGCGAGAAACCCACACGGCGGCACAGCGCCAGCGATTCCTCGAACTCCTCGTCCGTCTCACCAGGAAAACCGACGATGACATCGCACGAAAGGGACGCCTGGGGCAAGATGGCACGAATCATACGCACCGTGTCCTCAAAGGCCTCGGCGCTATAGGGACGGCCCATGCGATGCAGGGTCGCCGTGCAACCGGACTGCACGGGCAGGTGCAAAAACGGGGCGATACGCTGCGGATAGCGCGCCATAACCTTAAGCAGGCGCTCGGAGATATCCATGGGCTCGACCGAGGAAATGCGCACATGCGGAATAGACGTGCGCTCCATGATGGCCTCGAGCAGCTCATCGATTTCGACGTGCTCGTCGGTCGCGCTCTTGCCATCGTAGGCACCCAGGTTCACACCGGTCAGCACCACCTCGGGCACGCCGGCCTCCTGGGCCTCGCGAACTTGCTCGAGCACGGACTCGACGGGCACGGAGCGCTCGGGGCCGCGTGCCTTCCACACAATGCAATAGGTGCAGCGATGGTTGCAGCCGTCCTGAATCTTCACGCCCAGGCGAGAGCGACCGAGCGCATCGACCACCTCGCCATCGCTACAGGCGGGAACGCTATCGGATTCGACACCCAGCACCTCACAGACACGTTCGGCGACATCGATCTTGGACGGCTCGGCGATCACGCGGTTCGAAAGCTCCAGCAGCTCCTCGGGATGCAAATTGACCACGCATCCGGTCACGAGCACATAGGGCTCGTTTGGATGGGCCAGCGCATGGCGGACGGCCTTACGGGTCTTGGCCTCGGCCTCGCCCGTAACGGCACAGGTGTTAATGACGATCAGATCGGCATCCTGGGGCTCCACAATAGCAAAGCCCAGGCGCATAAGATCGGCAGTGATACGGTCAGACTCAACCCTGTTGACGCGGCAGCCGAGGTTGACGACGGAAATATGGGGTGCGAGCACGCGGGCTCCTTAATCGAGGATATCGTCGAGGGCACTCTTGATACGGTCGGTCACCGACTTCTTACCAGAAGCGACGTCATCGCCCATCTCATCGGCAAAAGCACGGAGCAGTTCGCGTTGCTTATTGGAAAGATTGGTGGGAACGACCACGCGCAGTTGCACGATCAGGCGGCCACGCGAACCGCCACCGCCAATGCGCGGCATGCCGTAATTATTGACGCTCACGGTGTCGCCGTACTGGGCGCCGGCGGGAACCGTCACCTTAACGACCTCGTCGGGCATAATGCCCTCGACCTCGATCTCGCAGCCGAGCGCAGCCTGCGCAATCGAGATATCGCTCACCAGGTACAGGTCGTCACCGTTGCGCTTAAAGCGCTCATGGTCGGCAACACGCACGTTGACAATCAGGTCGCCCGAGGGCTCGCCGCGAAGGCCGGCCTCGCCAAAGCCGCTCACGCGCAGCTGGCGACCGGTCGAAACGCCGGCGGGAATATCGATGTCGATCTTTTCGTGCGAAGGCGTGCGGCCCTGACCGTCGCAGGTCTCGCAGGGATGGTCGATAACCGTACCCTCGCCATGGCAGTCGGGGCAAGGCGAGGAAGACTGAACCTGGCCCAGGAACGAACGCTGAACCGTCGTGACATAGCCCGTACCGTGGCAGCGGCCGCACTGCTTTTCCTGTGCGCCCTCTGCCCTACCGGTGCCATTACAGTCCTCGCAAGGAGCAAGGCGGTCATAACTGATCGTCTTTTTGCAGCCGAGCGCCGCCTCCTCAAGGGTCACCGAAAGCGAGATGGCCATGTCACGTCCGCGACGACGCTCACGACGGCTGCGGGCGCCACCGCCGGCACCGCCGCCAAAGAACGACGAGAACAAGTCGTCCATGCCCATGCCACCAAAGATATCGTTGATATCGACGTAACCCGAACCACCAGGGCCGTCAGCAGTGCCGTAACGGTCGTAGTTAGCACGCTTCTGCTCATCGGAAAGAACGGAATAGGCCTCGTTGAGCTCCTTGAACTTGGCCTCGGCCTCGGGGTCGTCCGAAACATCCGGATGTACGGTACGGGCCTTCTTTAGAAACGCACGCTTAATCGTCCGCGCGTCGGCATCCTTGTCGACGCCAAGCACCTCGTAGTAATCCCTATTTTCCGACACGACCGAATCCTTCCGACTTTCATTATTGTCACAGTGCGTCCTATACCCAAGCTGGGCCGACCGCAAACAGAGGGTTTGATGTTATTGCATTGCGTAGGGCGAAAGCATGGCACGTTGCGAGCAGCTCGCGAACCAAACCGACACGAGCGCGAACATGAAGCCGTTGGCAAAACCGTTGGCAAACTGCATCGCACCGCGTTTCCACCACAGCAGGCTGCGATGAAGCACACCGTCCGAAAGCACCATGAACAGGCCCATGGTAAACGGAATAAAGCACATCACGGCAAAGGCCGAGAACACGCCCGAAATGGCCGACAGCACCAAAAACGGCGCCACGATGCCCATCAGGTAAAAACCGGTACGAGCTTTGCCTTCCAAGCGCTCGGCTTCAACATGGGCGCGGCCGACCAGGTCGCCGCCCGCGGCACCGTTGGTGCCAGCATGCCCCATGCCGCTAATGCGGACCTCGTCGCCATCGTGCGTGCCGGCAGGAAACTCAATTGTCTGCTCGGAGGTCACACGGGTCCGCCCGCTGCCGCCGCAATCGGGGCAGGGGTCGGCGACGACCTTACCGGAACCGCCGCACTCGGGGCAGACTGACTGAAACGTGCCCGCACCAAACAGGAAGGACAGGTCGACGTCGATGTGGCCGCGGCCGCCGCAGCTCGGGCAGGTATGGGCATGCTCGGAGGAGACAGAACCCGAGCCGCCGCAATGTCCGCATGTATCGAAACGCGTGTAGCGGACGGTCTTGCGGGCACCGCCCTTGGCCTCCTTGGCGTCAAGTTTGATATCGACGACCACATTGGCGCCGTTCTCGGGATTGTAGGCAGCCTGGCCGCGACGCTGCTGGCCCCAGGCGCCACCAAAGGGAAAGCCGCCCTCAAAGGGATTGCCATAGCCTGTGTCGCCGGCGTAGCCGCCACCATAGGGCGAAGCCGTAGGAGCACCGGCAAAGGGATTGCCCGAGCGCATGGCGTCGTAGCGCGCACGTTTTTGCTCATCCGAAAGCACGGCGTAGGCCTCGGAAACCTCTTTAAACTTTTCCTCGGCATCCGGCTCTTTGTTGACGTCCGGATGGAGCTTGCGGGCCTTTTGCTGAAAGGCCTTTTGAATATCACGCGAGGTGGCGTCCTTGGAGACACCCAGAATCTCGTAATAATCTTTTTCGTTCATCGTCGCCATGCGCGGCAACCTCCTGCTCACAGCAGCGTATATATTCCGGTAATTCTACCCGAGCGGCCTAAGCTAGATCCCAAAACAGCTCGAACAGAACATTTCCATCGAGCCAGCCCAAGTGTGTCGGCGCCAGACGAGCTCGAACATAGCCCGCGACGACATCTGCCGAAGTGAAAGGTCCCTCATGGACCCCGAGCGTCTCGGGCACCCAAGTGGCAAGACCCAATTCGAGCGCGCGATCGCAGGCAGCTGCCAGCTCATCGGCCGGGATGACACGAGCCGCGCGAACCAAAAGGTCGGACGCGACACCGCGCGTCATGCGACAAGCAAGCATCAGGTCTTCGGCCGCAGCCTCGCGCTGCGACAGATATTCGGCCTCGAACGCCGTCGCGACATCGTCACGTTGCACCAGACGCACGCGGTACGAATCGCCTCGAGAAGACACGCCGGGGAACAAACCTACAAGACGGTCGAAATCCTCGGCGTCGAGCATGCCCGCGGCGGAACGACCCAGGCCCAGGTAGCCCCGTCCGGTCCAGTAGGCAATGTTATGGGCGCACTCATGGCCGTCGAGCGCATAGCTTGCCACCTCATAGGGATGATAGCCGGCCGCACCCAGACGCTCACGCGCCACATCCATGCAGGCGGCCTGAAAATCCTCATCAGGCTCGAGCGACTCGTTGCGGCACGCCATGCGATAAAGGGGCGTCCCCTCCTCAAGCGTGAGCGGGTAGACCGACACATGATGCGGAGCCGCCGCCAGCACGCCATCGAGCGTGCGCTTCCAACTCACTGCGGTCTGCCCGGGAAGTCCGCACATAAGGTCGCACGACACGTCAAGCCCAGCGTTCTTGACCGTCGCGATGGCAGCGAGCGCCCGATCGGCATCGTGAATACGGCCGATGGCAGTAAGTTCGGTGTTATCGAGCGTTTGCACGCCCAGAGAGACGCGTGTGACACCAACCTTGACAAGTGCAGTGGCAAGCTCGGCGGTCAGCGACTCGGGATTGGCCTCGCAGGTAAACTCAACGGGGGCGCACCACGCACGAATACGCCGCGCCAGCTCCACCAGGCGCTCCCCCGCCAGCGACGGCGTACCGCCGCCAACATAGACGGTGCGGATCTGGTCGAGGGCCCCAGCCTTGCCAAAAGCATCGAGGCGCGCGTACAACTGCTCAAAATAGGAATCGAGCGCAGCGCTCAGGTCGCACGGAGCAAAACTGCTCGAGTCAAAGTCGCAATAGCGGCATTTTTGAGCGCAAAACGGCACGTGCACGTACAGCGCGGTAACGGCCACTCTTAAGCCTCCAGCGGATGAGGGGGCACCGATTCGCCGGCGGCAAGGGCAGCCTCGCAGGCCACCACATCGCGCCCGATCTCATCGACCAGCGCCATGAACTCCTCATACGTGGAGCAGCGCACCACATGGGCACGCCAAGCGGCGGCATGGGGCATGCCTTTTAAGTACCAGCTTGCGTACGTACGGGCACGCGACATGAGCGGCAGGAGCTCATGCGTCAGCGTTAGGTGCTCACGCAGGGCGTCTAAGCGCTCGACGGAGCTGCGCGCCGGCACCGGCGTGCCATCGAGCGCAAGGGCGCGAGCATCACCGAACACCCATGGATTGCCGTAGATGCCGCGCGCGATAAACACCGCGCTGGCACCCGAGCTGCGCAGATGCTCCGCGGCATCCTCGGCGCAGAACACATCGCCCGAACCGATCACGGGAATCTCGACGGCGTCGGCCACCTCATCGACGACCGACCAATCGGCCTGCCCTGTGTAGAGCTGCGTGGCGCAACGACCATGCACCGCCACCGCGGCGGCACCGGCGCCTTCAAGCATCTGAGCAAACGTCGCGGCATTACGGTCCTCGGCATAAAAACCCTTGCGGATCTTCACGGTCACGGGAACATGCGCCGCGCCCACCGCTGCCTCGACAATCTTCTCGGCCAGGTCGGGCGTGCGCATAAGCGCCGAGCCTTCGCCCTTAGTAACGACCTTGCGAGCCGGACAGGCCATATTGATATCAATCAATGACAGGCGATCGCCCACGCGTTCCTCGACGGCAGCGACCGCACTCGCAAACTGATCGGGCTTGGAACCAAAGAGCTGCACGCAAATCTGCTGCTCCTCGTCGGCCGGCAACACCAGGCGCCACGTCTTGTTGCTGGCATAGGCAAGGCCTGCAACGCTCACCATCTCGCTGTAGGCAAGATTGGCACCGCGGCGGCGACACATGATGCGATAGGCAGGGTCGGTTACGCCCGCCATGGGAGCCATAAGGAACGGCTGCTCGGCATAGGCACCCAGCAGCCGCTTACTGTATTCAGAAAGCGCCATGGACCTACTCGTCCACCTTGAGAATCGCCATAAAGGCCTCCTGCGGGACCTCAACCGAGCCGATGGCCTTCATGCGCTTCTTGCCCTCTTTCTGCTTCTCGAGCAGCTTGCGCTTTCGCGAGATATCGCCGCCGTAGCACTTAGCAAGAACGTCCTTGCGACGCGCTTTGACGGTAGAACGGGCGATGATCTTGTTGCCGATAGCGCCCTGGATGGGCACCTCGAACAGCTGGCGCGGAATAATCTCCTTGAGCTTGTCACACAGGCCGCGGGCCAGACCGTAGGCCTTGTCCTTGTGGACGATAAACGACAGCGCGTCCACCTCGTCGCCCGAAAGCAAGATATCGAGCTTCACAAGCTCGGATGGACGGTACTCGTTGAACTCGTAGTCGAGAGAGGCATAGCCCTTGGTACGGCTCTTGAGCTGGTCAAAGAAGTCCAAGATGAGCTCGGCGAGCGGCATATCGAAGCGCATCTCGACCGATTTGCTCGTCAGGTGGATCATGTCGGTCGTAACGCCGCGGTGCTCGATGGCGAGCTGCATGACGGCACCCGTGTACTCAGGCGGGCAGATGATCTTTGCCTTGAGGTAGGGTTCCTCGATACGCTCGATGCGCGTGGCCTCGGGCAGATCCTGCGGGCTGCGGACATCAATCATCTCGCCGTCAGTCTTGTAGACGTGATAGTCCACCGAGGGGCTCGTGGCAATGAGGTCAAGATTGAACTCACGCTCCAGGCGTTCCTTGACGACTTCCATGTGCAGCAGGCCCAGGAAGCCCACGCGGAAGCCAAAACCGAGCGCCACCGAAGTCTCGGGCTCCCACACCAACGACGGGTCGTTGACGTGCAGCTTATCGAGCGCGTCACGCAGGTTCTCGTAGTCCTTGTTATCGATCGGGAACAGACCCGTATAGACCATGGGCTTGGCCTCGCGGTAGCCGGGAAGCGGCTCGAGGCAGGGATTCGACGCCCACGTGAGGGTATCGCCCACGCGAACGGCTTCGGGGTCCTTCAGGCCCGTGACCACGTATCCGACCTCGCCGACTGTGAGCGCGTCGACCGGGGTCTCGGCGGGACGCTTGACGCCCACGCCATCGACCAAAAAGTCGCCCTTTGCCTGCATCATGCGCAGGGTATCGCCCTTTTTGATGGAGCCGTCAAAGACGCGCACCGTGGCGACGACGCCACGATACTCGTCGAAGTACGAATCCAGGATGAGTGCCTTGAGTGGCGCGTTCGCATCGCCCTTGGGCGGAGAGATCAAAAAGACAATGGACTCCAGCAGATCGTGGATGCCCTCGCCGGTCTTGCCCGAGACACACACGGCATCATCGGCAGGAATCGCCAGGTCATCCTCGATCTCGGTCTTAACCTCATCGGGATGGGCCGAGGGCAGGTCGATCTTGTTGATGGCCGGCACAATGTCCAGATTGGCGTTCATGGCGAGCGTCGCGTTAGAGACGGTCTGCGCCTCAACGCCCTGCGTGGCGTCGACAACGAGCACCGCGCCCTCACAGGCTGCCAGCGAGCGCGAGACCTCATAGGTAAAGTCCACGTGGCCCGGCGTATCGATCAGATTGAACTGATACGTCTCGCCATCGTCGGCGTCATAGGACACGCGAACGGCATTGGACTTGATCGTGATGCCGCGCTCGCGCTCGATATCCATGGTGTCGAGCAGCTGCGACTCCATGTCGCGTTCGTCGACTGTATGGGTGAGTTCGAGGATACGGTCACTGATCGTGGACTTGCCATGGTCGATGTGCGCAACGATTGAGAAGTTGCGGATGTGGGAAATGTCAATTGAAGTATTCATGCGGACTATCTTACCCGAGCGGTACAAAAAATGGAGCCTGTTCCATAAAACAGGCTCCATTTATGCGCGTAATCTGTTTGGTGTGAAATTTACAACTTAGGCGTTGATGCTGTTCACGAGCTTGGCAAGACCGGACTTGCGGTTGGAAGCCTGGTTCTTGTGGATAACATGCTTGGCAGCAGCCATATCGAGACGCTTGGTGACGGTCTTGAGGGCAGCCTGGGCCTTCTCGGCGTCGCCCTCGGCGACGGCGGACTGGACGTGCTTGGTCAGCGTCTTGAGCTCGGACTTGACAGCCTTGTTACGCATGCGAGCTGCCTCATTGGTGCGGATACGCTTCTTCTGAGACTTGATGTTTGCCACTTCTGGAGTTCCTTTCGAGTTCCTTGCAAAAAATGTATGACACCTCTGAGACACGGTGAGGTCATGCAAGCGCCTACTATAGCACGCTCCCCCTCAAAGGGATAGAACGAATTTGTCAAATAGGCAGGTATCATCACGATTTTCTCAAGATGTTCGTAATCCAGAGCAAAAGCGCGGTCTGAGAATCGGCCGAACCCTTGAGCGCGAGCTCCACATCGACCGCCCCCTCGAGCGCTGCGACGAGCTCTGCCATCGAAAAGCGACGTGCCCAGGTCAGGTGATTCTTGACCTGCCAGGACTGGAGCTTGAGCGTTGCGGCCAGCTCACGACCCTGTCCGCGCGCATCGAGCGCTTTGGCGACGATAAGCTCGCGAATGCGGCCGCACAGCAATGTGTAAGTCCACACGTAGCTCTTGGCGGGAAGTAGATTGAAGAGCTCGAGCGAGCGGCGCATGTCACGGGCCGAGACCGCATTGAGAAAGTCCCAGGGTTGAACCTCGGCCGTACGTACAATCCAGCGCTCAACGTCGGCAAGCTCAATTTGCGGTGCCTCGACCATCTGGGCAAGCTTAGCCAAGTCGTTATCGAGCATGCGAGTGTTTTCACCCGAACGCGAGACGAGTTCCTCGGCGGCCGCCGTCGAGATCGACTTGCCGTGCTGCGTCGCCATCTGCTGCACGCGGCGCGGAAGCTCCCAGCGCTTTGTGCCGGAGCAATCGATCACGGCCTTCTTGTCGATCTTGGCGATCGCCTTATACAGGCGCGTGTTCTTGGCAAGCGAGTCGGCGATGATAAGGCAAACCGTCGTGGGGCTGGGACTCGCCAGATAGTCGACAAGCCGCTCGGAGATCGCTTTGGCGAGTTTTGAGCAGCCGTCAAGGATTACCAGGCGAAACTCGCTGCCCATGGGAAAGGTGTTGAGCGATCCGATAATCGACTCGATATCGGGGTCTTTGGTCATATCGCGCTCGTCGAGGTTGAATTCGACCATGCCCGTCTTTTCCAGACGCGCCTTCATACGTGAGACAGCATGGTCGCGTTTGACTCCGTCGGTACCGACGATCAGATATGCCGGCAACAGACCGGTTTCGGACATCGCGCTCCCCTCCCGCAGACCTTCGTATTCGTTCCGTGCCATTCTAGCCCAGGGACCCACCACACGCCAACGACGTCCTCACGGTCGCTGGCATCGCATCGCAAAGCCATTCGCAGTCGGCATGACGGTAATGTCGCCGTGTTCGATAGTGCACGCGAACGCACCGCCCGCTTCCTGAACGGCATCGATGCAGGCATCCGACGGATGACCGTATCGATTCCCCTTGCCGGCGCTCGCGAGGGAAAGCTCGGGTCTCAGGACGTCCAGCAACTCACCATCGACTGAAACCTTGGAGCCGTGATGCCCAAGTTTAAGGACATCGATATCCCCCACCTCCTGCACGAATTCCCGTTCTTGGTCGAGCTCGGCATCGCCGGTGAGGAGCATACGCAGGCCCTTGCCTTCCTGAACATAAGAGAGCAGCAGGACAAGCGAGTCATCATTTCCCTCGCCATCCACGGACTCGAATGGCCACATCACGCGGGCGCAAAATGAGCCGATGTCGACCGTATCCCCAAGGCGCACCTGCCGATACTCAACGCCAGGTCGGTTCAATACCTCGGCAGGAGCATCCTCCAGCGCATCCGCCGCCACGGCAATCGTTCTGACCGAAAACTGTTCGAGCAAGGCAGGCAGACCACCCCAGTGGTCCTCATCCCAATGCGTAACAAAGACGGCATCGATATGGTGCACGTTATTGCGAACCAACGCCGCCACCACGCGCTCGTCGAGCCCGCAGTCGACGAGTGCCACTGCGCTGCCCTGGCGAATAAGAATCGCATCGGCCTGGCCCACATCGAGCACCGTCACCGAAGGCGGCGCGAATCGATCCCAGTAGACGTACGGAATCGCAGCCAAGAGCACCAGGCATGCAAGCCCCACCGCCATAGGACGTGCGCGGGGACGCGGCCACCAGACCAGCAGAACCGCCAGCACACACGGCACTAGGTAAATCCACATGCTATCGGGCGGCACGCTCACGGATGCACCCGGCACGGCGGCAAACAGCTGCTCGAAGAACAGCGCGCAACGGGCGGCAATCATGGGCACAACGAGCGCCCAAGTCCGCAACGGCGCCACGAGCGAAAAGGGAACCAGCACGATCGACACAGCAAGCAGCACGCTCACCACCGGACCGATGACCGCATTTGCCAGCGGAGCAATGAGCGAGAACGTACCGAAGGCGGGAATGGTAATGGGAAGAGTCGCCAGTTGCGAGCACAGCGTGACGGAAAGCATGCTGGCAACGCCCGATGACACACCCAGCTCACCCAAAGCGTAGGTCGCATAGGGGCAAAAGCACAGAATGGCTAAGACGCTGGCACATGAAAGCTGAAAGCCCATCTCGAACAGCACCGTCGGTCGCAGTAGCACAAAGATGGACATGGTTACGAAGAGCGCCGATGCGCCGTGCCGGCGACGCCCCGCGCCGTTTACGACAAGCGTAGCGAACACCATGCAGCACGCGCGCACGGCCGAGGGAGACGCGCCCGTAAAGGCAGCGTAGCCCACAAGCGCCATCGCCAATATCGCCCGCTTAACACCACGTGAGCAGCGAGTTTTTTGCAATACACCCTCGATTACAAATCCCACGATAGCCAAATGGCTGCCGGAGACGGCTATAAGATGCGCCGTTCCCGTCACCGAAAACCAGTCGCCCGCCGGCTGGGCGCGTAGCTCGGCCGAACGACCGCAGACGACACCGGCTATGAGCGCACGCGCCGGGTCGGTCGCAGGCGCGATGGACGCTAGCAGCCCATTTCGCAGCCGAAGCAGCGGCCCAGGAGAGCCCTCATCGACCGGCACAATCCGAACGGCTTGAACCTTGCGCACCTCGCCTCGGAGCACGCGCGATCGTCCATATGCATCGTTCTCAAAACGTGAAACGCGACCGATAACACGCACGTGCGCCCCGGCCTTGAGCTCGCGGTCACACGACAGGCGAACCGTTGCCAAGTTCTTACCGTCCGCGCGCGCCTCGCAGGTATAGGAATACACGTCGTCGTTTATGGATGAATCACCCTGCACGACAAACTCGAGGCTGCTTGCCGCTCGACCGTCGAGCGCCTTCGAGGCGCCTAGCGTGCCCACAGCCCACCACGCCGAGACGACCGCTCCCGCCACGAGACCGACGGACGCGGCATACAGCCACCGCTTCCAAGGGGCAAGCCGCGCACAAGATTGAGCCAGCACAACGAATACCGCCGCCGCAACGGGAATGGCCCATAGCAGCCCGACCGCCGGCGCCTGCTCCCTCAGCAGCGCATCAGCGGCCACGTTGAGCACCAAGGCGCAGCTCATGCACATGCCGGCACACAGGGCCATCGTCCACGGCATCAGGGGCCGCGGAGGCATCACATGTTCGCGCTCGGTCGCACTCATACGCAGATGCAATCTTTGATTTTGGCAAGCTTCTTCTCGCCGATTCCCGACACACGCATCAGATCGTCAACCGAGGCAAAAGCACCGTTCTTTGTACGCTCATCGATAATCGACTGTGCCATGGAGGGACCGATGCCCGAGAGCGTCTGCAGCTCTGCCGCGCTTGCCGTATTGATGTTGACTAGGCCCGTTGCGCCACTCACGCCCAATGATGCGGAAGCCCCACCATCAACACCGGCTTCCGCAATGGACGCCTGCTGCTCCCCCACCGTTGGAACGTGAATCTTCTGCCCATCGACGACCTTGGATGCCCGATTGAGCCCCGTAACGTCTGCCTCGGGCGCCAGCCCGCCGGCGGCATCTATCGCCTGAGCCACCCGCGCGCCGTCCTTGACGCGATATACACCGGGCGACACAACGGCACCATCAACATCGACATAAACCTCTGCCGCGGCAGACGCCTTAGTCGAAGAACCTTCGGATGTCTTTCCGCTCGAGGCATCACCGGATCCCGGCTCCACCAACGAGCCCGAACCGTCAGTGCGCTCAAACGACACGCCACCGGCACCGCCGCCAAGGTTCGCCATCGCCAGTCCACTCGCCATCGCAATGACGACCAATATCGCCATCACCACTGCCTTATGACCGAACAGCTTGTCCGCCAAGCGGTCCATCCGTTTGACTCGTTCGTGTTGTTCGCGCTGCGCCATAGAAAAACCTCCCAACACCATCGTGTCAGGAAGGGAGCTCCGCAACAGCCACGCTCCAAAACCGGTTTTAGCGGTCAAACCAAAAACCGACCAAAACCTTGCACAAATCTGTCCATTTATTCAGCCACACGTCAGCAAATGGACACTTAGCCGCAAAATGCCCAGATAGAAATAGACCGACGATGCAGGCGCATCGTCGGTCTATGCACAAAGTTACTCGTGATCTTGGTAAATCTCACGCGGAGCAAGCTCCGAATGTTTGCGTTTTAAGGTCTTAGGGGCCTTATACGTGTTGCTCTCGAAGTCGATGTACTCGGTCTGCTTGAGCAGGCGCTCGATCATCTCCTCATGATCGAACAACTCCCAGGCCTCATGCACGGCATCGAGTTTAGCGTGCGTCTCGGGACGGCGCGGCATAAACAGCGTGCAGCAGTCGGGAGCGGCCTCAGTCGAGATATCGAACGTACCGATCTCCTCGGCACGCGCAATGATCTCCTGCTTGTCCGAACCGATGAGAGGACGGAACACGGGGATCTTCACGGCCTCGTTGACGGCCATGATATTCTCAAGCGTTTGGGAGGCAACCTGTCCAAGCGATTCGCCCGTCACGATGGCCTTGGCGCCCTCGATGTGTGCAATGCGCTCGGCAACCGAATACATAATGCGGCGATACATGATCACGCGCAGGTTGCTGGGACAGGTGACCGAAATCTCACGCTGGCAGTCGCCAAACGGCACCACGTACAGGCGGCCGATCTGGACACCCGGCTCAAGCGCACGGATGATGTCCTGCACCAGATACTCACTCGTATCGGGCGTCTGCGGACGACCAGAGAAATGTACCGGCACGCACACCGCGCCGCGACGCGCGAGCATCCAGGTCGCCACCGGAGAATCGATACCCGACGACAGCAGCGTCACGACCTTGCCGGCAGAACCCACCGGCAGACCGCCCACGCCGCGCTCGGAGCGCGCGTACACATAAACGCTACCCTGGACCACCAGTACGTGCACCATCGCATCGGGGTCGTGCATTTGAACCTTTTTATCGGGGAAGGCCTCACACAGCACCTCACCCACCTGACGATTGATGTCAATCGAGGTAAGCTCATAGTCAGTATTGGAGCGCTTGGCGTGCACCTTAAAAGAATCGAAGGAACCAAACTCGCGCAGCGCCTTCACGGCGGCGGCGCAGTACTCCTGCGAGTCGCGGTTGGTGTGATACGCCAAAGACACACGTGCAACGCCGGGAACAGTGCGAATGACACGCGCCGCCTCATCGGCCTGATGCTCGTTAAAGGTCACGAGGATATAACCGGAAATTCGAGACACGGCATTCACGGAAAAGGCGGCCAAGGCCGCCTTGATGTTATCCATGAGGATATGCTCAAAATGTGCGCGGTTCTTACCCTTCAGTCCAACCTCGTGATAGTGGACCAGGCAGACGCGAGCCGCCATTTAGGCTTCAGCAACCTTGTGGCCGAGCGCCTTCTCGTAACGGGCCTCGTCGTAAGAGATGTCGCCGTCGACAATCTCGTCCATAGCCATCGAAATGGTATCGGCACCGGAAAGCCCGATGGTGATGTCATCGACATCCTGGACGGCAAGCACGCGGTTGTGCTGGCCACGCAGCATGCTGTTAATGTCGCAGGCGCGCTTGGAGGCAAGCGAAGCGAGCAGGAAGCGGTTGTGATCGGTCTTCTCCAGAAGATCGTCAATGCAAGGCTTTACAACGGACACGGACCTCAGATCCTTTCATGCATATCGAGAACGCGAACGAGCTCATCGGTCGCGCGGTCGAGATCGTCATTAACCACGACGTCGTCGTAGCGGTCGGCAAGGGCAAGCTCATCGGCGGCGTTTGCCATACGCAGCTCAATCGTCTCGGGCGTCTCGGTACCGCGACCGACCAGGCGCTCGCGGAGTACCTCAAGCGAAGGCGGCTTGATAAAGATCAACACGGCCTCGGGGAAACGCTCCTTCACCTGCAGGGCGCCCTGGACATCGATCTCCAAAATCAGAGATGCGCCAGAGGCGAGCTTGGATGTGACCTCGCTCACCAACGTGCCGTAGCAGTTACCGTGGACCTCGGCCCACTCAACAAACTCACCGTTTGCCACGCGGCGGTCGAACTCCTCGCGCGTCAGAAAAAAGTAGTTGACGCCGTCGACCTCACCTTTGCGTGGTGCTCGCGTGGTAGCCGAAACCGTCAGGCCCAGGTTCGAGCGGCGCTCGCGCACACGAGTGACGAGCGTACCCTTCCCTGCGCCTGACGGTCCAGAAATCACAAAGAGTTTGGAATCCTGAGCGCTCACTTATTTGGTCAGCTGCTCGAGGAGCTGCTCGCGCTGACGGACGCCGAGGCCCTGGACGCGACGGGTAGCGGAGATACCAAGCTCCTCCATGATCTTGGCGGCCTTGGCCTTGCCATAACCAGGAAGAGACTCGATGAGGGTGGAAACCTTCATGCGGGAAGCGATGGGGTCATCGGAGTTGAGCACGGACTCGAGGGACTTCTCGCCCTTCTTGATCTGCTCGCGAAGCTCAGCGCGGGCGTGACGTGCGGCAGCAGCCTTCTCAAGAGCCTGCTTGCGCTGCTCATCGGTAAGCTGAGGGAGTGCCATTCGTACCTCCAAATAGTTGGGTTATATCTGATTCAATAATTGGCATTTTAGCACGTAGAACGTACAAAATGCCCAATCGCGGCTCCATAGGTTAGACGATACCCGCAAAAAGTGCAATATACTGCGCCCAAAGTTAAGCCCCTGACCTGCGATTCCACACAAAGGATGGGAAAGTTTACGCAGGCACAGGGGCTATTTTGTGCTAATGAGACCCAAAAGTGGTGACTTAGGGGAATCTTTTAGGCGACGTTTTCGACCAGCTCGGCGACGATGGCGTCAAAGGCGGCAACCGGATCGTCGGCGCCGGTGATGGGACGGCCCACCACAATGTGGCTTGCGCCACGCTCGATAGCCTGGGAAGGCGTCGCCACGCGGGACTGGTCACCAAGGGCGGCACCCACCGGACGCACACCCGGAGTCACGATCAGGGCATCAGGACCCAGCAGCTCACGCATGTCGTGAGCCTCCATCGGCGAGCACACGATGCCATCAATGCCACTGTCCTGAGCGAGCTTTGCCAGGCGGGCGGCCTCCTCGGCCACGGGCGACTCGACGCCGATCTCGCTCAAGGCATCCTGATTCATGCTCGTGAGCACGGTGATGGCGACGAGCTTGGCGCGGTCCTCGCGCGCCTCCTCGGCACCCTCGCGGCAGGCAGCGAGCATGGCGCCCGAACCCAAGCCGTGGACCGAAAGCAGGTCGGCACCGGCAAGCGAGGCCGAGCGGGCGGCACCGCGAACCTGATGCGGAATATCATGGAACTTGAGGTCGAGGAAGACCTTAAAGCCCAGGTCCTTAAAGGTTTTGACGATCTCGGGGCCCTCAGCGTAATAGAGCGTCATGCCAACCTTGAGCCAGGCGGCATGGCCCGAAAGCTCGTGGGCGAGCTCGAGCGCACGCTCACGATCGCAGTCGAGGGCGACGATTACGCGGTCGCGGGCATCGGTCCCTAGCATTCGAAAGCACCTACCAGCTCGTTGATGTCCTTTACGCCCTGGGACTCGGCCCAGGCCTCGAGCTCGTGCGCGATCTTGAGCGAAGCGCACGGATCGACGAAGTTGGCCATGCCGACCGACACGCAGGTGGCGCCGGCCAGGATAAACTCAGCCGCATCCTCGCCGGTCATGACACCGCCGACACCGTTGATGGGGATATCGACGGCCTGGGCAACCTCCCAGACCATGCGCACGGCGATGTGGTGGCACAGCGGGCCCGAAAGGCCGCCCTTGGGCTTAGCCACACGGGACTTGCGGGTATGGACGTCGATGGCCATGCCCTGAATGGAGTTGATGACCGAAAGGCCGTCGGCGCCGGCAGCCTCGAGGGCCTTGGCGATCTCGGCGACGTTGACCGGCGCCATCTTCACGAACAGCGGCTTATCGGTCACCTTGCGGCAGGCAGCCATAACGGAAGAGGCGCCCTCGGGCGTGGAGCCCATGGCGGCACCGCCGGCGGCAATATTGGGGCAGCTCACGTTGATCTCGTAGCCGGCAGCCCAGGGGCACAGCTCGACATACATCTCGAGAGCGCGGACAAACTCGTCAACGGAGTGGCCGGCAACCTGACAGATGACCTGGCAGCCGTCCTTGGACAGCTGTTCGAGCCACGGACCGGACTCGCGGGCAAAGGCAGCCACGCCGGGGTTCTGAAGGCCCACGGAGTTGATCATACCGCCGGGAATCTCGGCCATGCGGGGCGCGGGATTGCCGGGCCAGGGCTCGGCTGCGCAACCCTTGGTGGTGATGGCGCCCAGCTGGGAAACATCAAAGAAGTTCTGGAACTGCCAACCGTAGCCAAAGGTACCGGCTGCGGTGTTGATGGGGTTCTGCATCTTGACGCCGCCGAAATCGACGGCCATGTTCACGGTACCCACTAGAAGACCACCACCTTGGAAGCATCGAACACGGGGCCGCACATGCAAGCGCCCTTCATACCGTCGACCGTCTCGACATTGCAGGTGTTGCAGGCGCCAAAGCCGCAGCTCATCATGCGCTCGAGCGACACCTCGCAGTACGCACCGGCCTCGGCGGCAGCGGCGGCGACTTTCTTCATCATGACGGCGGGACCGCAGCTGGCCACGTAGTCGTAGCCGCCCTCGCCGAGCAGATCGGCTGCCGGATCGGTGCAAAAACCGTGCGTACCCAGCGTACCGTCGTCGGTGCACACGTTAACCGTGGCGCCCAGCGCGCGGAACTCATCGATGCCCACGGCCTTGGACGCGGTGCCAAAGCCCAAGCACACGTCGACGGCCACACCCTGCTCGGCAAGCTCACCGGCCAGGCAGAGGACAGGCGGAACGCCGATGCCACCGGCGACAAGCAGGGCCTTCCTGGTGCCCTCGGGTACAATCCAGCCGCGGCCACCGGGGCCCAGCAGGTTAGAGGTGGAGCCAGGTCCCATCTGGGACAAACGACGGGTATCGTCGCCCACGACGGCGTACCACAACTCGACGGTGCCGGCCTCGGCGTCGGCGCGGTAGTAGCTCAGGGGCACGCGAAGCAGCGAGGACGCATCACCGGGCACGGCGATGTTCACAAACTGACCGGGCTTGAGCGCACTTGCAAGCTTGGGGGCCGAGATGACGAGCGAGAAGATGCCGTCGGCGATCTCCCGGTTCGAGACGACCTCGAAGTCGTGCATGCGTGCAGTGGAAGGTGTGGGCATAGACGCTCCAATCCCCCATGCGGTTGCATGGTTCAGGCGAACAGAAAGCGCGGCACCGCAAGGGCGCCGCGCACAAAAGCGACAAGGCTATGCTAGCAGATGCAGCCGTCGGCAAGCGTCTGTTTACCGCCGACAAACACATCGGTGGCTCGACCGGTGAGCGTACGGCCGGCAAAACCGGAGTTCTCGGCGCGCGACTCGTAACCGTCCTCGCCGACCGTCCAGGTGGCAGCGGGATCGAACACGGTCAGGTCGGCAACGGATCCCGCCTTGACCTGAACCTGGTCGAGGCCCAGGATCTCACGCGGCTTGATGGCCATGAGCTCGACCATGCGGCCCATGCTCATCTTGCCCGTGTTGACCAGCTCGGTGAGTACGAGCGACAGCGAGGTCTCGAGGCCGATCATACCAAAGGGGGCAAGCTCGAACTCGCGGGCCTTCTCCCACGGGGTGTGGGGAGCGTGATCGGTGACGATAACGTCAACGGTGCCGTCGATGACGCCCTGACGGATGGCCTCGGCATCCTCCTCGGTACGCAGCGGCGGATTGACCTTGAGCGAGGTGTTGTAGGTCTCGTCCAGGTCGTTCTCGGTCAGGAACATGTGGTGCGGGGTGGCCTCGCAGGTAACCTGAACGCCCGCGGCCTTGCCGGCACGCACGAGCTCCAGGCCATGGGCGGTGGAGATGTGCTGGATGTGCAGCTTGGCACCGGTCAGCTTGGCGATCTCGATGTCGCGGGCGATCTGGAGCTCCTCGCCGGCAGCCGGCCAGCCCTCGAGAGCCAGACGGGTCGAAACCTTGCCCTCGTTGATCTGGCCGTGGCCGACCAGGTCCTCGTCCTGGCAGTGGCTCATAAAGACCTTGCCGAACATCTTGCCGTAGTCCATGCAGCGACGGAGCATGCCCGCACCCTGCACGCCGCGACCGTCGTCGGTGAAGGCGACGGCGCCGTGGGCGACCATATCGCCCATCTCGGACATGGCCTCGCCCTTAAGACCGCGGGTCATGGCGCCCGACGGATAGACGCGGCAGTGACCGACCTCGGCAGCGCGGGACTTGACGAACTCCACGACGGTGCCGTTATCGGTGACGGGATCGGTGTTGGGCATGGCGCACACGCCGGTAAAGCCGCCCTTGGCAGCTGCGCGGGTGCCGCTCTCGATGTCCTCTTTGACCTCATAGCCGGGCTCGCGAAGGTGAACGTGCATATCCACCAGGCCAGGGACGAGGTACTTGCCGGAAAGGTCGCGGACCTCGGCTCCCTCGACGGCGAGATTCTCGCCGACCTCGGCGATCTTGTCGCCGTCAATCAGGACGTCAACGACACCGTCAAGCTCGACGGACGGGTCGACGACGTGGGCATTCTTAAGAAGCAAGGCCATTATCGGCACCTCCAAGCAGCAGATACAGGATAGCCATACGCACGCAGATACCGGCGTAGACCTGCTCCAGGATGACGGAGCGTTGCGGGTGGTCGGCCATATAGGAGTCGAACTCGACGCCGCGGTTGATGGGGCCCGGGTGGCAGATGATCGCGTCGGGCTTCATGAGCTTCTCGCGGTCCTTGGTCAGGCCGAAGAGCTTGTGGTACTCGCGAATGGTCGGGAACGGGGCACCCTCGAGGCGCTCCTGCTGCACGCGCAGCATGTAGACGACGTCCAGCTCGGGCAGGACGGAATCGAGATCGCTCGTCACGTGGTCGCAGCCCAGGACCTCGGGTGCCGGCGGCAGCAGCGTGCCGGGGGCGACGGCGTAGGTCTCGCAGCCCATGATTTTAAGGGCGGGGATCAGCGAGCCGCAGACACGGGAGTGGGAGATGTCGCCGACGACAGCGACCTTCAGACCGTGGAAGTCACCCTTGTGCTGCCAAATGGTGTACAGGTCCAGCAGGGCCTGCGTGGGGTGGTTGTGCTTGCCGTCGCCGGCGCAGATAACGCTCGCGGGCGAATTCTGCGTGACGATATAGGGCGCGCCGGCGTGCTTGTCGCGCACGACGATGCAGTCGATCTTGTAGGCGTTGAGGGTCTCGACGGTGTCGACGAGGCTCTCGCCCTTGACCGTAGAAGTCGAGGAACCGCCAAAGTTGAGGCTGTCGGCCGAAAGGCGCTTCTCGGCGAGCTCGAAGGAGCTGCGGGTGCGCGTCGAGGGCTCGTTGAACATGTTGACGATGGTCTTACCCTTGAGCGTGGGGACCTTCTTGATCGCACGCTCGTTGACCTCGGAGAACGCCTTGGCGGTCTCGAGGATGAGCTTGATGTCCTCTTCGGAGTACTCGGTAATGTCGATCAGGTGCTTATGGTTGAACGCCACGGTACTACTCACCTCCCAGCGGCGCGGAGCCCACGTGGGAACCCGGCGCGACGTCGTTAATCTCGACGGCGGTGTGGCCGTCGACTTCCTTCATATATAGGTGCACGTTCTCCTCATGCGACGAGGGAACGTTCTTGCCGACAAAGTCCGGCGAGATGGGGAGCTCGCGGTGACCGCGGTCAACGAGAACTGCCAGCTCAATACGGCTCGGACGGCCCAGGTCCATGACGGCGTCCAGAGCAGCGCGGATGGTACGACCCGTGTACAGGATGTCGTCCACCAGCACGACGCGCTTGCCGTCGACGCTAAAGGGAATGTTGGTGGCGTGGATCGCGGGAGCGAAATTGGTCGCATAGTCATCGCGGTAGAAGCTGATGTCCAGGCTGCCGAGCGGAACTTCGACGCCCTCGATCTCCTTGATCTCCTCGGCGAGCTTCTTTGCCAGAAGGTCGCCGCGCGTGACGATGCCGACCAGAGCGAGGTCTTCACAGCCCTCGTTGCGCTCGAGAATCTCGTGCGCGATGCGGGTCATCGCTCGATTGACGGCGGTCTCGTCCATGATGACCGCCTTGGGGGAAGTCGTGCCCATCGATCTCCTTCCTCACATGTCTTGACTGCTGACACAGTCAAAAAAATAGATGCCCGACCGCTTAAAGCGGACCAGACACCCACAGGAAAGGCTGCTCGCATGGCAGCTATGTAATTCCATGTGGGTATCTCGTACCCCTTTAATGGTCAAGGGATAGTGTAGCCAACCTCGAGCTTAATTTCGAGCATAAATACAGAGCAATCCGTAAACGGAGCCCAATGCTCCATAAACCTATATATATTTGTGGGACGAGCTTGAAAACGCACGCACGAGCTGGCATAATCCCCTCTGCTGCACGCAAATCGGATCTACGTCCAGGGCCGTGGCGTGGGCACTATCGCCAAAAGAGGAATATCTCTGTGTAGATTGCGCACAGGGAGCGACTTCTGTGCTATAGTTCAGTCTTGTTTGTTAACGCGACATGTTCGTTTGTCGCCCAAGGAGGGTCAGTTATGTCCAAAGTTTGCGAAGTTTGCGGTAAGCACCCCGTTGCCGGTCGCTCCATCAGCCACTCTCACCGCGTCACCAACCGTAAGTTCCGCCCCAACATCCAGCGCGTCTACGTTGTCGCCGATGGTCACCGTCGCAAGATGAACGTTTGCTCCACCTGCCTCAAGTCTGGCAAGGTTGCGCGCTCCTAAATAAGGTCTTACCAACAAGTACCTCGGACTCTCCGGGTCAAAGACCTCGCGTTCATATAGAACTATAAGAAACCGCTTTCTTTTGAGAAGGCGGTTTCTTTTCTATCTATCCAGGAATGCAAAACCAGAGTGAAAATGCACTCATTGGGGACAGACTTACATGAGTGTTTTCACGCATTGGGGACAGACTTACATGAGTGTTTTCACGCATTGGAGACAGACTTAGATGAGTGCTTTCCAAAGCTCACGGTGCATCGACGAACTCACGGCGCTTCGATCGCCACCAGTACGTACCTCACGCCGCCTCGTTCCAGCCCGCGGTGGCCTTGGTTACGCTTGTGGCGCCGATGCCGGTGATACGGGCAATTTGCTTGACCGTGAGATGCGCCCGCCTGAGCCTCAGCAGACAGGCATCGCGATCGGGGCGTGGCAGGGCCTTGAGCATCGCAGGATCTATGCTCGGAAGCACTTCGCGCGCAATGGAAAGGACCTCCTCATCGGGGATCCGCCGGCGTGGAAGAACCTCCACTGACCAGATGCGCTCGGCAACTTCCTTGAGATGCTCGCAATAGCAACGGGAGCCTCCGACAATATCGAGCATAGGGGCCGCATCACAGATGTCAAAGGGATCATAGCCCAGCTCATATGCCTTGTAGCTTGACCAGCGGTACGCCTCGAGTGAGTCGAGCGCACCTTTCACGGGATTGAGATGGATATAGTCGAGCAGTTGCACCGCTTGCGTGTCCGACTCAACAGCGACCCGCGAATAGCGATTATCAAAGAGATGCCCCGTTCTCCCCGTTTTCCCATTGAAATACTTAGCATATGCCGTCAATGCGCACTGCATCGCCTTTGAAAGATTGTCGAACGGATCATCAACCATCAAATGAAAGTGGTTGTCCATAAGGCACCAAGCCAAAACCGCCACTTCATGGCGCGCAAACCTGTCCGAGATATCCGATAGGAAACGATAGCGGTCGGAGTCATCTTCAAAAATAATCTGTTTAGAGTTACCACGGTCAAAGACGTGGTAATAGCCGGTGAGCGAAACGGCGCGGGCGCATCGGGGCATAATCTCTCCTTTCAAAAACTGAACAGGCAACACCTAAAAGGAGAGAAGGAACGCGAAATGCTGAGCCTGTGACCTATTTATATCCAATGAGCGGCAAAAATAGGTCAAGAACGGCAAAATGGCAAATCGATGTCTGTCCCCAATGAGTGAAAGCACTCATGTAAGTCTGTCCCCAATGAGTGGGGCGATGCAGCAGGTAGATAGTTTTAGTTAAAGCGTTTCAGTTTATTGAAGCGTTTTAGTGTGCCTTTTACAGGAATCTTACTGTTTACCGAATTATTTCTTGCTATCATGCAAGGCGTAGGGTAAATCTCCGATCGCAAGGAGACACAAATGGTGAAAAAGTCACCGGAAAACACTACTCCCGCAATTGTGGACAACGTAGAGGCGCTTGAGGCCAAGCTCGCTCAGATGCGAGAGGCCCAGGCGCTTTTTGCTACGTACACGCAGGAGCAGGTCGACAAGATCTTCTATGAGGCCGCCATGGCCGCCAACAAGGCTCGTATCCCGTTGGCAAAGATGGCCATCGAGGAGACCGGCCGCGGCGTTCTTGAGGACAAGGTCATCAAGAACCACTACGCCGCAGAGTACATCTACAACGCTTACAAGAACACCAAGACCTGTGGTGTCCTGGAGCGCGACGAGGCTTACGGCATCACCAAGATCGCCGAGCCCATCGGCATCGTGGGCGCCGTCATCCCGACGACCAACCCCACCTCCACCGCGATCTTCAAGACGCTGATCTGCCTGAAGACCCGCAACGCCATCATCATCTCCCCGCACCCGGCTGCCGCCAAGTGCACCATCGCCGCCGCCAAGCTCGTGCTTGACGCCGCCGTCAAGGCCGGCGCCCCCGAGGGCATCATCGGCTGGGTCGATGTCCCCTCCATCGAGCTGACTAACATGGTCATGCGCGACGTCGACATCATCCTCGCCACCGGTGGCCCGGGCATGGTCAAGGCCGCTTACTCCTCGGGCAAGCCCGCCCTGGGCGTTGGCGCCGGTAACACCCCGGTCGTCATCGACGACACCGCCGACGTGCTGCTCGCCGTCAACTCCATCATCCACTCCAAGACCTTCGACAACGGCATGATCTGCGCTTCCGAGCAGTCCGTGACCGTCATCGACAGCATCTATGACCAGGTTAAGGCCGAGTTCCAGAAGCGCGGCTGCTACTTCGTCAAGCAGGGTGCCGAGATGGAGGCCCTGCGTGCCGCCATGTTCAAGAACGGCGCTCTCGATCACCGCATCCCCGGCATGGCCGCTGCCAAGATCGCCGAGCTCGCCGGCATCGAGGTTCCCGCCAAGACCAAGATCCTGATCGCCGAGGTCACCTCCACCGACCCCGCCAAGGAGGAGTTCTCCCACGAGAAGCTCTCCCCGGTCCTGGCCATGTACCACGCCAAGGACTTCCAGGAGGCCGTCGACAAGGCCGAGCACCTCGTGCTCGCCGGTGGCCCGGGCCACACCGCCTCTCTGTACGTGCACCCCGCCCAGGCCGAGAAGATCAGCCTGTTCGAGCACGTCATGAAGGCCTGCCGTATCGTCATCAACACCCCGTCCTCGCACGGCGGCATCGGTGACCTGTACAACTTTGGCATGAAGCCGTCTCTGACCCTGGGCTGCGGCTCCTGGGGCGGCAACTCCGTCTCCGAGAACGTTGGGGTGAAGCACTTGATCAACGTTAAGACTGTGGCCGAGCGCCGTGAGAACATGCTGTGGTTCCGCGCTCCCGAGAAGGTCTACTTCAAGAAGGGTTCCACGCCCGTCGCCCTCGACGAGCTGGGCAACGTCATGGGCAAGAAGCGCGCCTTCATCGTCACCGACCAGTTCCTCTTCAAGAATGGCAACACCCGCGCCATCGAGGCCAAGCTCGACGAGATGGGCATCGCCCACGACTGCTTCTACGACGTCGAGCCCGATCCGTCGCTGCAGTGCGCACGTCGCGGCGCCAAGCAGATGGCTCTCTTTGAGCCGGACGTCATCATCGCCGTCGGCGGTGGCTCCGCTATGGACGCCGGCAAGATCATGTGGATGATGTACGAGCACCCCGAGTGCAAGTTTGAGGACATGGCCATGGACTTCATGGACATCCGCAAGCGTATCTTCACCTTCCCCGAGATGGGCAAGAAGGCCTACTTCGTCGCCGTCCCGACCTCTTCGGGTACCGGCTCCGAGTGCACGCCGTTCGCCATCATCACCGACAAGGAGACCGGCATCAAGTGGCCGCTCGCCGACTACGCGCTGCTCCCCAACATGGCTATCGTCGACGCCGACAACTGCATGACCGCCCCGCGCGGCCTGACCGCTGCCTCCGGCATCGACGTCATGACCCACGCCATCGAGTCCTACGTCTCCATCATGGCTTCCGACTACACCAAGGGCCTCTCCGAGCGCGCTGCCAAGCTCGTCTTCGAGAACCTGCCCTCCAGCTTCACGAACGGCGCCAAGGACCCGCACGCCCGCGAGGAGATGCACAACGCCTCCTGCATGGCCGGTATGGCCTTCGCCAACGCCTTCCTGGGCCTCAACCACTCCATGGCCCACAAGCTCGGCGCTTTCCATCACCTGCCCCACGGCCTCGCAAACGCTGTCATCCTGACCCGCGTCATGCGCTACAACGCCGCCGAGGCTCCCGTCAAGATGGGTACCTTCTCCCAGTATCCTTACCCCAACGCGCTGCACAACTACGCCGAGATGGCCAAGTACTGCGGCATCGAGGGCAAGGACGACAAGGAGGTCTTCGAGAACTTCATCACGAAGCTCGAGGAGCTCAAGGACTTCATCGGCGTCAAGAAGACCATCGCCGACTACGGTGTCGACGAGCAGTACTTCCTCGACACCCTCGACGAGATGACCGAGCAGGCATTCAACGACCAGTGCACCGGCGCCAACCCGCGCTACCCGCTCATGAGCGAGATCAAGGAGCTCTACCTGGACGCCTACTACGGCCGCGAGCCCCAGGACTACGCCGTCTGCTAGTTTTAGCACGGTTTTTAACGGCGGGGGTGCACGGGTGTTTCACACACCCCCGCCGTCGCTTCTATCGCATCGTTGAAAGGATGCAACCATGCTGCTACCCGATTCCAAGACCGAGCTCGTCCGTCGCGGCAACAAGGTCGTTTACGACCTGGGCGACAAGATCGTCAAGGTCTTTAACGAGACCAAGCCCGTCTCCGACGTGTTCAACGAGGCTTTGAATCTTGCCCGCATCAATGAGTGCGGCATCCGCAGCCCCAAGGCTCTCGAGGTTTCTCAGCTCGAGAACGCCAACGGCTGGGCGCTCGTGACCGAGAAGGTTCCGGGCACCACCCTTGCCGAGAAGATGACTGCCGAGCCCCAGCGCTTTGGTGAGTACCTCGAGATGTTCGTCGACCTCCAGATCGAGATCCACGGCTACACCTCCCCGCTGCTTAACCGTCAGCGCGACAAGTTCGCCCGCATGATCGACAGCCTTGATCAGCTCAATGCCACCACGCGCTACAACCTTCAGGAGCGTCTGGACGGCATGACCAAGGAGTTCAAGGTCTGCCACGGCGACTTCAACCCCTCCAACGTCATCGTCGGCGACGACGGCCAGCTCTATGTGTGCGACTGGGCACACGCTACCCAGGGCTCCCCTGCTGCCGACGTTGCCACCACCTACCTGCTCTTTGCCCTTAACAGCAAGGATCAGGCCGAGGCCTATCTGGAGCTCTACTGCGACCGCGCCGACATGCCCATGCAGGTCGTGCGTCAGTGGACGAGCATCGTCGCCGCTTCCGAGCTCGCTCGTAAGCGCAACGTGAACGATGAGTTCCTGAAGAACTGGATCGACGTCGTCGATTATCAGTAATATCTGAGCGATTCGCTTCGCATCGGAGGCACAAAGGAAACCCCGCAGCTCATTTGGGCTGTGGGGTTTTCTGTTACCCGTCGAGCTGATCCACGCAACAAAAAGGACTGCCCCGCTTCTCATCCTAAGAGAGATACGGGGCAGTCCTGTAATTGCATCTAATAGCAGAAACGTCGATTAGCGACGGGCAGCCTTCACCAGCTCGGCAACCTTGGCGACGACCTCGTCAATCGCCACGTCCTCACGCTCGCCGGAGGCACGGTCCTTGAGCTCAACCGTGCCATTCTTGAGGCCACGCTTACCCAGAACAACCTGATACGGGAAGCCCATGAGGTCGTTATCAGCAAACTTAAAGCCGGGGCGCTCGTCGCGGTCATCCACGACAACCTCGATACCCTCGGCGCACAGGCCATCAACAATCTGTTCGCAGACGGTTGCGCACTCCTCCTTCTTGGGATCGAGCGGAATCACCGCGACCTCATACGGGGCAACGGAGACCGGCCAGACGATGCCGTGCTCGTCATTGTGCTGCTCCACGACGGCAGCGAGCGAGCGGGACACGCCCACGCCGTAGCAACCCATGATAAGCGGCTTCTCCTTGCCGTCCTCATCCATAAAGGTTGCACCCATGGCCTCGGAGTACTTGGTACCCAGCTGGAAGACCTGAGAGACCTCGATGCCACGGGCGGCGGAAAGCGGCTTGCCGCAGTGCGGGCAGGGATCGCCAGCGACGACGGTGACCAGGTCGGCCCACTCATCGACGGTAAAGTCGCGCTCGGGGCAGGCGCCGGTAAAGTGATAATCGACCTCGTTGGCACCGCAAGCCCACTGCTTGGACTCGCGCAGGCTCTCGTCGCAGACCAAACGAATGCCGTCGGGCAGGTTAACCGGCCCGATAAAGCCCTTATGCAGACCGTAGGTCTGGAGCTCCTCATCGGTCATCATGCGATAGCCCTTGCCAAAGACATGCTCGGCCTTGCAGTCGTTGAGCTCATGATCGCCCGGGACGATGGCCACGACGGGCTTACCCTCGGCATCGATCAACGCCAGGGACTTGCGCGTGCCGTTCTCGGGGAAGCCGAAGAACTTAGCAACAGCCTCGATGGTGCCCATGCCCGGAGTCTCGACCTTGGTGAGCGTACCGTCGCCGGGGCCCTCAGTCACGACGACCTTAGTGCTTGCCGCCTCGTCATCGGCAGCAAAGCCGCAATCGTCGCAGTAGACCAGCGAGGCCTCGCCAGCGTCGGCCAAAGCCATGTACTCGACGGAGGTATCGCCACCGATTTCACCGGAGTCGGCGACAACGGGCAGAGCCTTGATGTAGCAGCGCTCGCAGATGTTGGCGTAGGCCTGCTTCATCTTGTCATACTCCTCCTGCAGGCTCTCCTGCGTGGCGGAGAAGCTGTAGGCGTCCTTCATGATAAACTCGCGACCGCGCATCAGACCAAAGCGGGGGCGGAACTCGTCGCGGAACTTATCCTGGATGTGGTAGAGGTTGACGGGCAGCTGCTTATAGGAGCGCAGCTCATTGCGCACCAGGGCGGTGACAGTCTCCTCGTGCGTGGGGCCCAGCACGAACTCACGGCCGTGACGGTCATCAAAGCGCACGAGCTCCTTACCGTAGGCGTCGATGCGGCCGGACTCGCGCCATAGCTCAGCGTCGACCATAATGGGCATCATGAGCTCCTGGGCACCGGCGGCATCCATTTCGTCGCGCACGATGTTCTCGATCTTGCGGATCGAGCGCCATGCGAGCGGCAAATAAGAATACAGGCCGGCGGCCTCCTTGCGGATCATGCCGGCGCGAAGCAGCAGACGGTGGCTCGCAAGCTCGGCGTCCGCCGGATCCTCTTTGAGCGTCGGCGCGTAAAGCTTAGACATATACATTGCTCGAGTCATTTATTTCTCCTCAATAAGCTTGTCGACCTCGGCCATGAGCGCGTCGACAATTTGATCCTCAGCTACTTTACCAATGATCTGGCCATGCGAAAAGAGTAGGCCCTGACCACGTCCACAGGCAACTCCCAAGTCGGCGTCGGAAGCCTCGCCGGGGCCATTAACGGCACATCCCATCACGGCGATGGAAAGCGGCGCGGAATAGTTCTTCAGTCGCTCGGTGACCTCCTCAGCGATGGGAATGAGGTTGACCTGGCAACGAGCGCACGTGGGACACGAGACGATCTCGGGACCACGGCGGCGCAGGCCAAGGGACTGCAGGATACCCCAGGCGACCGGCGGCTCCTCGACCGGATCGGCTGTGAGCGACACACGCATGGTGTCGCCGATGCCTTCGGAAAGCAAGATACCCAAGCCTACGGAGCTCTTGATGGTGCCCTGCAGCTTGGTCCCCGCCTCCGTCACGCCCAGATGGAGCGGAACATGCGGTATCTCGCGCGACAGAGCGCGATAGGCATCAAGCGTTGTGGCCACGCTATGGGCCTTAGCGGAAAGTACGATGTTGGTAAAACCGCGGTCCTCAAAATGCTTGACGAAGCGCTCGCTCGACATCACGAGCTTTTCGGGCTGCGTAAGATCGTCGCGCTCGGCAATATCCTGCTCGAGCGAACCGGCATTCACGCCAATGCGAATCGCACACCCGGCAGCGCCCGCAGCATCGATCACGGCATCGACCTTGGCCCAATCGCCGATGTTGCCGGGATTAATGCGGAGCTTGGCGGCACCGGCCTCAACGGCACCAATGGCCAGCTTGTGGTTAAAGTGGATATCAGCAACGATCGGCACCGGAGACTCGGCACAGATGGTGCGGAAACCCTCAAGCGCGGCCTCGGTGGGCACACTCACGCGCACGATATCGCAACCGGCTTGTGCCAAGGCGCGAACCTGAGCAAGCGTTGTCTGGGCGTCGGCGGTATCGGTGCAGGTCATGGACTGAACCACCACCGGAGCGCCACCACCGATCTGCACGCCGCCCACATATACGGGGCGCGTCAGCTCGCGCGGCAAAGGATGGGATAAAGACAATCCAAACACTCCCCTACAGAATAAATCGAAGGATGTCGGAACGAAGCATGTAGATAAACAGCAGCACAAAGAGCGCGATGCCCACATAGCTCACGATCGTTTGAACCTTGAGCGGCAGCTCGCGGCCCGCAATCTTCTGAATGATCTCGATAACCAGCTTGCCGCCATCGAGCGGCGGGATGGGCAGCAGGTTCATAAAGCCGAGCGAGAACGAGATGAGCGCGGCAAACGTCAAAAACGTTGCAGGGCCGGCGGCTGCAGCCTGGGATGACATGACGCTGATGCCCACGATCGAGGTCGACTGATCGAGAACCTCCATCGTATGTTGCGGTTGCAGCAGGCGCATCACGCCCTCAGCAGTCTGCTGAACATTGGAGAACGACAGGCGCGCCGACGTAATGGGGTCCAAATGGACCACCTGCGTAGAGGCATAAACGCCCAAACGCTCATCCTCCTTGAGCGCGACCGAGGTCGAAAGATGCTTGCCATCGCGCTGATACTCAATGGCAATATCGTCCTTGCCGGCGGCCGCTCCGATCGCATCGTATACGTCCATCCAGGAAGAGCACGACACGCCATCGACACTAAGAATCGTGTCGCCGGCCTCGATGCCCGCCTTGGCAGCAATGGAACCCTCGTCGACCTGACCGATCACATTGCTATCGACCGGCACCGATACGCCGGCGATAGAGTAAATACTCATAAGGAGCAAAAAGCCCGTCAGGATATTGACGACAATGCCCGCGAGCAACATAAAGGCGCGCTTGAGAAAACCCTGGCCAAGATAGGTGTGCGAGCGCTCTTGCGCAAGGAACTCGGCCTTATCGCACGGCAGCTCCCATACGTCGCCCTCAGCGGTCGCATGCTCGCGATTAAACCGACGCCCGTCAAAAGTGGTGTAGCCCGCCTCATCGCGCGGCAGCGTCTGGTACTTGGTGGGGTAATAGCTCGGCGAGGGCTTCTCCCCCTCCTCGTACCAAGGAGCGATGGAACCCCACCCCAGCAGCAAGGCACAGGCCTCGAGCACGTCCTCCTCGGGCAGTTCGAGCTCGGCGGCAAGGTCGGCCACGGTCACGCGACCGTGACGATAGATAGCCGCAAGCACGCGATCGGCACACGAGACGTCCGTGGGATCCATGCCGCAGATGGCAGCATAGCCGCCCAGCAGTAGCGGCGTCACGCCAAACTTGGTTCCGATGCGACGCGACGTGTGATGGATGTCAAAACGGCACGGAAGGCCCAAAAAGAACTCGGTCACACGGACGCCGCAGGCACGCGCGGCCAAAAAGTGGCCGCCCTCGTGCAAAAACACGAGGACGGAAAGCATCAGAAGGCCCCAAAAGGCCGATGAGAGAACGCTCAGAACAGTATCCATAAATCGAAAAAGCAATCCTTATGATTAGGAATGGGTTGCGGCAAGCACCAGCGCGGCCTTTTCACGCGCCCAGGCATCGATGTCGCGAAGCTGCTCAAACGAGGTAACCGCCTGCGTGTCATGCGCATCCATGCAAGATTCCACAACGCGGTCGATATCGGTAAAGCTGCAGCCGTCGTGTAGGAACGCATCGACCGCGACCTCGTTGGCCGCATTAAGCACGCACGGCATGGTGCCGCCTGTCTTACCGGCACGCTCGGCCAGCGCCAGGCAGCGGAACGTGTCCATATCGGCGGCGTCAAAGGTGAGCTGCCCCAGTTCACGAAAATCGAGACGAGGTGCCGGAGTATCCCAGCGCTCGGGATACGAGAACGCAAACTGGATGGGAATACGCATATCGGAGGCGCCAAGGTGTGCCATCACGGAGCCGTCCGCATACTCGACCATCGAGTGGATCTTGGACTGGCGCTGCACGACCACGTTGATAAAGTCGAGGTCGCAACCGAACAGGTGCATCGCCTCGATACGCTCCAGACCCTTGTTCATGAGGGTAGCGGAGTCAATCGTGATCTTAGCGCCCATGGACCACGTGGGATGTGCCAGCGCATCGGCGCGTGTCACGCGATCGAGCTCATCGCGCGTACGGCCAAAGAACGGACCACCCGAGCAGGTGAGCCAAATGCAGTGGGCCTCACGCGGATTCTCCCCCAGATAGCACTGGTAGATGGCGGAGTGTTCGGAGTCGACCGGAATGAGCTGGCCCGGCTGTGCCAACGGCATCAGCAGATCGCCACCGACAACGAGGGATTCCTTGTTGGCAAGAGCAAGGCGCTTGTTCGAGGTCAGGGCCGCATGGCTCGCTTCGAGACCGGCGGCGCCCACAATAGCAACAAGCACACAGTCGACATCGTCGCGACGCGCGAGCTCACAAACCGCCTGCGCACCAACACCGAGATCCGTGCCCTCGGGCAGCTCCTGAAGCACAGCGTCCGCACCGTGGGTGGTGTCGGCCACGGCAACGGCCGGAACCGAGAACTCGCGAGCGGCGGCAACGAGCTCCGAGGTGCTGGAATTGACGGACAGCGCCGTTACCTGCAACCGATCGGCATGCTGACGGCACACATCGAGTGCCTGGGTGCCGATAGAGCCCGTACAACCCAGGATGGCAACGCGAAGGCGTCCATCGGAGCCATATGTCGTCTGGAATGACATTACAGCACGCCTCCGATCATCAAAAGCAGCTGCGCGGTAATGCAGCCAAAGATAAGCGAGTCGCTACGGTCGAGCATGCCGCCATGGCCCGGGATAAGGTTGCCGGAATCCTTGACGCCAACGCCACGCTTGATGCGCGACTCGATGAGGTCGCCGATAACGCCCAGGATGGACACGACCAAGCCGCACAGCAGCGCATAGGGCAAGCTCAGCTTATAGAAATGCGTCGCCCACAAAATGAGCCAGATGAGCACCGAGCCCAAGATGCCGCCGAAAAAGCCTTCCCAGCTCTTTTTGGGAGAAATCTTGGGGACCATCTTATGTTTGCCGATACGGCTGCCCACGATATAGGCAAACGAATCGGAGACCCAGAGAGACGCGCAAACACCCACCGAAAGCAGGGCGCCGGCAAAACCGGGCACGGCGTCGCGCAACAGCACGATGGCCGACAGCATAAAACCGGTGTAGATGGGACCCATGAGCGTCACGGCTACATCTGATATGCGGGTACGCGGCGACCAGACATACCAAATGCCCACCGCAAGCATCAGAGCAAAAAGCAGGGCATTCAACAGCAGCGAGTCGCCCAGCGCCGAGAGCGGAAAGAGCACGGCGGCAGCGATACCCAGGCGCTCGTTGGCCACTTTGCCATCGAGTTTCGTCATGCGAAAGAACTCATAGCAGCACAAGCCGCTCATGACGGACACAAAGATGGCAGTAGGCACGATACCCAAAACCAGACATAGGATAAAGACAACGGCATAGACGATACCGGCGGCAGCACGGGTAATAAAACCAGCCAACCAGGAGCCGGTGCCGCCCTTCGCAGCCGGTGCCTTGGAAGCGGAGGCCCTGCGCACAGGTGTCGTAGAAGCAGGCGCCTTGGGAGCAGTTGCCTTGGGACGATCAGCCACGATTAAGCCTCCTCAGTCTTACTCAATCCACCAAACCTACGGTCGCGGCCCTGATAAGCCAAGATAGCCTCAACAAGACCCCACCGATCAAAGTCGGGCCAATAGGTATCGGTGACGTAGAACTCGGAATAGGCAACCTGCCACAACAGATAGTTTGAAAGGCGCAGTTCGCCCGAGGTGCGAATAACGAGCTCGGGATCGGGAAGACCGGCGGTGTACAGGTGCGACGCCACCATATCGTCATCAATTGCGGCGGGGTCAATCTTACCGGCAGCTGCATCGAAGGCGAGCTGACGGGCAGCGCGAGTGATCTCGGCACGAGCGCCATAGTTAACAGCGAGCGCCAGGGTCATACCGGTATGGTCGGCGCACTCGGCAAGACCGCGCTCAAAGACATCACGGGTCTTCTTGGGCAACGCAGAAATGTCACCCAAAAACACAACGCGCACGTTTTCGCGCTTAAGCAACGGCAGCTCATCGATAAACGTCTTGGCAAACAAATGCATGAGGACATTGACCTCGTGCTGCGGGCGATTCCAGTTTTCGGTAGAAAACGCATAGGCCGAAAGCACGTCGACGCCCAGGCGCACGCAGGCGGTAATAATCTCGCGTAGAGAGACGATACCGGCCTTGTGACCCTCGGTGCGGGCAAGACCGCGCGCCGTGGCCCAACGGCCGTTGCCGTCCATGATGCACGAGATATGATGCGGGATCTTATTGAGGTCAAGGTCGGAAAAACCGACGCCCGCAGGGGCGTCGGCAAAGTACTCGACCAGTTTATGCTCGTCGTATTGCACCTTAGATCTCCATGACCTCGGCTTCTTTTTCCTTCAGAAGCTCCTCGACCTTGGCAACATACTCGTCGGTATGCTTCTGAACCTTGGCCTGCTCGCGACGAACATCGTCCTCGGTAAGCTCCTCGTCGCGCTCGAGTTTATTGTTAAAGTCACGACGGATGTTGCGGATAGAGACCTTGGCCTGCTCGGCGTACTCGCGGCACTCCTTGACGAGCTCGCGACGACGCTCCTCGGTGGGAGCCGGGAACGGCAGGCGTACGACGGTACCATCAGAATTGGGGGTAATGCCCAGGTCGGAGGCACTGATGGCCTTAACAATGGCGTTAATGAGTGCCTTGTCCCACGGCTCGATGAGCAGCATGTGGGCCTCGGGGGTCTTGACGGCGGCAACCTGCGTAACCGGCGTGGGAACACCGTAGTAATCGACGGTGATGTCGGACAGAATGTTGGCATTGGCGCGGCCGGTACGAACCTTGGAGAAGTTATGCTTGAGGGACTCGAGCGACTTATCCATATGGGCGGTGATGTTCTCTGCCATGCTTAATCCTCCTGATAGACGAGCGTGCCGACGGGCTCACCCGAAAGCGCGCGCTTGACGGTGTCCTCGCCATCGATGTTGAGGACCAAAATCGGCATACGGTTGTCCTGGCACAGTGCCGTAGCCGTGGAATCCATAACCTGCAGACCGCGGACGAGAACCTCGTGATAGGTAATCTTGTCAAAACGGACGGCATCAGCGCACTTGACGGGATCCTTATCGTAGATGCCGTCAACCTTGGTGGCTTTAATCAGAATCTCGGCGCCGATCTCGCACGCACGAAGAGCCGCGGCGGTGTCGGTCGTAAAGTACGGATTGCCCGAACCGGCGGCAAAAATAACGACGTTGCCCTTGGAAAGGTGGTTGATGGCGCGACGGCGAATATAGGGCTCGCAGATCTCGTTCATCTGGATAGCGCTCATCACGCGGCAGGGAACATCGTTATGCTCGAAGGCATCCTGCAGGGAGAGCGCGTTCATAACGGTTGCCAGCATGCCCATGTAGTCGGCCTGAGCACGCTCCATGCCACCGGCAGCGCCTGCCATGCCGCGGAAAATATTGCCGCCGCCGACAACGACGCCGACCTCATGGCCAACGGCGAGCAGCTCCTTGACCTGCTTAGCAAGATGGTCGGTAACCTTGGGGTCGATGCCATATTGGCCGTCGCCCATCAGCGCTTCGCCGGAAAGCTTAAGAAGCACGCGTTTATATCGGATGTCGGACAAAGCGATCCTCCTTTAGATTGAACTCTCAACATTCTATCAAAGGCTCTAATAAGAGGCATGAAAAAGCAGGCTGTGAGTAAAACCCACAGCCTGCTCATTACCAGCTACAAGAGCTTATTTACTCGCCACGGACCAGACGGTCAAAGGCAACGACGGTAATGGTGTCGCCGAGCTCCTTGGAGACCTGCTCAGCGTACTTCTTGATGGTGAGGGAGCTGTCCTTGATGAACTCCTGCTCGGTGAGCACGGACTGCTTGTAGAACTTCTCCAGACGGCCGACAGCCATCTTCTCCTGGATAGCCTCGGGCTTACCGGACTCGGCAGCCTGAGCCATGTAGATCTGCTTCTCGTGCTCGACGGTCTCGGCCGGAACCTGATCGCGGGTAGCGCAGATCGGGGCGACGGCGGCAACCTGAAGGGCAACGTCGTGAGCGAAGGTCTTGAAGGATTCAGCCTGAGCGGTCTCAGCCTTCTCGAAGGCGAACTCGACGAGGACGCCGATCTTACCACCCATGTGGATGTAAGAAGCGAGCGCGCCGTTCTCGGCCTTGCGGGCAGCGAAGCGGGAGATCTTCATGTTCTCACCCATGATGTGAATCATCTCGGTGAGCTCAGAGGAAACGGTCTCCTCGCCCATCGGCTTCTCGAGCAGAGCGTCGACGTCAGCAGGCTCGGTGGTAGCGACAACCTCAGCGACCTTGGAAGCAAAGCCGGTGAACTTGGCGTTAGAGCCAACGAAGTCGGTCTCGCAGGAGAGCTCGAGCAGAGCGCCGGTCTTGCCATCCTCGGAGACGAACGCGGCGACAGCGCCCTCGTTGGTCTCACGGCCAGCCTTCTTGGCAGCCTTGGCAAGGCCGTTCTTACGCAGAACGTCGACAGCGGCGTCCATGTCGCCGTCAGCCTCGACGAGAGCCTTCTTGCACTCCATCATCGGGGAATCGGTCATCTCGCGGAGCTGCTTGACCATAGCGGCGGTAATCTGGGCCATTGTGGTTCCTTTCAAAGAGATGAAAAAGAATTAACTAAGACTGATTTACTCGGCCTTGGGCTCAGCGGCCATCTCGGCCTCGGAGACCTGCTCCTTGCCGGAGCCAGCGAGGCAGGCGTCAGCCATGAGCTCGCACATAAGGGTGACAGCGGAGATAGCGTCATCGTTGCAGGGGATGCCGTACTCGACCTCGTCGGGATCGGAGTTGGTGTCGATCAGGGCGACGACGGGGATGTTCAGGCGCTGAGCCTCCTTGATGGCGTTCTCCTCGCGCTTGGTGTCGATGACGAAGAGAGCCTGGGGCAGACCCTTCATGTCGCGGGCGCCACCGAGGTTGGTCTGGAGCTTGGTGAGCTCCTTGCCGAGAACAGCCTGCTCCTTCTTGGGCAGAACAGCCATGCGGCCGTCCTCGACCATGGCCTCGAGCTCCTCCATGCGGTTGATGCGGGAGCGGATGGTGACGAAGTTGGTCAGCATACCGCCGAGCCAACGCTGGTTGATGTAAGGCATGTTGGCGCGCTCAGCAGCGTTCTTGACGGCCTCCTGAGCCTGCTTCTTGGTGCCGACGAACAGCACGTTGCCGCCCTTAGCGACGTTCTTGACGAAGGTGTAGGCCTGGTCGGCGTCGAGGATGGTCTGCTTGAGGTCGAGGATGTAGATGCCGTTGCGCTCACCGAAGATGAACGGCTTCATCTTGGGGTTCCAGCGACGGGTCTGGTGACCGAAGTGGCAGCCGGCCTCGAGCAGGGTGCGGATATTAATCTTGGTAGCCATGTTAAACCTCCTGTGGTTTGCCTCCGCGCGGGGTCATCCTCCAAAACCAACCCGGACATGTGCTACCAAAGCCCGGGCACCACGGTATGAAGTAGCCGCGCGTGCGTGATAAAAACATGTTGCCGTGAAGCAACCCGATGAATGATAGCAGGAATGCATCTTCCTGCCAACCCGCAATCAAAACCACATACCTCGGTGCGGCGCGGGACGTCCCAGCCACTATTCGCCGCGGGGATGGGCTTGAGCCACGGCACGTTTGAGCCGATCGGGCGTGAGGTGCGTGTAAATCTGCGTCGTGGACAGGCTCGCATGACCCAGCAGCTCTTGAACCGAGCGCAGGTCCGCACCGCCCTCAAGCAAGTCGGTCGCAAAGGTATGGCGCATCGCATGCGGGGCGATGTCGGCCGGAATGCCGGCGAGCGTCGCCAGCGTATGGAACCGCCGCCGGAGCATGGCGGCGCTCATGCGATTGCCACGCGCCGATATAAGCAGCGGATGCGGCCCAGTAGCGAGGTCGCGGCGCTTTGCCTGAGCGAGCAACTCCGGCCTCCCCTCCTCAATATAGAGACGCGTCACATCGAGCGCACGACGATACAGAGGGACGATACGCTCCTTGCTCCCCTTGCCCCAAAGTCGCAGCGTTCGCTCGGACCAACCAATAGACTCCACGTTGAGCGCCGCGAGCTCCGAGATTCGCGCGCCGGAGGCATAGAGCAACTCAAGCATCGCCGCATCGCGCAGTCCCGCGGGCGTCGAGGTATCAGGCGTCTTGAGCAGCGCCTCGACCTGCTGGGTCGTAAGGACGCCCGGCAGGTCACGCGGCAGCTTGGGCGATGCGATCGCCGAGACCACATCGCCCTCGACAATCCCCTCGGCAGCCATCCAGCGATAGAGAGATCGGATAGCCGACAGGTGCGCCGCAAGCGTTCGGGGAGCCACCTGCTCACGCGAAAGCTCAGCAAGATAGCGACGAATGGTGCGCACGTCGGCAGCGAAAGCATCAATATCCTCGCGCTCGCACCAGGCAGCAAAGCGCTCCAGCCTCGAGCCATAGGCCGTCACCGTGTTGGGAGAAAGTCCCTCGACGCGTGCGATATAGGCGATAAAAGAGTCGACGGTGTCGTACAGGTCAAAGGCTATGACCGGTCGCCTCCAAACAAGTCGGAACGCGTGGCCAAGTAGGCATCGAGGGCCTCGAGCGCACGGTCCGCATAGGCCTGATAGCGGTCGCGCTTGCTGCGGCGCTTACCGTCCTCGAGCGGCGGCACCAGGCCAAAATTAACATGCATGGGCTGATAGCCCACGGTGGCAGGATCGGTCGCATAGCCCACGAGCGCACCCAGGGCGCCCACACGCGGCAACTCGACGGGATCGGCACCGATAGCATCGGCATAGGTGTTGAGCGCCGCGAGCAGACCGGTCGCCACGGCTTCCATGTACCCCTCGGTGCCGGTGATCTGACCGGCCAGGCGCACACCCGTGCCAGGCACGGCAAAGGTGCCATCGAGCACGTGCGGGGCGTCGACAAAGGTATTGCGGTGCATGACACCGTAGCGGAAGAACTCAGCGTTCTCCAGACCCGGCACCATATGAAAGACGCGCTTCTGCTCGCCAAAGGTCAAGTTGGTCTGGAAGCCCACCAGGTTATAGGCGGTCTTCTCCTTGTTCTCGGCACGCAGCTGAATCGCCGCCCAGGGGCGACGTCCGGTACGCGGGTCGGTGAGGCCGACGGGCTTCATGGCGCCAAAGCGAATGGCGTCCTTGCCGGTGCGCGCAACTTCCTCGGCAGGCTGGCAGGCCTGGAACAGATCGCCGCCCTCAAAGTCTTTGAGCACCACACGGTCGGCCGTGGTAAGCGCCTCGATAAAGGCCTCGTACTCCTCCTTGTTGAGCGGAGCGTTGAGATAGTCGCCGCTCCCCTGCTCCTCATAGCGCGACTGCGAAAACAGCACGTCCATATCGAGCGTGGAGGCATCGACGATCGGCGCCGCGGCATCGAAGAACGCAAGGGCGTCGCCACCGACGAGCTTCATGACCTCTTCGCTCAGCGCCGGTGAACACAGCGGGCCCGCGGCAATGACCACGTGGCCCTCGGGAATCTGCGTGACCTCGCCGTGCACGACCTCGATATTGGGACGGGCGGCAACCTCGGCCTCGACAAGCTCGGAAAACTTGACGCGGTCGACCGCCAGGGCACCGCCGGCGGGAACAGCCGCGCGATGGGCGCAATCGAGCAGGACTGAACCCATGCGCTCAAGCTCGGCCTTCAGCAAACCAGCCGCGGAATCCGGACGAGTCGACTTAAACGAATTGGAGCAGACGAGCTCTGCCAGGTGATCGGTATGGTGGGCCGGGGAGCTCACCTGGGGGCGCATCTCGCACAGCTTTACGGTAAACCCACGGTCTGCCAGTTGAATTGCGCATTCCGAACCCGCCAGACCGCCACCGATAACCGTCACCTGATCGAACTGCATCTGCAAACACCTTTCTAATTGACACGTTTTCCATTGTGACCGAAGGGCGTCTGGGCGTGAAGGGCAAACTTGGAGGGCGCATACCTTCCATCCATCATGCGCTCGATAAGACCCTCGAGTTCAAGCGAACCCAAGAGTTTGAGTACGCCGACAGCATCGAGCGAGACGAGCGCCGCGATGTCGTCGACCTTGAGCGGAGAGGCGATGAGCGCATGCATCACGGTCTGCTGCGTTGGATCCAGGTCGGCAATGCCGGGAGCATCGGGGCGCGAGTAGCGCAGGGTTCCGTAGATGCGTGAGATAGCCATCTCGATAGATTCCTCGTCGACGATGCAGCAGGCACCGTTCGCAATGAGGTAATTCGTGCCACGCGACTCGGGCGATAGGATCGACCCCGGCACGGCAAGAAGTTCGCGCCCCAAATCCATAGCAGCCTCGGCTGTGGAAAACGTCCCAGAAGGCATACCCGCCTCGGATACAAAGAGGGCTTGCGACAGGGCCGCGATTACGCGATTGCGGCGCGGAAAGGCGAACTTGCGCGGACCCATGCCCCACGGAGAGATCGACACGACCGCGCCACCCGTATCAAGCGTGCGCGTAATCAGCCCCGCGCTCGAACGCGGGTAGACCACGTCGGCGCCCGTCCCCAGCACCACAACGTGTTTGCCGCCGGCGTTGACCGCAGCCCAACCCGAGGCCTGGTCACAACCGACCGCACCGCCCGAAACTACCGTCACTCCCGCCTCAACCGCCACCTTCGCCGCAAGCTCTGCCACGGCAAGACCATACGGCGAGGCCTTTCGCGCACCGATGATGGAGAGCGCGGGCGTCGAAAGCGCCTCGGGGTTGCCGCGCACATAGAGCGTCTGAGGTACATCAGAAAGCTCCAAAACGGTCTCGGGATACAACGCGTCACCTGGATGCAGCTCGAAGGTCCCCTCAGCCATCATTGGTCCCTTCTTCCCTGGTACATCGCCGCCTCGAGCACGTGGTCCTGCGTCACCTGCTCGCTCTCGGCGACATCTGCGATCGTGCGCGCAATGCGAACAAGGCGCACGATGCCACGCCCTGTGAGATGCGTGCGCTTCGACAGGCCGAGCACACACTTCTCCGCCGCATCATCGAGCTCAAAGGTCGAAACGACGCCGTCAATGGACCGTGTCTCGTCATCCTCGGCCTCGGCATCCGCATCGTCCATGCGGGATTCGCGCCAAGCGCGAAAGGCGCGACCGCGCACAACGTAGTCACGTAACTCGGCCGACGACATGCCCTCCGCACCCTCGATAATCACTTGAGGGTCGGGACGGGTCACATCGATCATCATGTCGATACGGTCGGCCAAAGGACCGCGCAGTTTAGACCGATAGCGCTCGACCATCGCCGCCGAGCAGCGACACGGCACCTCGCGATCGCCCAAAAAGCCGCAGGGGCAGGGATTGCTCGCAGCCAGCAGCTGAAAGCGCGACGGGAAGGTAAAAGCCCCGTCGACGCGTACGATCCTCACGTAGCCGCGCTCGATGGGCTGACGCAGCGTCTGCAGCACGCCAGTGGGAAACTCGGCAAGCTCGTCCAAAAAGAGCACGCCGCCATGAGCAAGGCTGATCTCACCCGGGTGCACCGGGCGCCCGCCGCCGATAAGGCCTGCGGTCGAAATACTGTGATGGGGACTGCGGAAGGGCCGGTGCCCCGCCAACAAGCCATCAATGTTCTCGCCCAAAACCGAATGGATGCACAGCGCCTCCTGTTGATCCTCAACGGAAAGCTCGGGCAGGATGCCGGTCATACGACGCGCGAGCATCGTCTTGCCCGATCCCGGGGACCCGATCATGAGCAAGCCGAGTTCTCCTGCCGCCGCAAGCGCCATGCCGCGCTTGGCGACCTCCTGCCCCAGTACGTCGGCATAGTCGAGCTCGGGCTCAAAGGTCGCCTCGACGCCCTCGGAATCCAAGTAGTGCCGCGCGGCATCGCCCATGCCATGGGCAAGCTGAGACAAATGATCGATGAATCCACAATCCACGCCCGCGAGTGGCACATGCTGGTCTGACCTGCCGGCGATAAAAGACAGCCCCATGTCGCGAGCCAGCAGCTGAAACGCCACCTCGCCCTTGACGGGAAGCACCGTACCGTCCAAGCCGAGCTCGCCGGCGATAAGGCAGCAATCGAGGTTGTCACGGGGAATCTGCCCATCGGCCGCTAGAACCGCGATGGCGATGGGCAGATCAAAGCCGCTACCGGTCTTGCGAATATCGCCGGGCGCCAGGTTGACAGTAATGCCCGAGCGTGGGATCTCGAACCCGGCGGAGCGCATCGCGCAGCGAATACGACCGCGTGACTCCATCACCTCCATACTCGGAATACCGAGCATCTGAATGCCCGGAACGCCACCGGCAAGCGAGACCTCGACCGTGACGGGAATCGCCTCGACGCCGCGGATGCAGGCCGCGTGAACGGCAAACGTCTCGAACGCCATCACGACACCTGCCAATCGAACGCGTTGTACTGGTGCTCGATCTCGGCGATATGCCCGCCGCGGATGGTGACACCCACGGCATCGAAGCGAATCGCCTTGAGCGGATAGTGCTCCATGAGATAGCAACTTGCGATGCGGCGGTAGCGGCGTTGCTTTTGGGCGTCCACGGCCTCCTCCGGAAAGACCCTCGTGCTGCAATCCAGTGCAACGCGTCTGGTCTTGACCTCGGCCATTACCACGACATCGTCGAGCTCATCGAGCAGCACCAGATCGGCCTCGCCCTCGGTGCAACGATAGCCCTGCTCCAGCAAGGTGTAGCCGCGCTCGTTAAAGTAGTCGATGGTGATCAGCTCGCCCAGCATGCCCAGCTCGCGGGGACTGAGTCCCTTGATAAACTCGGGCGTCATCGCCCCGGAGTCGAGCTCGCCGTTTTCCCAACGCTCCTTGAGCTGCTGCGTCTTGCTCTTTTTGCTTGCGGCACTCATGGGGTCTCCTTTCCCGCACACTGCATTGCCCCGATGATGAGGGCACCTTTCATGCGGGTAAGTACTGGAAGCAAACCAAAAGCTGACCAAATGCCGTCAAAAAACGGGCCGTACGCAACAATGGTGTTGCACACGGCCCGCTACCAGCTGGTTTACAAAACTCCAGAAGTCCCTGTCTCCACAATTGACCTAGAAAAGGCGCTCAGTCTGCAGAAAGTTTCCGCAAAAGCTCACGCGGTGCAACGGACAAAGTCCATGTTTGCGAATGGCCTCGATGTGCTCGGGGCTCGCATAGCCCTTCGACTCGGCCAGATGGTACTCGGGGTACTCGGCGTCGTACTCGACCATCATCTCGTCACGCGTGACCTTGGCCATGATGGACGCCGCAGCGATGCAGGCGATCTTGGCATCGCCCTTCACCACATCGCGCTCGTTAGGAACGGCGCCCAAGGGGCTGCCATCCATGAGGACGCAGTCGGGTTCAAGCCCCGTATCGGCCACGGCGCCCGCAACGGCGGTACGGATAGCACGGGCCATGCCCATCTCATCGATATCCTTAGGCGCGATATGGCAAAAACCGATCGCCGTCGCCACCTCGGCAATCTTCACTGAGAGCAACTCGCGGCGCGCCGGCGTGAGCTTTTTGGAATCGTTGATGCCCCAGACGCGCGGCTCCATAGGAAGGCAGACAGCGCATACCGTCAAAGGACCGGCCACCGATCCGCGACCCACCTCGTCGACACCAACGACCACCCCATCGCCGCCAAGCTCATGCATAAGCTCGTACATGTCATTGACGCGCTCGCGCTCGGCAAGTTCCTTGGCATGGCGCTTAAGAGCACGCTCGCAAGCCTTGATCACCTGCTGGCGCGGGTCCTCGCGATAATGCTCCACGAGGGCGGGGATCTCCTCAAACGTTGCGCTCGCCAGCTCTCCGGCAACCTGCGATGCCGAAACCGAGCTCGTCATATTGGCCATACCAGGCCCTCCTTGCATGCAAATCAGATAAAAAGAAGGGCCACCCGAAGGTGACCCTTGTGTCCAAACGAGTGGACAGACGCTGCGATCTTCTTAGCGCTTCTCGGGGATGCGAGCAGCCTTGCCCACCTTGTCGCGGAGGTAGTACAGCTTGGCGCGACGGACGCGACCATGACGAACGACCTCGAGCTTGGCGATCTTGGGGCTGTGAAGCGGGAAGGTACGCTCAACACCGACACCGAAGGACATCTTGCGGACGGTGAAGGTCTCGCGGGCACCGGCGCCGGCCATGCGGATGACGTCGCCCTGGAAGACCTGGATGCGCTCGCGGTCGCCTTCCTTAATGCGGTAGTGAACCTTGACGTTGTCGGCGACGCGAACCTGAGGAATGTCCTCGCGGATCTGCTGACGCTCGATTGCGCGGATGTAATCCATGTGCAATTCCTTACTCTTCTAGAGGTGCCGTACCACCTTGGCCGGCACGTAGTTGAACAAACGTATTCGAGTATACACGCGCGGGTTTCTGCTGCAAGAACAATTTTTTACGCAGACAAAAAGACAAAACCCGCACATGATAACCGCCCGCCTCACGAATGAGACGGGCGGCATGAAGGGGGCTAAGCTAGGCGTCTAAACCCAAAACGTTAGGCGGAACGCTTGGCCTCGAGCTTGGCTTGAGCGGCAGCCAGGCGTGCGAGGGGCACGCGGTAGGGCGAGCAGGACACGTAGTCCACGTCGGCCACGTTAAACAGGCCCTTGATGGACTTGGGGTCGCCGCCGTGCTCGCCGCACACGCCAAAGTGCATGTCGGGGTTGGTGGCGCGGCCCTTCTCGACAGCCATGCGCACCAGTTCGAGTACTGCCGTGTCGATGGTCTCGAAGGGATTGTCCTTCAAGATCTTCTTGTGCATGTACAGCGGGATGAACTTGGCCTCGGCATCGTCGCGGGAGAAGCCGAAGGTCGTCTGGGTGAGGTCGTTGGTGCCAAAGCAGAAGAAGTCTGCGTGATGGGCGATCTCGTCAGCGACCATGCAGGCGCGCGGCAGCTCGAGCATCGTGCCCACGGGAATATTGAACTCGACGCCCTCCTCGGCGGAAACCTCAGCGATTACGCGCTCGATAACCTCGCGGGTCTGGACATGCTCGGCCGTGATGGAGACGAGCGGAACCATGATCTCGGGACGCGGATCGACGCCCTCCTTGATGAGGCGAGCGGCAGCCGTGGCGACGGCGCGGACCTGCATGAGCGGCAGATCGCTAAAGACGACGGACAGGCGCACGCCGCGTAGGCCGAGCATCGGGTTGGACTCGACCATGCCGTCGATACGACGCAGGCGGGCGCGCAGGACGGCAAGCTCTTCCTCGCTGGCGCCGGCAGCTTCCTTCTTGGTGATGGCGACCTCGAGGTCGCGAGGATTATCCAGGAACTCATGAAGCGGCGGATCGAGCAGGCGGACGACCACATCGCGACCGGACATGGTCTTGAACATCGCCAGGAAGTCCTCGGTCTGAACCTTGAGCAGGTCGGCCAGGGCCTGCTGCTTCACGGCCTCATCGTCAGAAAGGATAAAGCTCTGGATGATGTTCTTGCGATCGCCCAGGAACATGTGCTCGGTGCGGCACAGGCCAATAGCCTCGGCGCCAAACTCGAGTGCGAGTGCAGCATCCTCGGGGTTGTCGGCGTTGACGCGCACATGGTTGGCATGGCCGCTGGTCTCGTCCAAACGGATTTCGTCGGCCCAGGACAGGATGGTGTCCAGGTCGCCGGTGAGCTCGGCCGAGACCAGATCAACGGCGCCGTCGACGACGATACCCTGGGTACCGTCGATGGAGATAACGTCGCCCTCGTACAGCACGCGGTCACTGCCCTCGATGCGCACGACCTTCTCGGCGGCGTCGATATGGAAGCGCTCAACGCCGCAGACGCAGGGCGTACCCATGCCGCGGGCGATAACGGCGGCATGGCTCGTCTTGCCACCGTGGCTGGTCAGAATGCCCTCGGCGGCGACCATGCCCTTCAGGTCGTCGGGGTTGGTCTCCCAACGAACCAGAATGACCTTGTGGCCCTCGTTGGCGCGCGCGACGGCGTCGTCGCTCGAGAACACGACCTCGCCCACGGCGGCACCGGGGCTGGCATTAAGACCGCTGGCGAGAGCCTCGTACTTCTTGGAGGCGTCGAACTGTGGGTGCAGGAGCTGGTCGAGCTGCGCGGGATCGATGCGGCTCACAGCCTCATCGCGGGTGATCAGACCCTCCTCGACCATCTCGATGGCGATGCGCAGGGCGGCGGTGGCAGTTCGCTTGCCCACGCGGGTCTGGAGCATCCAGAGCTTGCCCTGCTCGATGGTGAACTCAATGTCGCACATGTCGCGATAGTGATCCTCGAGCGTCAGGAAGACGCGCTCGAGCTCCTCGCCCGCGGACTCAAGGCCCGGGGTGGTCTTGAGGTCGGCGATGGGCTCGGTGTTGCGGATACCGGCGACGACGTCCTCGCCTTGGGCATTAACCAAAAAGTCACCGTAGAACTCCTTGGTGCCGTCGGCCGGATTGCGCGTGAAGGCAACGCCGGTCGCAGATGTCTCGCCCTTGTTGCCAAAGGCCATGGCCTGCACGTTGACGGCGGTGCCGAGTTCGTCGGAAATGCCATGCCGCTTGCGGTAGATGCAGGCGCGCTCGTTCATCCAGCTGCCAAAGACGGCCTGGATGGCAAAGCGTAGCTGAAGCTCCGGGTCGTGCGGGAAGACGGGCTTGCCGTCAGCGACCTCGAGCTCGGGATACAGGGCGGCATCGACGTTCTCGGAGAAGATGCCCTTAAAGGTCTCGACGAGTTCCTGCAGGTCCTCGGCCGAAAGCTCGGAATCGACGCGAACGCCGGCGACCAGACGGGCCTGGGTCAGGGCGTTCTCGAACAGGTCTGCGTCAACACCCATAACGACGTTGGAGAACATCTGGATAAAGCGTCGGTAGCTATCCCAGGCAAAACGCGGATTTTGCGTCTGGGCGATGAGACCCTGAACGGAATCGTCGTTGAGGCCCAGGTTGAGGACCGTGTCCATCATGCCGGGCATGGAGAACGGAGCGCCCGAACGAACCGACACGAGCAGCGGATCGGAGGCGTCGCCGAGCTTCTTGCCACAGCGGGCCTCGAGGTCCGCCTCGGCAGCAACGATCTCATCGAGTGCGCCCTCGGGCCACACGTTGCCGGCACCGGAGTACTCGACGCAAGTCTGGCAGGTAATGGTAAAGCCACCGGGAACCGGCAGGCCGATGCGGCTCATCTCGGCAAGGTTTGCGCCCTTGCCGCCAAGCACGAAGTTCATGGACTTGTCGCCCTCAGTGACACAGGTGCCCTGGGCGTCGGTTCCAAAACGGTAAACCCTCTTGCAATCGCTCACGATACTTCCCCTTCCATGCACTTACGCGCACGACCGTGGTAACGAATCGACCCGCCAGATGTGGGCCGTGAGGGAACTATACGGCGGGTTTTGAGCGGGCTTAAGCAGAGGATGCGCGGTTTGGTAAACGTGCTAAAACTGGCGGTAAACGGTAGGTAAAGGTGGTTACCTTATGAAGATACCACTGTAAGAAAGTGCAGGTCAGATGCGATATTTTTGCTAAATCGCTTTATCAAAATGCTGCTACTATTAGGCTCGACGGGCGGCGCGGCGGGCACGGACTTCTTGGATTTCCTCCAAGTGGCTGATGATCTCGGCAGCGCTCTCCTCGATGGCCTTGCCGTCGGTACGCACCACAAAGCAGCCTAGCCGCTTCATGAGGGAACGGGCTTCCTCGAGCTCGCTGCGAACGCTCTCGGGCTCGGCATAGGAGCCTGCGACGGCGCGGGCGTAGTCATCGCCCAAGCGGCTATCGCGAATCCCGGAGATCACATCGACAGTCGAAATCAGTCCGAACAACCGCATCGGGTCGACCTCGTAAATTGACTTCGGCGGCTCCATGCCATGGGCCAAAGGAACATTGGCAACCTTGTAACCCTGATAGGCCAAATACATCGAAAGGGGCGTCTTGGACGTACGCGACACACCCAGCAGCACGATATCGGCACCCGACAGATCGTCGCAACCGCGCCCGTCGTCGTGCTCAACAAAATACTCCATGGCCTCGATGCGATGGAAATAGCGGTCATCGGTCTTGTGAATCACGCCTGCAACGCCCTTGGGCGACGCACCGATGAGCGACGACAACACGGCAAGTGTCGGGCCGATCAAGTCGACCGAGCGGATATGCAGCATACCCAGGTAATCGAGCACACGGGCGCGCAGCGCCGGGTCGACAATGGTGTGGAACACGGCAATATCGCGATGGTCCGCATCGACTCGCGGACCCACAAACGACTTAACCTGCTCCACCGAGGTCACCTTGGGCAGGCGCAAAAGATGAAAAGCCCCTTCATCAAATTGCCCGGACGCCGCAAGCACCACCTCACAAGCGGTATCGCCGAGAGAGTCGGAGATAACGATAACGGTGGGACGAGCGGTGACCGGGCAATCCATGCGGGGCTCCTTTTGCGCTTACGCGCAGGCTGGCTTACTTTTTGCGGGCAAGCTCACCGATGTTGGCAATGCCGGAGAAAACGGCCTCGAAGCGGTTGAGCAGCTTAAGGCGATTATCGCGGAGCTGCTCGTCCTTGCCCATGACCATAACCTCATCGAAGAAACGGTCGATGGGCGCGCGCAGGGCGGCGAGGGCGGCAAATGCGGCCGGGTAATCCTCGGCAGCAAGGGCGGCATCGACAGCGGTCTGAGCAGCCTCGGAGGCATCGGCAAGCGCGAGCTCGGCCTCGCCCATCAGGCTGCGGTCGTACTCCGCACCCAGCTCGGGCTTGGAGATGTGCGCGGCGCGGGCATAGGCGGTAGCCAGGTTATCGAAGGTCTCGGCATCGTTCTTGCGGGCCTCGTCGAGCGCAGCGCAGCGGGCGAAGAAGACGGACGGGGCGATGATGTGCACCGCAGAGACGGCGGCAACGGTATCGGCCGGGATCTTTTCGTCGCGGGCCATGCTCACCAGGCGGCCATGGAAGAAGTCACGAACCTGCTGGGCAACCTCGGCGGCGTCGAACTCAATGCCCTGCTCGCTATAGAGCTCGAGGGCGAAGTCGATGAGCGACGTGGGGTCGATCGGCAGGCGGTCGCGCAGGATGTTGATGATGCCGATAGCGGCACGACGCAGCGCGTAGGGGTCCGAAGAGCCGGTCGGGGGCTCGCCGATGGCAAAGATACCGGCGATGGTATCGAGCTTGTCGGCACAGGCCACGATGCAGCCAGCGGTGCCCTCGGGCAGCTCGTCACCGGCAAAGCGAGGACGATAGTGATCGCGAATAGCATGAGCGACCTCGTCGTTCTCCCCCATCGCGATGGCGTAGTAACCGCCCATCACGCCCTGCTGGCTCGTGAACTCGACGACGGCGTTAGACACCAGGTCGGCCTTGCACAGGTGCGCGGCGCGAGCAGCGTCGGCGGCCAGGTGGGCGCCCAGATGGGCCTCGCGAGCGATGGCAAGCGCGAGTTGCTCAATGCGCTCGGACTTGGCGAGCACGCTACCGAGCTTCTCCTGGAAGGCGACCTTGGCCAGACGCTCGCGGAACTCGTCGAGGGAGATCTTCAGGTCCTCCTCGTAGAAGAACTTGGCGTCGTCCAGACGGGCGCGCACGACGCGCTCGTTGCCGTCAATCACGCGCTCGGCATTCTCGGGCTTGCTGTTGGAAACGACCACGAACTCACGCGTGAGCTTGCCCTCGCCGTCATAGATCGGGAAGTAGCGCTGGTTGGTGAGCATGGACTCGCAGATAATCTCGTGCGGGACCTTGAGAAACTCCTCATCGAAGGTACCGACGAGCACCGTCGGCCACTCGCAGAGGTTAATGACCTCCTCAAAGACCTTCTTGGGCGTATCGACATGGCAGCCGGGACGGGCAGCCTCGACCTCGGCGATACCGGCGAGGATGGCCTCACGACGACGCTCGGCAGAAAGCACACCGGCGTCCTCGAGCACCTGCTCGTAGACGGCGGGGCTGGCGACCACATGGTCACCGGAGCCAAGCACGCGATGACCACGCGTGGTGTTGCCACTCGTCACGTCGGCAAACGACACGGGCACAACGTCCTCGCCCAGAAGGCAGCAGATCCAGCGGACCGGACGAACAAAGGTCGCATGCTCGTGACCCCAGCGCTGAGAGCGGTAGTTGGGCCACTGCAGGCCAGCGATAGTCTTCTCGCACAGGGCCGTCAGGATCGGGGTGGCCGGGGCGGAAGGGATGTTCTTCTCGGCAAAGACGTACTCACGGCCGTCGGTGTCCTCGCGACGGACCAGATCCTCGGCAGCCACACCGTACTTGCGGGCGAAGCCCTGGGCGGCCTTGGTGGCGTTACCGTCGGCATCGAAGGCGATGTTGGCCGCGGGGCCGCGCTTGACCTCGTGAACCTCGTCGGTCGCGGTGGCGACGTCAGCAACGAGCGCAGCCAGGCGGCGCGGGCTCGAGATCACACGGACCTCGCCGTGGGCCAGACCGGCCTCGTCGAGACCCTTGGCGATCATGGTGCCAAGCTGCTTGACGGCATTGTTCAGCGGTGCGGAGGGCATTTCTTCCGTACCGATCTCAAACAGGAAATCCTTAGCGTCTGCCATGGCTTACGCCACCTCGCCTTCCTGATCGGCATTCTCGTTGACTCCGGCGACCTCGGCCATGTAGGCCTCGCAGCACGCCTTGGCGACGGCGCGGACGCGCAGGATGTAGTTGGCACGCTCGACCGCGGACAGGGCGCCGCGAGCATCGAGCAGGTTGAAAGCGTGGCTGCACTTCATGACGCAGTCATATGCCGGCAGCGGCAGCTTGCGCTCCAGGCAGGAATGGCACTCGGCCTCGTAGTCGTCAAACTTCTGACGCATCATCTCGACGTTGGCGACCTCAAAGTTATAGGCACTGAACTCGCGCTCGTTCTCGAGGAACACGTCGCCATAGGTCATGGGCGTGCCGTCGGGCAGGTAGCTCCACACCAGGTCGTAGACCGAGTTAACGCCCTGGGCGTACATGGCGATACGCTCCAGGCCGTAGGTGATCTCGACGGGCACGGGGTCGACCTCGATGCCGCCCACCTGCTGGAAGTACGTAAACTGCGTGACCTCCATGCCATTGAGCCAGACCTCCCAGCCAAGGCCCCAGGCGCCGAGCGTCGGGCTCTCCCAGTCGTCCTCGACAAAGCGGACGTCATGGTCGTTGGGGTCCAGGCCAATGGCGGCAAGAGACCCCAGGTAGAGCTCCTGGGCGTTGACCGGCGAGGGCTTGATGAGCACCTGGAACTGATAGTAGTGCTGCATGCGGTTGGGGTTCTCGCCGTAGCGGCCGTCGGCGGGACGGCGGCAGGGCTGTGCATAGCAGGTGCGCCACTCGGCGGGACCGAGCGAGCGCAGCGTGGTCGCGGTATGGAAGGTACCGGCACCGACCTCGGAGTCATAGGGCTGCATGATGACGCAGCCCTGCTCGCCCCAGTACTGCTGGAGGCGCAGGATGATGTCTTGGAAGGAAAGCGATGAAGCGTTCATGCCTCTAATATCCCCTCGTCGAAACGATTACACGGTTAGGTACTGTACTATAGCGGTTTTTAGTCGATAGCGCCGATGCGGTTGAGCGGCCAGTAGCGCACAAGCGCCACTGCGATCAAATCAGAGCGATCGACGGGACCAAAATAACGTGAGTCGGCAGAGTTTTCGCGATTGTCGCCCATCACCCACACGCACCCGTCGGGAACCGTGTAGGGATAGCTTACCTGAGCACCGGGCGCTTGGACCGAAAGTGGCCAGCTCATGCCCGTCGTATAGTCCTCGTCGAGCGCTTGGCCGTCAACGACCACCTTGCCATCCTGCAGGTCGACCGTCTGGCCGGCCGTGGCAATAACACGCTTGACAAGAACATCATGCTCGGAGGTGCCATCGGGGTTGTGAAACACCACGATATCGCCCTGCTTGACGGGCTGACCGAGCTCGAGGCTCACCTTTTGTGCCAGGATCTGGTCGCCAATCTCGATCGTGGACTCCATGGAGCCGGTGGGCACCACAAAGGGCTCGACCACAAACGAGCGAATCAAGAAGGTGGCGACCAATGCGATCGCGATGACCGCGATCCACTCAAAAGCGCCCCTCAACGCGGAATGCTGCGATGGAACCATTCTCACTCCTCGCTCTGCGAATACGCAGCGTCCAAAATCTCCTGCGCGTAAGCGCGCTCCTGGGGCGTAAGGCGCGCCGTCTCGATCAGATCGGGACGCCAGCGGCAGGTGCGCTCGATGGCGTTCTTGCGACGCCAGGCATCGACCTTGGCATGATCGCCACTCACGAGCACCGGAGGCACGCCCTCGCCGTTGAACTCGGCAGGACGGGTGTACTGCGCGTACTCGAGCAGGCCTCCATCCTCGGCGGTCGAGAACGACTCGTCCACGTTGCTCATCTCGTCGCCCAGGGCGCCGGGAATCAGGCGTACGACGGCATCGGCAACGACCATAGCGGGAAGCTCGCCGCCCGTGAGCACGTAGTCGCCGATCGACAGACGCTCATCGGCATACGCATACGCGCGCTCGTCGACGCCCTCGTAGCGACTGCACACAAACAGCAGGCGCTCACTTTTGAGCAGACGCTCGGCCACACGCTGCGTAAAAGGCTCGCCACAGGGGGTAAAGAACACCACAGTGGGCTTGGGACCCTCTGCGCTAATGGCCTCGATGGCCTCTGCGATAGGCTCGACCTTCATGAGCATGCCCTGCCCGCCGCCGTACGGCTCGTCATCGACGGTACGATGGCGGTCGTGCGTCCAGTCGCGCAGGTTATACGCCTTAAAATCAAAAAGGCCGGCCTTGCGGGCGCGGCCCAAAATCGACGTGGACATGACGGGCTCAAACATCTCGGGAAAGACCGAAAGGGTCTCAATCAGCATGTTGTCCTCCCTACTTGTCCATATCGATCAGGCCGTCCATCACGTGGACGGAAATTGTTCCTGCATCGGGAAGATCGAGCACGACTTGCTCGATCACGGGAATCAGTACCTCGCCGTACCGATCACCCTCGACAACCCAAACATCGTTAGCGGGCGTCGACATGATCTCGACGATCGTGCCGAGCGAGCCGAAGCGCTCGTCGACCACCTCGCGACCCATCAGGTCGGTATAGGCAGCGTCGAGCGAATCGAGCTCAAAATCGTCACAATTTGCCAGCACGTAGCATCCCGTGATGCCCTCGGCGGCTGTCAAGTCGTCAATGCCCTCAAACGAGACCAGATCGCCATCGCCCGTATCGGTGACGGACACGACCGTGCAAAAGCGGTCGCGCTTGAGCGCCGGCGGCGTCAGAGCGACCCGCATACCCGGCTCTAATACAGAAGGAAGCCCCCGCAGCGGCTGCGCGAGGACCTCCCCCTTCCTTCCGTGCGGCTTGACCACACGGGCGATGTTTTTGTACTGGGACCTCAAGGTCCTAGCCCAGAACCTCTACCTCGACAGCAGTGTCGAGGCGAGCGGCCAGTGCACGGGCGAGCGTGCGAATGGCCTTGATGGTACGGCCACGACGGCCGATGACCTTAGCGACGTCATCCTCGGCGACCGAAACCTCAATTGTAGAGGCGTCGTCACCATCGATGACCTCAAGGCTCACGGAATCCGGGTCGTCGACGATCTGAACAACGAGATATTCGACGAGATCGGCGATGCGATCTGAGAGCATTGCCTCACCCTCGAGCTGTGCAGCGTCAACCTCAGGCACGATTTACTCCTCGGCGCCCTCAGCGGCCTCAGCGGCAGCCTTAGCGGCCTCGGCCTCTTTGGCGAGCTGCTTCTTGGACTTCTTGACGACGGTCTCGGTCTTCTCGCCCTCGTTGGCGGCCTTGACCAGAGCGGCGACAGCGTCGGTGAGCTGAGCGCCCTTGGACTGCCAGTCAGCGATCTTCTCGAGATCGAGGTTGATGGTCTTGGGGGTGGTCATCGGGTTGTAGCGGCCAACCTCCTCGATGATACGACCGTCACGCGGGGCGCGGGAATCGGCGACGACGACACGGTAGTACGGACGCTTCTTAGCGCCGTGACGAGCAAGGCGAATCTTGACTGCCAAAGGAAACTCCTCCAACCAAGCAGCTTTAGGCTGCAACTACAAACAAACAGTTGAACATAATACGCCATCGACGCGGGCAGGTGAAGTCCGTGAGACCAACTTCTTCGGTGTAGTCGAGGGCAAATCCATATCTTAGACAAGAATTCGGGATTTGCAAGCACATACACGCACCCCACATGAGCTGCGCGGTATACTCATGACATGGAAAGACGCGAACATACATACGGTTATGAGGATGCCATGGGCGTCACGCCGCCTCCCTGGACGGGCCCGGCGGTGGGCCTCATGGACCTCGATGCGTTTTTTGCGAGCGTGGAGATGCTCGACCATCCCGAATGGCGCGGAAAACCGCTCATCGTGGGCGGAGACGCCGATTCGCGTGGCGTCGTGTCCACGTGTTCATATGAGGCACGTCGCTTTGGCGTGCACTCTGCCATGGCCTCGGCCGAGGCGCGGCGCTTGTGCCCGCAAGCCATTTGGACGCATGGGCATTTTGATCGCTATCGTGAGGTCAGCGCGCAGGTCATGGCAATTCTCGCTGACGAGACCCCGCGCGTTGAACGCGTATCCATCGACGAAGCCTTTATCGATATCACACCGGGTCGCTTTGCGCCCGAAGACCCGCTGCTGGTTGCGCGGCGTATAAGCGACCGCGTGGCAGGGCTGGGAGTGACCTGCTCCATTGGCGTGGGCTGCAACAAGACGGTCGCAAAGATCGCAAGCGAGCGGGATAAGCCGTTTGGGCTGACCATCGTGCGCCCCGGAACCGAGCAGCGCTTTTTGGCCGCGCTGCCGGTATCTGCCATGAGCGGCATCGGACGCTCGGCCGAGGAGCGACTGCGCCGCATGCGCATCTACACCCTCGGCGAGCTTTCGCGCGCGCCTGAGTCCACACTGGCCTCTATTTTTGGCGTCAACGGCGAACGCATGCGCCAGCGTGCGCTGGGACTCGAAATCTCCGAAGTCACGAGTCTCGACGAAGAGCGCGAGGTCAAGTCGGTCAGCAATGAACGCACCTTTGCGAAAGATTTGACTGAGCGTAGGGATATTGAGGCGGCGATTGCACTGTTGGGAGAGTCAGTGGGACGCCGTCTGCGCCGTCAGGGGCTGACGGGCGCCACGGTAACGCTCAAGCTTAAGTATTCGTATGGAAGCGGTCGCTCGGCACAGCGCCGACTGCTTCATCCGACAGACGATGAGAACATCTTCGTGGCGGTTGCGCTCGAACTGCTCGACAACATCTGGCAGGAAGGCATGCATGTTCGCTTAGCGGGCATCGGCATGAGCGACTTCGACCACCAAGGCGGCATCCAGACTGACCTGTTCTGCGAGATCGATGACCGCGGAGCCCAATCCAGCGACCGCCGCGACCTCTCCGTCGCCATCGACGCCGTCCGAGACAAATTCGGCGACACCGCCCTTTCCTTCGGCCGCCAATCCCGCTTCAACGATTAACCGCCTTTGGGCAAAAAAGAAAGCCGGGCAGGTACGGAAAACCGCAACTGCCCGGCGATATGCGTGAGGGTAGCTAAAACCCCGTCTCAAATGAGCTACTAAAGGAGATTGAGGGGGAGCTGGGGGGCGTCTCCCCAGAGTTTCTCGAGGCGGTAGAAGTCGCGGGCTTCAGGAGTGAAGACGTGGACGACAACCGAACCATAGTCCATGAGCATCCAGGTCTTCTGCTCGCGACCCTCGATGGAGAACGGGTGCTCGCCGCAAGCCTCGGCGACCTTCTCCTCGATCTCGTCGACGATAGAATCGACCTGGCGGTTGTTGGTACCGGTGGCAAGCACAAAGTAGTCGCATACGTCGGAAAGCTCGGTCAGGTCGAGCACCTGAACGTCCTCGCCCTTCTTGTCGTAGGCGGCCTGCGCGGCGGCGCGGGCGACATCCTCGGCGGCGACACCGCTCGCGGACAGCGAGGCGGCAGTGCGGTCGGACGTGGCGACGAAGCTCTTGTGCTCCACACCTTCAAGAATCTGCTCGTCGGTCATGGTCTCGTCGGCCATGGAATACCTCTTTCTAGACAGCCCGAGCTAACGCAGCTGGGCGTAATGGTTGTAAATCGTAATAGCTGTGGGATAAAGATAGCGCCCGGACTGGATCACATAGACCAAACCCTGCGCAAAACAGGAGAAGAACAACTCGTCGAGCGTCGACTTCCCCACCATCTTGCGCAGTGCATGGGCATAGTCGCCGTGGCGGTTGGGCTCGATGGCATCGGCCACAAAGACCACCATATCGAGCGGCGTCATATCGCAGGCACCCACGGTGTGACGGTCGACAGCCTGAAAAACCGCCGGCGACAGCTCGGGAAAAAGCTGCGGAAGCTCATAGGCGGCAACAGGGCCATGCAAAAGCGGCGTCGCGGCGGAAGGAGAGCCGGCAATCTTAATGCCGTAATGCAGAGCGCGCGTGACCAGCTCGTCGTCGGAGAGCACTTTGTCCCAGTCATGGATCAGGCCGGCGGCAGCGGCATCAAAGCGGTCAACGCCGTAGACCTCGGCCAGATGAAGTGCGGTCTCGGCAACACCCAGCGAATGCACATAGCGCTTACGCTTATCCTTCATGCGAACATCGAGCAGCTCTCGAATGCGCTTGAGCAGCGCGCGCTCATCGCCCTCAAACTGATCCTCTACCGACAACGTAGACCCCCATCACTCAAAATCTTCTTGGCCCAAATCGGCATATAGCCTGCGTTTGCGAATGTAGCCGAGCACGGACTCGCTCGTAAGATAGCGCACGCTCATGCCGCGGGCAACTCGCTTACGAATGTTCGTCGAGCTGATCGCCAGCGCCGGAATCTGAATATAGCGCACGTCGAACGGCAGCCCCGACTCTTTGATTCGGGCACGCGCCGTATCGATATCAAAGCCCGGTCGCGTCGCCGCAATAAAGGTAGCAAGCTCAGCGATTCGTTCGGCATCATGCCAGGTCACGATATCGATAATCGCGTCGGCGCCCGTAATAAAGTAGAGCTTTACCTGCGGCGGGTAAAAGTCGCGAAGGGCATGAAGCGTATCGGCCGTATAGGTTACGCCCGGGCGGTCGATCTCGAACCGGCTCGCCAAAAAGGCCGGGTTCGCGGCGGTGGCGAGGACCGTCATAGCATAACGGTCCTCGGCAGGCGTCACCGGCTTGTCAAGCTTAAAGGCAGGAGAGCCCGCCGGCATAAAGAGCACAGCATCCAAGTCGAGCGACTCGCGCGCCTGCTCGGCGGTCACCAGGTGCCCGTAATGGATGGGATCAAAGGTGCCACCCATAATGCCGAGCCTAAACTCCCGCCCGTCCTCTAGAGGAAGCTCGGGCAGACCGATTCCACCGCGCAGCGACATGGCTTACTCGCCCTCCGAGGTCTCGGCATCGTCCGCGGCATCCACCGCATCGACAACCTCGACGCCCTCATCCGCAGCATCGGTCACGTCAATGGCCCCAACGGCAACGTCCTCGCCAGCATCCTCGAGCTCCTCGTACTCCGAGAAGTCCTCAGCGCCCTCAAAGTCAAAGGCGCGCTGGCAAATGCGGACCTCGTCGCCCGCACGGCAACCGGCCTTCTCGAGCGCGTCGTCAACACCCATACGCGCAAACTTATGCTGCAGGTAAATGACGGCTTCCTCATTTTCCCAGTCGGTCTGAATGACCATGCGCTCGATGGCACGACCGACCACACGGAAGGCACCTGGCTCTTCCTGGACAATGCGGAAACGCTTCTCGCGCTGCAGGCGGCGACGCTCCCACTCCTCGTCGCGCAGATCGACCGGCTCATCGGAGACAGCCAACTCGGCGCGCAGCTTAGCCACCTGCTCGCCCACGGCAAGCATCAGCGTGTTGAGGCCGGCGCCCGTCACAGCAGACACGGCAAAGAACATATGTCCATCATCGAGCGCTGCACGCTTGAGGTCGGCAATCTTGTCGGCCGTCCCCGGCGCGTCGCACTTGTTGGCAACGACGATCTGCGGACGCTCCGAAAGCTCGGCGCCATACTGCTCGAGCTCACGGTTAATGATGTGGTAATCCTCGACCGGATCGCGATCCTCAAAACCACCCGTCATGTCGACGACGTGCATGATCAGGGCCGTACGCTCAATGTGGCGCAGGAACTGGTGACCCAGGCCCTTGCCCTCGCTCGCGCCCTCGATAAGACCAGGGACGTCGGCAACGACGTAAGAATATTCGCCGGCACACACCATGCCCAGATTGGGCACGAGCGTGGTAAACGGGTAGTCAGCAATCTTGGGGCGGGCGGCACTCATGCGCGCAATGAGCGATGACTTACCCACCGAGGGAAAGCCCACGAGCGCGGCATCGGCCATAAGCTTCATCTCTAGCTCAATCCAGTGCTCCTCGGCCGGCTCGCCCAGCTGGGCGAACGCGGGCGCGCGGCGCACCGACGTCACAAAGTGCGTGTTGCCCAGACCGCCGGCACCGCCGGGCGCCACGACGACGCGCTCGCCGTCGTGCACCAGATCGGCAATCTCGAACATCGGGGTCTGCGTCTCGGGATCGAGCTCGCGTACCACGGTACCCATGGGGACCTTGAGAATCAGGTCCTCGCCGCTCTTACCGTTACGACGGGCACCCTGCCCGTGCGTGCCGCGCTCGGCGCGGAAGTGATGCTTAAAGCGGTAATCGATCAGCGAAGACAGCTGAGCATCGGCCTGGATGACGACATTGCCGCCACGACCGCCGTCGCCGCCATCGGGGCCGCCCTTGGGAACAAATGCCTCGCGCCTAAACGACATGCATCCGGCTCCGCCGTCGCCGCCGCACACGTTAATGCGGCTGATATCGGTGAACTGTGACAACAGAATCGCCTCCTACAAAAAAGAGGGAGACCCTTGAATCCTAAAACTCAAGTGCCTCCCACATATGTGCTCTATGAAGGGTGAATTACGCGTTCGCGAGCGGGCGTACGCTGACCCTGTGCTTGATACCCTTGTGGAACTCAACGGTACCGTCGACCAGCGCGAACAGCGTGTCGTCCTTACCACGGCCAACGTTCTCACCCGGGTGGATGTGCGTGCCGTGCTGACGGACGAGAATCGTGCCCGTGGTTACCGTCTGGCCGGCATAGCGCTTCGTGCCAAGGCGCTGACCGCGGGAGTCACGGCCATTACGGGAGGAACCGAGTCCTTTTTTGTGTGCCATTGTGTATACCTACTCTTTCGTTACGAGTGTAATCTACTCGGCGACGGGAGCCTCGGCAACAGCCTCAGCCTCTGCCTTGACAGCCTTCTTGGCGCGGGAGGTAGCCTGAACCTTCACGATCTTCAGCTTGGTGAGCTGCTGACGGTGACCCTTCAGACGACGATAGCGCTTGCGCTTGTGGAACTTGAAGACCAGCTGCTTCTCGCCCTTGAACTGCTCAACGATCTGAGCGGTAACCTTGGCCTTGGCCAGCTTGCCGGGATCGGTGACGATCTTCTTACCATCGTTGAGGAAGATAACCGGCAGGGTGACCTTGTCGCCCTCATTGCCCTCGATCTTCTCGACGGTGATGACATCGTCGGTGGCGACCTTGTACTGCTTGCCGCCCGTGTTAACGATTGCGTACATGTTTACTTGCCCTTCATGCATCAGTTAGTGCAACAGCCGAATATAGTAGCAGGCGAAAATACCCCCGTCAACGAGTATGTGGAGCAAATCCACAAGTTCGCACAGGTATGGGGCTGACGAGTCGGCCCTCGTCGTCCTCGCATGCTTGATTCTGACGCTCGACATCGTAGGAGCAGATGGTCACGAGGTCTTGCATACCGGTGGAAACAATAGGTGCATCCACGCCCGGGGTCAAGCCCTGCAACAAAACATCAGCAGCAGAAAGCAAAATTTCCGGACGCATGGAGCCCTCGTTGTCGGCATGGGTGTCGAGCATGAGCACCAAATGGTCTGGGCGCTCCCCCGCCGTGAGCTCATAACCCACGAGCGTGTGATCCAAATCCAAGCGCTTGCTCTTTTTGCCGCGCGCGTAGTCGATGCCGTGGCCCGCGCGCAGCGTGTCGATCGCACGACGCACCTCGTCGGCGCTTACGGGCGCCTCGGGATCCAAGTGCAGGTCGATGCGATACGACAGGCGCGTGAGCTGCGCCGTCAACGCCGGCGTGCGCACGTCGATGTACGCCGCCTCGATGGGCGCCAGATCGGCCGGAGACGCCGCAGCCAGGCGCCCAAACGCCTCGTCGAGCGCCACGAACTCGGTCATAAACAGGTCATACCACTCGCAGGTCGACGACGTACCCACCGGCAGCGCCGAAGAGAAGCCCACGCGCATGTGCGGAGAGAAGCCCTGCGTGACGGCATAGGGAAGTCCCGCACGGCGCACGATGCGCTCAATGGTATGGATTACTTCGAGATGGCCCAGGTACTTAAGGCGATCGCGCTTGCCATAGCGAACACGAAGCCTAAAGAGCGAGGGGTTGTCGGTCAGGCGCTCACTCATGCGCGATCACCCATCAATACATTCTTGGCGTGGAGCGTGGGGCAGATCCCGCAGCCGGTGCACGACGTACGGGTACAGTCGGGAGTCGTGACGCCCTCGAGCGAGCGACGGTACTCGCGCTCGAGGAAGCCGCGCGTGCAGCCGGGGCTCACGTGCTCCCACGGCAGGCGCCAGTCCAACTCGTAGGGCAGGTGCACGAGCTCATTGAGGTCGATGCCGTTTTTGGCAGCAGCTTCCTTCCAGTTATCGAGCGAGAAATGCTCTACCCAGGCGTCAAAGCGAGAGCCCGAGCGCCAAGCATCGATGATGACGGGCGTCATGTCACGACCGGCGCGGGAAAGCGCGGCCTCGATGAGCGAGGTCTCGGCATCGTGGTAATGCACGCGGACGGCACGGTTGCGAACGCTCGTGATGAGCAGCTTCTGGCGACGCTTGACGTCGTCGTAGTCGAGCTGCGGGCACCACTGGAACGGCGTGGCAGCCTTGGGGATAAAGACCGAAACCGAGATGGACACCGAGATCGAGCCGCGACGAGCCTTGGGCACCACGGAACGACCGAGCTCCAGCACGTGATCGGCCAGATTGGCGATGGCCACGATGTCCTCGTCGCGCTCGCCGGGAAGGCCCATCATAAAGTAGAGCTTCATGCGGTTCCAGCCGGCCTCGAAGGCCGCCTTGGCCGCACGGTCCAGGTCCTCCTCGGTCACGTTCTTGTTAATGATGTCGCGCATGCGCTGGCTGCCGGCCTCGGGCGCGAACGTCAGTCCGCCCTTCTTTTCGCCGGCGACCGACTCGGCCATATCCACGCCAAACGAATCCAGGCGCTGCGAGGGAATGGACACGCGAATGCCCGTATCTTCCAGACGGCGGTTCAGGCGACCGAGTACATCGCGGATGCAGGAGTGATCGGTGGTCGAAAGCGAGGTCAGCGACACCTCGTCATAGCCGGTCTTTTCCAGACCCTGAATCACCGACGAGACGATCTGGTCGGCCGAGCGCTCGCGCACTGGGCGATACGTCATGCCGGCCTGACAAAAACGACAGCCGCGGGCGCAGCCGCGCAGGATCTCGATAGACAGGCGGTCGTGAACCAGCTGCGCATAGGGCACGCACGACTGCGACAGCGGATTCGTGGCGCCGAAATCCTCGACGACGCGCTTGTAGACCACGGTCGGCGCATCCTTGCCTTCACGCGGCACGGTGTAGCCATGCGGCGAGCAGGGCTCGTCGTGACGAACCTCATAGAGCGACGGCACGTAGTTGCCGGCAATGGATGCAAGCTGCTCAACAATCTGCGCGCGCGGGACCCCTTCGTCACGCAGGCGGCGATGCAGCTGGCAGGTCTCGAGCAGCGATTCCTCGCCCTCACCGATGAGGATGGCATCGAAGAAGGCCGCGTACGGCTCGGGGTTGTACACCGAGGGGCCGCCGGCGATGATAATGGGGTCGTCCTCGGTGCGGTCAGCCGCTAACAGCGGAATACCAGCGAGGTCGAGTGCCTCGAGGAAGTTCGTCACCGCCATCTCGTGCGGCACATGCAGACCGACGATATCAAACGAAGCGACCGGCGCTGCACCCTCGAGCGACAGCAGCGGAATACCCGCCTCGCGCATGGCATCACCCATATCGGGCCACGGCACATAGCCACGCTCGCAGGAGATGCCCTCGGCCTGGTTAAGGATGTTGTAGAGGATGGCGATGCCCTGGTTGGGCAGACCAACCTCGTACACATCCGGGTAGATCAGGCAGCAACGGTAGTCGGCATCGGCCTTGGAAAGCGTGCCCCACTCGTGATCGATATAGCGACTCGGCTTCTCGACCTTGGCGAGCAGCGGCTCAATTAAATGAAAACAATCTTGGTATGCAACGCGCAACGGAAAACCCCTAAGCAGCGAGATCTGATGCGTCCTGATAGGACGCCATAGGACGGGTAGCGCCCGCGACCGTGGTCACCAGATCGCGAACGCGGGAGAACGTGGCAGTGACCACCTCGTTGGCACGGCTGTAGTCGACATCGCGCTCGTAGAGCGAAACGAGCGCACGGCCCATGCCATAGGTGCCCGCGGCGGCAGTGAGCGCCTTGACGGCAAACCCAATATGCGGCGTCTGCTTGACAAGTGCGCGGGTGACCGCTCGGATCACAAGACCGCCGGCAAGCACGCCCGCGACCTCGTAGCCGCGCTCAGGCTTAATGCCGCGTCCAAAGACGGCAGCGAGCTCAAAGAGCATGCCCACCTGCGCCAGCGCCATAACGGGATAATCGGCGCCCGGCAAAAACACCAGCGCACCGGTCGCCATATTGGTGAGCGCGCACGAGGTGATGATACGATTGGCCGCCGCGATGCGCATGAAGGCAAAGTTCGCCGCAAAAGCCGTTTCCTTGTCGGTGCGATCGAGAATCCAGCGGGCAAGCGTCTCGAGCAGATACGTCTTATCGGTTGCCGCTACCACGCCGAGCATGGGCGTGGACTCCTCGATAAACGGCACCTCCACAGCAGACTCGGCAAGCACGCACACGGGCGCGCCGGCGATCACGAGCTCCTGCACGGCACTCTCCAAGCGGTCGGAACCACACGAGAGCACCAGCACCACATCGGTATCGGTCTTTGGAGCAATTCGCTCCTCCCCCAGACGCTCGACGCGCACAATGCCCGAGGTCGTCTGCGGCACAAAGGCGTCACGCACCGTCTCGGCCAGAAAGCGCGAGGCGGACGAATCCAGATAGACCGAGACGCGCACCGGCGTATCGGAATCCTTCTTAACGGACGCGCCCATCTTAAAAGCGCGGGTCAGCTTATCTACGGGAATTTTCATAGCAAACCCCTCCAGCGGTTACGCGGCGCCCGAACGATGCCGCCATATGGATTGTACGATACCCACCGTCAGCAGCTGAATCATCATCGAAGACGAACCGAAGCTAATAAACGGCAGCGGAATACCGGTAATCGGCATCATGCCGATGCACATGCCGATGTTTTCGAAGGTCTGGAACGCCCACATGCCAACGATGCCCACACACGAAAGACGCAAAACCAGCGACTCGCACTTAAAGGCGACGCGAATCGTCGAGAAGATGAGCAGTACGTACAAGCACAGCAGCAAAAAGGAGCCGCAGAAGCCAAAGGTCTCGGACAAAAAGGCGAAGACGAAGTCGGTGTGGAACTCAGGCAGAAAGCCGCCGGCCGACTGCGTCGCATGCCCCAGGCCCTTACCAAAGAAACCGCCCGAGCCGACCGCGATCAACGACTGCTGCAGATTGTACGCATCGTCCGAATCGGCATTATCGGGGTCGATAAAGACCGTCAGACGGTTCATCTGATACTGCTTGATGAGCACATCATGGCCGAGCAACGAATCAAAGACCGAATCGAGCGCCAGGACGAGGGCCACCAGGCCCACAAGCAGGGCCAGGGTCGACAGCACCCATTCGCGGCGTGCACCGCTCATACAGATGACGATAGCGCCAGAAACCAGCACGACCAGGCCCGATCCCAGGTCGCCCATGGCAACGACGGCCAAAAACGGAATGGACAGCATGCCGCAGAGCTTGACGTAGTCGCGAACGGTATCGATGCGACCGTTATACTGCGAGCCAAGCGTAGCAATAAAGAAAATGGTGATGAGCTTGGCAAGCTCAACCGGCTGGAATGTCAAGCCGATACCGGGAATCTTGATCCAGCCCGTCATGCCCAGACCGCCCGTATAGGACAGACCCGGAATCTTGGGCGAGAGGATCACGATCAGGTCGATGACGAGCAACGCCGTCGAGAAATTGGAAATACCGCGCAGGTCGGAGCGCCAGACCAGCACCGCCAGCACTGCTCCGATGCCAATTCCCAGCAGATGGCGTGAGAACGAAGCATCGGCCTTAAACTGCGAAGCCGACCAGATAATGATGGCACCGTAGGCGACGAGCGCCACAGTAGCCACGAGCACACCGATATGCACCTTTTGGCGAAACGTGCCGCGCGAGGCCGAAAGTTGCTTGTTGACGCGGTCCAGGCTGCTGCGAGAGCCGGTCTTGGTTGAACGGAACAGATCCGCCGGAGAAAAATCCATCGCAACCTCCTATCGAACCGAAGAATCGCCCGAGGCCGAAGAGGTATCGGGCTCGTCATAAATCACGCCGAGCACGTCGCGCACGACATGCATCGCGGTATCTGAGCCACCGCCGCCCTGCTCCAGGACGGTAGCGATGACATACTTGGGATCATCGGCCGGTGCATAGGCGCAGAACCACGCGTATTCGTCCTCGCCACTTTTCTCGCCCGTGCCCGACTTGCCGTATACCTGCGGCGTCAGGGTGCCAAAGTGCGCCGCCAGGGACGTCGATGCCGTGTAAATCACGTCGTGCATGCCGTTGCGAACTAGAGCCAAATCCGAATCGCTGTTGATCTTGGCCTCCAGGCGCTTCTTCTTGCCCTTGCCGTTGTACTTATAGGCATCGCCATCGCCATCGCGCGACACGGCAGACAAAAACACGTGAGGCACGTACTGTTTGCCGCCGTTGGCAAGACCCATATAGGCACACGCCATCTGCAGGGGCGTCACCAGGATGTCGCCCTGGCCGATGGCAATGTTGGTCATATCGCCGGCATTCCACTTGCGGTCCTCGGCAGATGCGTCGGTGAAGTACGACTCTTTCCACTCGGCATCGGGAATACGGCCCGCGCCCTCACTCGGCAGATCGATACCGCAGGTCTTGCCTAGGCCCCAGCGACGAAAGACCTCCTGCAGGCCCTCGGAATGTTTCTCGTCATAAAAGAACGCCTTGCCCATGTCGTAGAAGACGGGGTCGCACGAGTTGGCGATACCCGACTGCAGCGTCATGGTGCCGTGGCCGGAATGAAGCCAGCAGTACTTGCCCCACGACTTGCCCAGACCCGTCCAATAGCCCGTGCAGTTGGTCGTCTGCCCCGACGTGTAAGTTCCAAACTCAAGACCGGCCAGTGCCGAGAGCGGCTTGATGGTCGAGGCCGACATGTACTGTCCGCTAATGGCGCGGTTGAGCAGCGGGTGCGAACCCTTGTCATCATTGAGCTCGGTCCACACGTCATTTGAGACGCCGCCGATAAAAACGGACGGATCGAACTTGGGCTCGCTCGCCATGCCCAGGATCTCGCCATTGTTGGGATCGAGACACACCACGGCGCCGTTGCCGGCATTGCTGTAGCCAGTGGTCTTGGCAAGCTCGATAGCGCTCGCCAGTGCCGTCTCACAGGCCTGTTGGATCTTAAGGTCGAGCGTGAGCTTAATGTCGGAGCCGGCCTTCGCGGGAACGGCGCCGGCCTGACCGGTCACGTTGCCCGAGGCATCGACCTTGACGGTCTGCTCGCCACGAATACCCTGTAGCAGGTTTTCGTAGTAGCTCTCAACGCCCGCCTGGCCCACGATATCGCCCGACTGGTAAGTAATCTTGCCAGCAGAAGCATCATCATCGCCAGAGGTTTTCTTATTCTGGGCCTCGAGCTGCTCGGAGGTAATGGTGCCGGTATAGCCCAAGATATGGCATGCCGTCTCGCCATAGGGATACTGGCGCTCGGTACGCTCGGCAATCTTGACGCCCGGGAACTCGCCGGCATGCTCCTGAATATAGGCAACCGTGGAGCGACGGACGTCCGTCGCGATGGTATGCAGGCTCTGAGCGCCCTCTGTATTGTCCTGAATATTGCGAAGGACCGCCACGTAAGGCATTCCAAGCACGTTGGCAAGATGGCGAACCAGAACCTCATCCTCGGCAAGGTCGCGGTAGGCCACGACAGCAAGTGAGGGACGGTTCTGGACAAGCGCCACGCCATTGCGGTCGAGGATGCGGCCGCGCACAGCGGGAGTGGTAACGGTGCGAGTCTGATTGCTATTAGCCTGCTTCTCGTAATAGTCCGACGAGACCATCTGCATGCCCCACAGCTTGACGGCAAGCGCCGCAAACATCGCGCCCACACCCGTGGTGAGGATGGAAAAGCGGCCCTTAAAGGCGGTCGCCGCGGTATTGCCCTCGCCCTCGGTGGCGCGCGGGGCCGTTCCATGCTGCGTATCGTAGGTAAAACGGGAATCGCCCCGACGCATGATGACCAGCGCGACCACGATGGCCACGACCAGAACGATACCGGCGATAATAACCGTCAACTGGGAAGACATCTACGGGCCTCCCCTATTTGAGTTTGCGGGTCTTGGGCTTAAAGCGCATACCCGTCTGGCGTCCGCCACGTGCGGAGAATCCATAGCCGGACTGCGGCACGACGCCGGACATCAAAAACGGAATGGCAACCAGACCCGTCAGGATCGAGGACGGCAGCGCATGGCCGAAGATCGCCACGACAAAGCTCGTCTCCAAACCCATAAACAGCAAGATGATGCTGTAAATCACATTAATGACGAGCGCAAAGGCGCCCACGGTAACGCCGCGCGCACTCGGGGTACCGCCCGTCTGACCGACGGCGCTGTGCACCAGGGCAAAAGAACCCACGGTCAGCAGGAGCGACATAACGCCCACCGGCACGGCAGCGGACAGGTCATAAAACAAGCCGCTGCAAAAACCGCACACGACGGCACGGGTCGGGTCGCCCGAGAACACGCTTAGGCACACCAGGATAATCATGAAGTTGACGCGACCGCCCGCAATGGAGATCTGCGGTGCCAGGCCTGCCTGCAGCAGCACACACACGATGGCGGCGATCACAAACGTGCGGGAGCTCATCCCCTGCTCGTGTAGATCCATGGACATGCCCCCTATTCGCTCGAGTCAGAATCGGTCGTCTCGGACGTGTCGGAACCGTCATCCGAACTCTCGTCCTTCGTCTTGGTCGCAGCGTCGCGCGACGTTCCCTGCGGCGTGCTGTTGGCCGTGTTCACGTCCTCATCCGAGGCCGACTGTTCGTCGGTCAGCGAGGTGATGACCAGCACTTCCTCGTTGTTCTCGGCCGTGGTCTGAGCGCGCACCACAATGGTGTAGTACACGTCGTTTGCCGATTTCTCGACCGACGAGACGGTGCCGAGCGGTAGACCCTTAGGGAACACACCGCCAATACCCGAGGTTACGATGATGTCGCCAACCTTAACGTCGGAGTCGACACTCACGTACTCAAGACGCAGCGTGCCGTCAGCCTGACCCTGAAGCATACCCTGGGCGCGCGTGTCCTGCACCATGGCGGACACGCCCGAGTTCTCGTCGCCAATCAGGCGCACGGTCGATGTCTTAGCCGATACCTCGATAATCTGGCCGATAACACCGGCAGAACTCGTCACGGGCATGTTGATGGTAAGGCCGTCGGCAGAGCCCTTGTCGATGGTAACGGTCGAGGTCCAGGCATCGCCGGAGGCACCAACGATACGAGCAGCGGTCGATTTGAGGTTGTAGGTCGACTGCAGCCCGACCAGCCCCTCCAGACGCTCGGCGGTCTTTTGAGCCTCGGAGAGCTCAGCAACCTTAGAGGTCAGTTCCTCGTTTTGCTTCTTAAGCTCGTCGAGCGTGTCCTGCGACGCCGTAAGGTTAGAGAACACGTTGCCGATCGCATTGAAGGGAGCCGCCACAGCCGAACCCACAAAGCGCACCGGCGAGGTAATCGTCGTTACGCCCGAACGCACGGCATGAATCGGTCCTGCCTCGCCCTCGCGGATGTAAAACGTGAGCAGCAACACCGAAATCAGGCTGAAAACAATCAACGGGCGCATACCCGTTGATTGTCGCTTGGTATTCAGATTTGTGGAGAAACCCGAAGATCGTGCCAAATGGAATCCACCTTTTGGAAATTAAGCATTGGTCTGGACGAAGCCGCCATCAAACGCATTGGCCTCGAGCACGCGGGCACAGCCGTTAACGACGTTATCGAGCGCCGTGGGGCTGACGTTGACCGAAACACCGGTCTCATCGCGCAGGCGCACGTCGAGACCGCGCAGCAGCGCGCCGCCACCGGTCAGCAAAATGCCGTAGTACATAAGGTCAGAGGCAAGATCGGGCGGCGTGGCATCGAGGGCGTCCTTAACGGCCTTGGCCATCTCGTCGAGCGGCTTGTTGAGCGCGCGACGGATCTCCTCGCTCTCGATGCGCACGGTCTTGGGCAGGCCCGTGATCACGTCACGGCCGTTGACCTCGACATCGAGCTCGTCCTTGAGCGGCACGGCGGAGCCGACCTTGATCTTGATGTCCTCTGCTGTACGCTCGCCGATGGCCAGGTTGTAGGCATCACGAACATGCGTGAGGATGGCCTGGTCGAACTCGTCACCGGCAATACGGATGGACTGCGAGACGACGATGCCGCCCATGGCGATAACAGCGACCTCGGTGGTACCGCCGCCGATATCGATGACCATGGAGCCGGTGGGTTCCTCGACAGGCAGATCGGCGCCGATAGCGGCGGCCATGGGCTCCTCGATCAGGTAGGCCTGGCGGGCACCGGCTTGGATCGTGGCCTCAAAGACGGCACGCTTCTCGACCGACGTGACGCCGGAGGGAACGCAGACGACAACGCGCGGACGCGGGGTCCACGGGTAGCGCTTCTCGGACGCCTTGTCGATAAAGTAGCGAAGCATGGCCTCGGTAACATCGAAGTCGGCGATGACGCCGTCCTTCAGGGGACGAACGGCCACGATGTTGCCGGGCGTACGGCCGAGCATGCGCTTTGCCTCGATACCGACCGCCAGGATGCGCTCGTCGTTCTTGTCGATGGCGACAACAGAGGGCTCGCGAATGACGATGCCCTTGCCGCGCACGGAGACAAGCGTATTTGCGGTGCCGAGGTCGATGGCAAGATCGCCCGCATAGCTACCGAAGAACATATCCATCAAAGAAAACAACGCAACTCCTGATGTGTTGGATGATTGCTGGAAAACTACTAGCTCATCATACTAGCGCAAGCCCGGCACCTCACTTGCGGTGAAGCGCCGGGCAAAGCTAAATCCCATAAGGTCACTACTGGTTGTCAGCAGCCGAGAAATCCATATCGAGCGAGGAAACGGCCCAGCCGATATGGTTATCGGAGCGCACGAATTTGACGGTGTACTCCTGCTCGCCGCCCTTGGACAGCGATGCCTTAACCTTGGCGGTCGTCTCGGTCATGGACTGATCCATGCCCTCGACGGACACGGTGGCACCCTGCGGAATCGAGGAGATGATCATCGACTTGGCGTCCTCGGACAGGCTCGAGGCCAGGCAAGACTCGGCCTTTGCGGTGTCACCGTCGCCGGCAGCCTGGAACAGATCGGTAACGACAGACTCCTGGGACGGGAAGCCAAAGCCGCGCGTGTAGGCAAAGCCCAGACCGCCCGCGGCGATCAAAATGAGCAGAAGCAGCACGATGAAGACTTTGAGACCCGTGTGGCGATGGCGGCGACGAACCTTGGCCTGCTTACGATCCTGACGGTCCTGCTGGACCATCTCGGACTCGGACAGCGTAAAGAAGCCGGTGTCCGAGGGATCGGGCATAAACTGACCGGTCGCGCCCGTAGGATCGAGCGGATCGACGGCAGGAGCGTCCATCGCGGGCGCCGGAGCCGTGGCCATAGCCGTCTGGGCAGACAGCGCGGCAAGCGAATCGTGCACGCGGGCAAGCTCGTCGGCCTGCTCGGAGGTGAGCTGGTAGATGCCATCGGCAGTAGCGGCGTTAAAGGCGTCGAGTGCGTCGGAGGGGCGGCCGGCGGCAGAAAGTGCCTGACCCATGCCGGCGTTGAGTGCACGCGTGTCGTCGCGGGGGCCGGCAAAGTCGATAGCCGTGCGGTAGGTCTCCACGGCATCCGCCGGACGGCCGAGCTTAATGAAGCAACGACCAAGCTCGCCGAGTGCGGCGGCAGGAGCCGGATTGGCGCCGTCGATGGCAGCCTGACGGAAAGCAGTACCCGCGTTGGCATAGTCGCCCGACTGGAACAGCGCGTTACCCAGGCCCAGATAGGCCTTGAACGGCGTGGCATAGGAAGCATCCTGCGTAGCAGCAGAGAACGCCTGAGCGGCCGTCGTGTAGTCGCCCACGGCGGCGAGTGCCTTGCCGCGGTTGGTGAGCAGCGCGCCGCGCTTGCCGTAGGTGCCGTCATTGAGGGCAGCGGCGTAGGCCTCGGCGGCCTCGGCATACATGCCCAGGTGCATCAAGGCGTTGCCACGAAGGTGATCGGCCTCGCCCATAATCTCATCGGGAGTTTTTGCCGCCCCAAGCATCTGGGCTGCAGCGGAAAAATCACCCGCGCGGTAAGCGGCACGGCCCTGTTGGATCAGCTGGCTATTCAAGGAAATCCCCTTTACTCGTGAACGATCTCGACATGGACGATCTCGTCGCCGGCACGCAGCTGCGAAATCACATCGAGACCCTCGACCGTGGTACCAAAGACGGTGTACCCGGAATCGAGGTTATGCTGGGCACCCAAGCAGAAGTAGAACTGCGAACCCGCGGAATCGGGATCCATGGAGCGTGCCATGGCAAGGGCGCCATCGACATGGCTGTTGCGCGGATTGGTGGCAAACTCGCCCTTGATGCAGTAGCCGGGGCCACCGGTACCGGGCATGCCATCGGGGCCCTCAAGACCGGCAGCGACGTCGGCGCCGGACATATCGCGGGTATTGGGGTCGCCGCCCTGAATGACAAAGCCGGGCACATAGCGATGGAACTTAAGGCCATCATAGAAACCCATCGTGGAAAGCTCGCAGAAGTTCGCGACATGAATGGGAGCGCCCTCGCCGTCAAACTTGACCTTGATGGTACCCTTCGACGTCTCGATAACGGCGCACTCGTCGCCGGCAAGCTGATACTCAGGCGTGTAGAGCTCTTTCTTAAAACCAAACATGTGGTTCCTTCCTCGTGCGTTTAAAGCATATTTGTACGAATTGTAGCAATAAGCATGCGCTTACATCAATTGCGCACGTAGGTTATGCCGACTATGGCGAACTAATTTTAGGAACGCTGCTGCGGCTTCCAGGAACCCACATTGGCGTCGTACTGGTTCAGCGCGCTGTTGCCACTCTGCGCGATGGGCGCCAGGATCTCGCTTTGGTGGGAACTCATCGACTCGCCATCGGGAATGGCCAGCGAGATGTCCCAGCTCTGGCAAATCACGTCGACGCGCTCATACATCCACTCGGCAAGCTGCTTTAAGTGGGCGATGTCGTCCGCATAGACCGTATCGTCCTGATACTTAAGGTTGTTGAGCTCATCTTGCGTCTTTTTAATCTGGTCGCGCAGGGCATAGGCACTCTGCGACAGCTCCTGACGGGTGGACAGCGGCGTTCGGAGATAACCGTTGTTAAAGGAATCGATGACCTCGCCGATCTGGTCCTCGTCACCGTAGGACACGATGGCCTGATACAGACCGTCGAGCCTGGTATAGAGCTGATCATCGGTGAGCACGGTTTCTTCCTGGACCACCTCGGCAGAATCGTCTTGCTTGGTATCGTCCTCAGTCGCCTCGCCCTTTTGGCGCGTAGGGAAGGTCGTCTGCGCGGCCTGGCCAAACTGGTCATAGAAGCCGGGCATAACACCCATGGGATCGGCCGTCACGAACCAATAGGCACCGCCGCAAACGACGGCAAGAACCGCGATGACGATGAGCGGCTTGGGGATATGACGCTTGTGCTTGTGATAGGCGTCCTCGTCGGGGTGCACCTTGCGCTTGGGTTTTTGAGGATCGTCGTGCAGGGAAACCGGCGTGGGAATATCGACCTTGGGAATACCGAAATCCTTATCGAAAGCCGGCAGCACGCAGGTCTCGTTAGGATCGGCGGCGTCCGAAAGCACCGCAGCGGCAGAGGCCGGCGCATGAGGCACCTCGGTATCGATCTGCTCTTGCGTTAGGCGCGGAAAGCCCGCCGTGCGGCCCGCTGCCAGGTCGGATGCGGCCGCGTCCTCAGAGAGGATACCCGGAGCGGGGCGTCCGCATTTGGGGCACGTACGATCATGCGGAGAAAGACGGGCACCGCAGCCCTCACAGAACACGAACTCAGTGTGCTCGGGGCCATCGCCCGGACCCACATAGGCGTTGCAGTAGGGGCAGAACGAGGCGCCGTCCTCGATAGTCTTAAGGCAATGCGGGCAGATCACGGCATCCTCTTTTCGAAGCAATTCAAACAATCGAGGTTAGAGCATAACATCGCCACGGCCCCACAGGAGCAAGGCACCAATTCAACATCGGCAGAGCGCGTAGTTACTTCTTCTTTTTGCTTGGCATCGAGACTTTGATGCCTTGGGCGGACTTGGTCACGCGAGAGCGCTTGGCTCCGGCACTCCTCTTTTTCTTGGGCTGGGCCTGGGTCACGCCCTCGAGCGCGCGGGCCTCGGCCTCGCGAACGGTGCGATCTTCGCGGCGCTGCGCCATGTCGGCGGCGAAGCGCTTGGCAAAACGCTCGGCCGTCGAACCCGTCGAGCCCACCTTGCCGCCACCGCGACCCAGGCGGACGCGCACGCCGCGGCCAAAACCAGTTGCGGCATGACGACGACGCGGCTTGAGCGAATCCATCATCGTGGCGAGCTTAAAGAACACCGAGCAGGTAAAGACCACGATGACAGCCAAGATAACCATCTGGCCCATCGACAGGTTGGCAATGGACAGCAGCTCCGGGAATCCGATAACGCCCACCAAGATGCCGGCGACTACAAACACAAAGAGCACCACACGCAAGGGCGTGAGAGGCTGCGAGATGTGCCAGATCAGACTGACGCTCGCCGCGCACGACGTAAGCAGGCACATCGTAGACAGCGTGAGCTGGCTAAAGCCAAACACGCGCGCCACAAAGATATCGAGCGCCGCAGCCAAAATGACCGCAATCGACGCCGGCAGTGCACGCTTGAGTACGTTGGTCAAAAACGCACCCTTCACGCGAGCATTGTTGGGCTCCAGGCCCAACACAAAGCCCGGCGCGCCGATGCAGAAGAAGTTAATGAGCGTCATCTGGATGGGCTCGAAGGGGTACGGCGGCAGCGCGATGCACAGCGCCGCCAGGCCCATCGAAAACAGCGTCTTGGTCAGGAACAGCGAGGCCGAACGCTGCAGGTTGTTGATGGAGCGACGGCCCTCGGCCACCACGGCGGGCATCGAGGCAAAGTCGTTGTCGACAAGTACGATCTCGGCCACGTTACGCGCGGCATCGGAGCCGGCTGCCATGGCCACGGAGCAGTCGGCCTCCTTAAGCGCCAGCACGTCGTTGACGCCGTCGCCCGTCATGGCCACGGTGTGCTCGCGGCGCTTGAGCGCCTGCACGAGCTCGCGCTTCTGCTGCGGGGTCACACGACCAAAGACATGGTAGCGGTCCACTGCGGCATCGAGCTTGGCCGGCGTATCGAGCGTCGTGGCGTCCACATAAGCGTCCGCCCCCGGCACGCCCACCACGCGCGCGATCGACGACACCGTACGCGGGTCGTCGCCACTGATCACGTTGAGGGTCACGCCCTGCTCGTTAAAGTAGCCGATGGTTTCGGCCGCCGAAGTACGGATCTCGTCGCGGATGGTCACAAAGCCCACGGGCTCGGCCTCGCCCACCATATCGCCATCGGGCGAAAAGCCGTCCACGCGCGCCACCACGAGCACGCGGCAGGTATCGGCAAGCTCGGCGACACGGTTCTCGACCTGCGAAAACACACGATCGGAGAGCACAAACTGCGCCGCACCCATCACATAGGAGCCCTGCGCAAACGACGCGCCGCTCCACTTTTTGGAGGACGAGAACGGAATGACCGACAGCGGCTCAGACACCTCGACCGGGCGATCGGCGTAATAGTTAAGCAGCGCCTGGCAGGTCTCGTTGGCATCGGCCGAAGTCGCACGCGCCACGTTAGCCAGCGCAAAATCGAGTACCGTGGTATCGACGGGAACAGCCGCTTCGTCCGAGCCGGCGCCAAGGCTAACGCCCTCAACCGGCAGCGGATACGTGCCCTCGACCTCCATGCGGCCCGACGTGATGGTGCCCGTCTTATCCAGGCACAGCACGTCGACGCGAGCGAGCGTCTCGATGCAGTAGAGCTGCTGTGCCAGCACCTTGCGGCGGGCCAGACGCACCGTGGCGATGGCGAGCACCGACGAGGTCAGCAGTACCAGGCCTTGGGGGATCATGCCCAGCAGGGCGCCCACCGTGGACAGCAGCGCCGACGAAGGCACATGACCAGCCAACAACTCGGAGAAGCACCACGAAAGCGCACTATCACCCGGGGTTCCCGCGGCATCCCACAGCTCGCTCACACTCGAGGCAAACAACGCCAAACCGAGCGGGATCATGATGATGCTCGCAAAGCGCACGATGGCGTTAAGCGCGTTCATGATCTCGGAATTGACCTTTTTGACGTACTTGGCTTCGTTATTAATTTTGGCCACGTAGTTGTCGGCGCCGACATGGATCACGCGGGCGCGCAGCAGGCCCGAGTCGATAAAGCTGCCGCTCATGAGCTCGGAACCGGGCTGTTTCTTGATAAGGTCGCTCTCGCCCGTCAGCAAGCTCTCGTTCACGAGCGCCTCGCCCGAAACCACCACAGCGTCGGCGGGAATCTGGTCGCCGCGCCCCAGGCGGATGATGTCGTCGAGCACGATCTGGTCCAGGTCGAGCTCCACCTCGGCGCCGTCGCGCACCGCGATGGCCTTCTTGGAGGTCAGCAGCGTGAGCTTATCGACCATCTTCTTGGAACGCATGGACTGGATGACGCCAATAACGGTATTGAGGAACACCACGAACAGGAACGTCAGATTCTTAAACGAACCGGTCAAAATGACCAGGAACGCCAAGATCACGTTGATCAAATTGAACAGCGTGCAGAGGTTCTCGATGATGAGCTCTTTGACCGACTTGGTCTTGAGCTCCATGTTGCGGTTGATCTTACCGGCGGCGATGCGCTCCTCGACCTCGGCGGTCGAGAGTCCGCGCTCGATATCCGTTGCTGCCATACCACGTCCCATCACGTCGCGTCGGTATAAGAAAAACCGCCCGGACTATGCGAGGTTCGGACGGTCTTACGTTCGATGGTGCCCCATGTTGGATTCGAACCAACGGCCTTCTGCTCCGGAGGCAGACGCTCTAATCCCCTGAGCTAATAGGGCCAACGTTTGGCATTATACCCAAGTGCACCACGGCCTATCAAAATAAAAGAAAAAGCTTTGCAATTCCGTGGGAGACGAGGCGCAACGGCCCACTTTAGAAGGCAAAAGCGAGTCAGATAGTATAAACTCACATGCACCATATACACGGCTCGCGATGCGGGCCGTTTTTGCAAAAGTTATCCATCGAGGTGAGAGGCACACCATGATTGCAATTTTAAAGCAGAGCGCCAGCGACGAGGCCGTAAGCCATATCGTCAGCTGGATTGAGAAAAAGGGTCTGAAGACCGATGTCTCGCGCGGCGAGAACGAGACGATCATCGGCCTGGTGGGCGATACGACCAAGATCGACCCGTTCCTGCTCGAGTCCATGGACGTCGTCGAGCGCGTGCAGCGCGTCTCCGAGCCTTTTAAGCGTGCCAACCGTAAGTTCCACCCCGAGGACTCCGTCATCGACTGCGGTCACGGCGTCAAGATCGGCGGCGACCAGTTCCAAGTCATCGCCGGCCCCTGCTCCGTCGAGGGCGAGAACCTCATTCGCATCGCACGCCGCGTGAAGGCCGCCGGCGCCACGATGCTGCGCGGCGGTGCCTACAAGCCCCGCACCTCCCCCTACGCCTACCAGGGCATGGGCCCCGCCGGCCTCGACCTGCTGTGCGAGGCGTCTGCCGAGCTCGACATGCCGATTGTCACCGAGATCATGGACCCACGCGACGTGCAGGTCTTCCTTGACAAGAAGATTGACGTCATGCAAATCGGCGCCCGCAACGCCCAGAACTTCCCCCTGCTCAAGGAGGTCGGCAAGACCCAGACCCCAATTCTGCTCAAGCGCGGCATGTCCGGCACGATCGACGAGCTGCTTATGGCAGCCGAGTACATCATGAGCGAGGGCAACGACAACGTCATCCTGTGCGAGCGCGGTATCCGCACCTTCGAGACCCGCACCCGCAATACCTTCGACCTCAACGCCGTGCCGGTTCTGCACCACCTGTCGCACCTGCCCGTCGTCGCCGACCCCAGCCACGCCACCGGCTACACCCGCTACGTTGAGCCCATGGCGCTCGCCGCGACCGCCTGCGGCGCCAACGGCCTGGAGATCGAGGTCCACGACGAGCCCAGCCGCGCATGGTCCGACGGCGCTCAGGCCCTCACCCCCGACCAGTTCGACGACACCATGCGCCGCATTCGCGCCATCCGCGAGGTCGTCTGCCAAGAGACCATGGAGTAGCCCATGGGTACGGTGAGAAACGCGCGCGTTAACCAGGGCGGCCCCAAATGCGCGGGCATCGTGGGCCTGGGCCTCATCGGCGGCAGCTTTGCCCGCTGCTATGCGCAGGCGGGCGTTCGCGTGCTGGCCTGGGACCCCGATGATGATGTCATGACGGCCGCCAGCATGGGCACTGTCGCCGGAGAACTCAACGACGAGACACTCGGCGAATGCGACATCATCGTCCTTGCCTGCTACCCCGAGGCCTGCATCGAGTGGCTCGAGGCGCATGCCCGGGCACTCGCCGACGCCACCGACACCGAGGCCATCATGGGCCCCGTGGTGATCGACACGGTGGGCGTCAAGGGCATCGTGTGCGAGCGCGCCTTTGAGCTTGCCCGCGAGCACGGCTTTTACTTTGTGGGTGCGCACCCCATGGCGGGCACCCAGTTCTCGGGCTACGCGCACTCCCGCGCCGACCTGTTCCAGGGCGCCCCGCTCGTGCTCGTGCCACCCGCGGTGGACGATGCGCTCAAGCTGGAGCTTTTGGGCCAGGTGCGCGAGATGGTGCGCCCCCTGGGCTTTGGCAAGTTCAGCGTGACCAGCGCCGCCGAGCACGACCGCGTCATCGCCTTCACGAGCCAGCTTGCGCATGTGGTATCCAACGCCTACGTCAAGAGCCCCACCGCCCAGGTCCACCACGGCTTTTCGGCCGGTAGCTACCGCGATCTCACCCGCGTGGCGCACCTCAATCCTCAGATGTGGTCCGAGCTTATGATCGACGACGCCGATGCGCTCGCCTTCGAGATCGACCATCTTATCGAATCGCTCGGCGCCTACAGCCGCGCCCTTAAGGACCGCGACCAGCGCTATCTGGAGAATCTCCTTGCCGAGGGCGACCGCATTAAGCGCGCACTCGACGACGAAGCCTCCCACTAGACCACCTATCACGCCAGGTCGAAAGGACCGAAGCTTATGGCGATTACCATCGATATCGACACCGCACGCCCCTACCAGGTGCATGTTGGCACGTTTTTGCTGGAGCAGGCGGGACCGCTCGTGCGCGCCACTGCCGGCGGCACCAAGGCCGTCATCGTGACGGACACCAACGTAGGCCCGCTCTACCAGATGCCCGTTAAGCAGAGCCTGGAGGCATCAGGCTACGAGGTGAGCATCTGCACCTTCGAGGCCGGCGAGGCCCATAAGCGCGCCGAAACCTATGTTGCCATTTTGGAGTTTGTGGCCGAGCACGAGCTTTCGCGCTCCGACGTGATCGTGGCACTCGGGGGCGGCGTCGTGGGCGATGTGGCGGGCTTTGTGGCCGCGACCTACATGCGCGGCTGCAAGTTTGTGCAGATCCCGACGAGCCTGCTCGCCATGGTGGATTCGTCGGTGGGCGGCAAGACCGCCATCGACCTGGCTGCCGGCAAGAACTTGGCCGGCGCCTTTTGGCAGCCGAGCGTGGTTATCGCCGACGTGGGGTGCCTGGCCACCCTCACGCCCGAGCAGTTCGCCGACGGCTGCGGCGAGGTCGTCAAGCACGCCGTGATCGCCGACCCGGAGCTTTTCGCCGAGCTGGAGAAGACCCCGCTCACGCTGGAGCTGCTCAACCGCGATGTGGCCCGCGTAGCACTCATCATCGCCCGCAACATCGACATCAAGCGCGCCGTGGTCGTCGCCGATGAGCGCGAGACCAACCAGCGCAAGCTGCTCAACTTTGGACACAGCGCCGGACACGCCGTCGAGGCCTGCGAGCACTTTGAGCTCGGACACGGCAACTGCGTGTCGATCGGCATGGGCATCATCACGCGTGCCGCAGCCCTGCATGGCGTTTGCGATGCTGCACTGCCCGGCCGTATTGAGGAGCTCTGCGCCCGCCACGGCCTCAAGACCCGCTGCGACCTCAATGCCGATGCCGTCTTTGCCGAGGCGCTCCACGACAAGAAGCGCGCGGGTGACACCATCGACCTGGTGATTCCGCACGGCATTGGCCGCTGCAGCATCGACCGCACGCCGCTTTCCACTTTCCACGAACTCATTGCCGAGGGCCTCGGCCAGAAGGGAGACGCATCCGCATGCTAGCCCGCATCAACCCGTCCCCGCTTAAGGGCACCGTTCCCGCCATCGCGTCCAAGTCGATGGCGCATCGCCTGATCATCTGCGCCGCGCTTGCCAACGGCGAGACGCACGTTACCTGCAACACCACCTGCGCCGACATCGAGGCTACGGTGCGTTGCCTTACGGCACTGGGCGCTCGCATCGAGACCGTCGAGGATGGCTTCCAGGTCCATCCCACTATGAAGAGTATTGAGTTTGGCCTGCTCAAGGCCCTTGCCGGCGGAACGCTCGACTGCGGCGAAAGCGGCTCCACGCTCCGCTTTATGTTGCCCGTCGCCTGCGCGCTGGGCGCAGAAGCAACTTTTGTGGGTCAGGGACGCTTGGGCGCCCGCCCGCTGTCCCCGCTCTCGGACGAGATTATCGCCGCCGGCTGCGACCTGCAGGGTCTGGGCGGTTTTCCGCTCAAGACGAGCGGCCGCATGCGCCCGGGCACCTTTGTGCTGCCGGGCAACGTAAGCTCGCAGTACATCTCGGGCCTGCTGCTGGCAGCCCCGTTGCTCGCCCAGCCCTCCTGCGTGCAGGTGACCGGCCTCATTGAGAGCCGCCCCTACATCAACCTGACGATCCAGGCCATGAAGGCCTTTGGCGTTGAGGTCAACGTCGAGCGCATTCCCGCCAAGGACGGTCAGCCCGAGGTCACGAACTTCCGCGTGAGCAGTGGCTCGTATCGCACGCCCGGCAACGTGGCCGTCGAGGGCGACTGGTCCAACGCTGCCTTTTGGCTGTGCGCCGGCGCCATCGGCTCCGACCCCATCACCGTGGAGGGTGTGTCGCTGAGCTCCGCACAGGGCGACCGCAACGTGCTTGCTGCGCTTTCGCGCTTTGGCGCCCGCATCGTGCGCTCCACCAACGCCGCCACCGTGCAGTCCGACAAGCTCGCCGGCTTTGAGATGAGTGCCCACGACATTCCCGACCTGGTACCCGTTATCTCGGCCGTGGCCTCGCTGGCACAGGGCCGCACCTTTATCCGCGATTGCGCCCGTCTGCGTATCAAGGAATCCGACCGTCTGGCCACTACCACCCGCGAGCTCACCGCACTGGGCGCACAGGTGCGCATTGCCGGCGACGACCTCATCATCAAGGGTGTCGACGCCTTTACTGGCGGCGAGGTCGATTCGCACAACGACCACCGCATCGCCATGATGGCCGCCATCGCTGCGAGCCGCGCCACTGGCGAAGTTGTGATCCACGGCGCCGAGGCCGTCAACAAGTCCTATCCCGATTTCTTTGACCACTACCGCCTGCTGGGCGGCAAGGTCACGCTCGAGGAGGAATAGCATGTCCTCGACCTTTGGCAACGTCTTGCGCGTAAGCATCTTCGGCCAATCGCACTCCCCCGCCATCGGCTGCTCGCTCGATGGCATCCCGGCGGGCATCGCCGTGGACCAGGAGAAGCTGCAGGCCTTCCTCGACCGTCGCGCCCCCGGTCGCGACGAGACCGCGACCAAGCGCCGCGAGGCCGACGCCGCGCATATCATCGCCGGTGTGGTCGATGGACACACCACCGGCGCACCCATCGCAGCGATTATCGAGAACACCAACACGCGCTCCAAGGATTACTCCGAGCTGCGCCGCAAGCCCCGTCCCGGACATGCGGACTTCCCTGCGCGCGTGAAGTACCACAACATGCACGATGTCGCTGGTGGCGGGCATTTCTCCGGCCGCCTAACGGCCCCCTTATGCATCGCCGGCGGCATTGCGCTGCAGGCACTCGAGGCCCGCGGTATTCAGGTCATGGCGCACGTCGCGCAGATCGGCGGCATCTCCGACCTACCCATGGACGACATGGTCTATCGCGAGACCGACCGCAAGGCGATCCTTACGAACGACCTGCCCTGCATTGACGCCGCCGCTGCCGGTCGCATGCGCGAGGAGATTCTGGCCGCGCGCGATGAACTCGACAGCGTCGGCGGCATCGTCGAGTGCGGCATTTACGGGCTTCCCGCGGGCATCGGCGACCCCATGTTCGACGGCATCGAGAACCGCATCGCGCAAATCGCGTTTGGCATTCCCGCCGTAAAGGGCGTGGAGTTTGGCATGGGCTTTGCCGTGGCCGCCATGCGCGGCAGCGAGAACAACGACCCGTATCGCATCGATGCAGAGTCGGGCGAGATCGAGGTTGAATCCAACAACGCCGGCGGCATCCTGGGCGGCATCTCCACCGGCGCGCCCGTCATGTGGCGCATGGCCGTAAAGCCGACGCCCTCGATTGGCCGCGAGCAGCAGACCGTAGACATGGACGCCATGGAAAATGCCGAGCTCTCGGTCCACGGTCGTCACGATCCCTGCATCGTCCCCCGAGCCGTCCCCGTAGCCGAAGCAGCCGCGGCGCTCGCCATCTGGGACGCCCTCCTCGAGGACGCCGCCCAGCTCTAAAAATCTCTGGGGGCCAACTCCGGCCCCCACGCCCACCCAGTGATTTTTCTGGGACGGGGATTAAAAAATCATTGTGTACCTAATGATTTTTTAATCCCCGTCCCAGAAAAATCACCGACACGTGAAAGGGGTCCCTATGGACCTTGCTGACATCCGCCAGGCCATCGATGGCATCGACACCACGCTCCTCAACAGCTTTGTCGAGCGTATGGACATTGCCACCGAGGTCGCCAAATCAAAGATCGAGATGGGCAAGGCCGTCTTCGACCCCGCCCGCGAGCGCTCCAAACTCAACAACCTCGCCAGTCGCGCGCCCGAGCGCTACGAGGCCCAAACCATCACCCTGTTCCGCCTCCTCATGAGCATGAGCAAGGCCGAGCAGCAGCGCTACATCAACGAGCTCAAGGGCATCACCGTCTCGCAAAAGGCCCACGCCACGGCTGCAGCCTCCGACACGCCCTTCCCTCAAACTGCCACCGTTGCCTGCCAGGGCGTGGAAGGTGCCTATAGCCAGATAGCCGCGTGCAAGCTCTTCGACGTGCCCGATATTGCGTTCTTTGAGACCTTTGAGGGCGTCATGCGAGCCGTGCGCGACGGGTTCTGCGAGTTTGGCGTGCTGCCCATCGAGAACTCAACTGCCGGATCGGTCAACGCCGTCTACGACCTGCTCGCCCAGTTCGATTTCCACATCGTGCGCTCGCTGCGACTCAAAATCGACCACAACTTGCTCGTCAAGCCCGGCACCAAGCTCGCCGACGTGTGCGAGGTCTACAGCCACGGCCAAGCCATTGCCCAGTGCGCCGGCTTTATCGAGAACCACGGCCTGCGCGCCACCAAGTACCCCAACACGGCCATGTCGGCTGAGATGGTCGCCAACTCCGAACGCACCGATGTTGCCGCCATCGCATCGCGCAGCTGTGCCACGCTGTATGGCCTCGAGGTGTTGGAGCCCAATATCCAAGACTCGGACAACAACTACACGCGCTTTGTCGTCATCAGCCGAGAGCCGCGCGTCTACCCCGGCGCCAACCGCACCTCGCTCATGATTACCACGGCCAACGAGCCGGGCGCACTCTATCGCGTACTCGAGCGCTTCTACGCGCTCAATATCAACCTCATCAAGCTCGAGAGCCGCCCCATCCCCGGCCGCGACTTTGAATTTATGTTCTACTTTGATCTGGACTGCCCCTTTGGCAGCAAGGCCCTCGACGACCTGCTCGATTCTATCGACGACGTGTGCGAGAGCTTCACCTACTTTGGCAGCTACACGGAGGTGCTCTAGATGACCGATACCGCCGCAACCCGCCCCTACGGAGTGTTGGGCCGCGTGCTGGGCCACAGCTACACCCCGACCATCTACAAAGAGCTCGCGGGGGTTGAGTACGTGCGTTTTGAGCGCGAGCCTGAGGACCTCGCGGCCTTTATGACGGGCGACGAGTGGGAGGGCACCAACGTGACCATCCCCTACAAGCGCGCCGTCATGGAGTATCTGGACGAGCTGAGCCCGCTCGCCGAGCGCATGGGCAACGTCAATACCATCACGCGCCTGCCCGACGGCCGCCTGCGCGGCGATAATACTGACTACTTCGGTTTTCAGTGCCTTGTCGAGGAGCTGGGGGTTGAGGTTGCCGGCAAGAAGGCTCTCGTGCTCGGAGCCACTGGTGGCGCCGGCACCACGGCAAGTATGGTGCTGGGAGACCTGGGCGCCATCGTCGTGCCCGTGGGCCGCACGAGCGAGGTCAACTACGAAAACATCGCGCAGCAGTCCGACGCGGCGCTGCTCGTCAACTGCACGCCCGCCGGCATGTTCCCCCACTGCCCCGACGCTCCCTGCAAGCTCGAAGGACTCGATGCGCTCGAGGGCGTCATCGACATTGTCTACAACCCCGCTCGCACGGGACTCATGCTCGAGGCCGAGCGTCGCGGCATCCCCCGCATCGGTGGTCTGCTCATGCTTGTGGCACAGGCGGCACAGGCCGTTGAGCGCTATACCGGCCAAGTCACCCCGCGCAAGCGCATCTTGAACGTAACGGAGCGTCTGTCCCGCCGCGAGCAAAACATTGCCCTGATCGGCATGCCGGGTTCGGGCAAGACCCGCGTGGGCGAGCAGATCGCCCTGCTCACGGGTCGCGAGCACATCGACCTCGATCGCGCCCTCGAGGAGCGCCTGGGCATGCCCTGCGCCGACTTTATCGTCAAGTGCGGCGAGGCGGCCTTCCGTGAGCAGGAGACGGCAGCGCTGGCCAACATCTCCAAGCGCAGCGGCTTGGTGCTCTCCACCGGCGGCGGCGTGGTTACGCGCGACGAGAACTACCCTCTGCTGCACCAAAACAGCCAGATCGTGATGCTCAACCGCAAGCTCGACGAGCTCGCCCACAAGGGCCGCCCCATCACCGCGCGCGACGGCATCGACAAGCTGGCCGAGCAGCGTATGCCGCGCTACCGCGCCTGGGCCGACTACATCATCGACTCACGCGACTGCGCCGCCAACACCGCCCATGCCCTCCTCGACACCCTCCCACCCGCTCTCTAACCAAAACCACCACAAAGGGGACAGGCTCCTTTGCGGTGGTTTTTCAACCGCAAAGGAAGCAACCATGAAAGCACTCGTCATTAACGGCCCCAACCTCAACATGCTCGGCATTCGCGAGCCAGGCATCTACGGCAGCGACAACTACGACCGCTTAGTGCAGATCTGCCAGGAGGCAGGCGCCGCACAGGGCTTCGACGAGGTCGAGGTCTTCCAGTCTAACCACGAGGGCAGCATCGTCGACAAGATCCAGGAGGCCTACGGCAAGGTCGACGGCATCGTCATCAATCCGGCGGCCTACACGCACACGAGCGTGGCGATCCTCGACGCACTCAAGGCCGTCGCCATCCCTACCGTCGAGGTCCACATCAGCGCCGTCGAGACCCGCGAGGACTTCCGCCAGGTGAGCTATGCACGCCTAGCCTGCTTCGCCACCATCACCGGCGAGGGCCTGAAGGGCTACGCACACGCGCTAGAGCTGTTGAAAGAGCATCTGCTACACTAATCCCTGGGACAAAGACATCAGATATGTTTGTCCCTAAACTAAAGTAACTGTCCAATCGACATACAAAGGAGCATATCCATGTCCCAGTACGATTACCTCGTCGTCGGTGCCGGCCTTTCGGGCGCCGTCTTCGCCAATGCCGCCAAGCGCGCCGGCAAGTCGGTCCTGGTCATCGACCGCCGCGACCACATCGCCGGCAACGTCTACACCGAGGACGTCGAGGGCATCCAAGTCCACCGCTACGGCGCGCACATCTTCCACACCTCCATGAAGGACGTCTGGGGCTACGTCAACCGCTTCGCCGAGTTCAACAACTACGTCAACTCGCCGGTAGCCAACTTCCACGGCAACATGTACAACATGCCCTTCAACATGAACACCTTCGCCAAGATGTGGCCGGGCGTCGTCACGCCGGCAGATGCCAAGGCCAAGATTGCCGAGCAGGTGGCCGCCGAGAACATCGGAGAGCCGACAAACCTCGAGGAACAGGCGCTGTCGCTCGTCGGCCGCGACATCTTCGAGACGCTCGTGAAGGGCTACACCGAGAAGCAGTGGGGCCGCGACTGCAAGGACCTGCCCGCGAGCATCATAAAGCGCCTCCCCTGCCGCTTCACCTACGATAACAACTACTTCAACGACCGCTACCAGGGCATCCCCATGGGCGGCTACACCAAGATGGTCGCCAACATGCTCGAGGGCGTCGAGGTGCGCTGCGGCGTGGAGTACAAGGAGCTGGCCGCCGCCGAGCCCGATATCGCCGCCAGGACGATCTACTGCGGCCCCATCGACTCGTTCTACGACTTTAAGCTGGGCACACTCGAGTACCGCAGCCTGCGCTTTGAGACCGAGACGCTCGACGAGCAGGACCACCAGGGCGTGGCCGTGGTCAACTACACCGAGCGCGAGATCCCCTACACGCGCATCATCGAGCACAAGCACTTTGAGTTCGGCACGCAGGAGAAAACCGTCATCACGCGCGAGTACCCCGCGGACTGGAAGCCCGGCGACGAGCCCTACTACCCCATCAATGACTCCAAGAACGAGGCCCTCTACAAGCAGTACGAGGAGCTGGCGGCGCAGGAGGGCGACGTGATCTTTGCCGGTCGCCTGGGCGGCTACAAGTACTTCGACATGGACAAGGCCATCGCCGCCGCCTTCGAGCTCGTCCGCAACGAGCTTGGTGTGGAGCCGACGGAGGCGTAGGGAGCTCAACGACTCGAGACCGACAACCAAATTCGCAAGAAGCAATAAGCCCGGTGCAGCGATGTGAACTGCCTCCCATTTCTTGGACATGAGAAATGGGAGGCTTTCTTTATGCGCGTTGATTTGAGGGTGAAGCATGATGCCGAGGCCAGGAAGGCGGCCA
>CAUAAZ010000003.1 GCA_958427145.1 uncultured Collinsella sp.
CGCACATGTGCGGATGAATGTGGGAGGTGTTCGGATAAAGTCGATAATCAAGGCACCTTTGTGGTGGTTTTTCAGTTTGCCAACGATATGTGAACGGCCAAAAAAGTCTGCTATACTCTTTCCCGCTGTCCCCATCGTCTAGCGGCCAAGGACGCCACCCTTTCAAGGTGGATATCGCGGGTTCGAATCCCGCTGGGGGCACCATTTGAATTGAAGAGCCCGTTACCCTCGCGGTAGCGGGCTTTTTGCTACCCATGCGCCGGGATTCGAACCCGACAGGGTGCGGAGCTGAGGAAACGCGCAAGCGTTTTCCAGCGCAGCACGCAAGGAGCGAAGCGACGCAGCGAAAGCGGGCGGCGCCAGCCGCACGCGGACATCCCGCTGGGGGCACCATTTAAATCGAGAAGCCCGTTGCCCTCGCGGCGACGGGCTTTTTTCTTCCCCAACGCCGGGATTCGAACCCCGAGGGCATTAAATCACGCTGTCGTCCAAGGGGCTGTGGGCAAAAAATAGCAAATATGAGTACTGTTACCAATTTAGTAACAGCGATTTCATGCCATCAGAAGGCGATTTAGACGCCAGGGGTCCTACGGCGGAAGAATTGCAGGCGTTTATCAGCTATGTACTTGGACATATGTTGCGTAACAACCCATATTTTGTAAATAGATAATGCTACAGGACTTGTGACAGTACTCATATTTGGCATTTTTTGCCCACGACCCCTTATTGCATGGGCGAATCAGTTGTAAAACGGGCTTCAAAGCGTCCTTCGCAAACAAAAACCGGGGCCCGCGCGATGCGGACCCCGGCTCAATACCGTGACGATATGTCAGTTACGTTCTACACGTAGAACAGGATGTCGTCGTAGGTCGGGACCGGCCAGTAGTCGGCGGCCACGATCTCCTCCATGGCATCCACGGCGGCGCGCAGCGTATCCATAGCGGGAACGACCTCGTGTGCGTACACATTGGCCTGCTCCTGACCATCGAGAGCCTCGGCCTTCTGATGCACGGCGTCGAGCGCCTTGATAGAGTCGTTGATGGCGGTGATGCCGTTGCAGAGCTTGTTGAGCGTGTTCTGCTCGCACTGCATGGCGGCCTCAGCACCGGCGGCACGAATAGTCTCAAGGCCCTTAGCGACCTTGGTGGCGTAGGCGGTAATGACCGGGCGATAGGTACGACGCGCCTCGCGAACCATCGTGGTGGCCTCGATGTTCATGAGCTTGTTGTACTTCTCGAGCTTACAGTCGTAACGGCACTGGGCCTCGGCCTTAGTCAGGACGCCCGTCTCCTCAAAGAGCGCGATAGCCTTATCGGAAACAAAGGCGGGCAGGGCGTCGGCCGTGGTCTTGTTGTTGGCAAGGCCGCGCTTCTCGGCCTCAATGGGCCACTCGTCGGAGTAACCGTCGCCGGAGAACAGGATGCGCTGGTGATCGGTCAGCACCTTCTTGCAGTACTCGAGCGCGGCGTCCTGGAACTTATCCTCGGGCGTACCCTCGAGTGCGTCGGCGAAGGACTTGAGCGACTTGGCCACGGCGGCATCGAGCACCAGGTTGGAGTCGGAGACGTTCTGCTCGGAGCCGCAGGCACGGAACTCGAACTTGTTGCCGGTGAAGGCGAACGGGGAGGTGCGGTTGCGGTCGGTGTTGTCCTGCATCAGCTTGGGCAGGGTATCGGCGCCCAGGTCAAGCACGCCGCGCGTGGCATGGACGGAAGCCTTGCCATCGATGATCTTCTCGACGACCTCGGTAAGCTGGTCACCCAGGAAGATGGACATAATCGCCGGAGGAGCCTCGTTGGCGCCCAGACGATGATCGTTGCCGGCCGAGGCAACGGAGGCACGCAAGAGCTCCTGATAGTTATCGACGGCCTCGATCACCGCGGTGAGGAAGACGATGAACTGCAGGTTGTCGAGCGGGGTGTCGCCCGGATCGAGCAGGTTCTCGGACTCGGTGCCAAGCGACCAGTTGTTGTGCTTGCCCGAACCGTTGATGCCCTCGAAGGGCTTCTCGTGTAGCAGGCAGACCAAGTCGTGACGGGAGGCGATGAGCTTCATCTTCTCCATCATGACCAGGTTCTGGTCGATAGCCTCGTTGACCTCGCCATAGACAGGGGCGAGCTCATGCTGGCAAGGAGCGACCTCGTTGTGCTTGGTCTTGGCGGGAATACCAAGCGCCCACAGCTCATCGTCCAGGTCCTTCATATAGGCCGAGACGGTGGGGCGGATAGCGCCAAAGTAGTGCTCCTCGAGCTCCTGGCCCTTGCAGGGAGCAGCACCAAAGAGGGTGCGGCCGGTGATGACCAGGTCCCTGCGCTTGCGGTAAGCGTCCTTCTTGATCAGGAAGTACTCCTGCTCATCGCCCACGGAAGGAACGACCTTCTTGGGGGTCTTGCCAAACAGCGCCAAAACGCGCTTGGACTCACGCGAGAGCGCGGTCATGGAGCGCAGCAGCGGGGTCTTCTTGTCCAGGGCCTCGCCCGTGTAGGAGCAGAAAGCCGTGGGGATGCACAGGACATCGTCCTTGATAAAAGCGGGGCTGGTGGGATCCCAGGCGGTGTAGCCGCGGGCCTCGAAGGTGGCGCGCAGGCCGCCGTTGGGGAAGCTGGAGGCGTCCGGCTCGCCCTGGATGAGGTTCTTGCCCGTAAACTTGGTAATGGCGGTGCCGTCGTGGTTGGGCTCCAGGAAGCTGTCGTGCTTCTCGGAAGTAATGCCCGAAAGCGGCTGGAACCAGTGCGCGTAGTGCGTCGCGCCCTTGGAGATGGCCCAAACCTTCATGGCGTGGGCAACGGCGTTGGCCACATCCAGGTCGAGCGGCTCACCGTCCTCGAGGGTTGCAGCAAGGCGCTTCCAAATGTCCTTGGGGAGGTAGTCCTTCATGACTTCCTCAGAGAACACCATGGTCCCGAAGCGGTCAGTAAGTTCGGCCATACGGAACTCCCTTCGTATCGGCACCGCGTGAGATGCGGTGTTGATTACTAACGAACGAGTCATAGCTTAGACTCGCCGTGTTTCCGCGACATTACCGTTATGTTGCTGTCGCGAAACCAATCAATGAGGTTACCGCATCACAGCGGCGCTGCCGCCCTTAATGGTCAATCAACTGTATAAATTGCAGACCTCTCCCCACGATTTAAGGGTAGTCAATTTGGGACGGGGCTTTCTTAACTGGTATTTCGCATCAAATACCATTCAATATAGCCCCATCTTAGATTGACTACCCTGTTATAGGAAATGCCGATAGCGAAGCATTATCGATTGGTATCCCCAAATAGCGAGAGAAACTCCGCCTTAGCGCAGTGGTGCTGTAGAATCCTTGCAACAAAACATCGCACCCAGGCATCTAAAGGAGCACGATATGCGCGTCGACGAGGTTTTTAAGCAGGCAGCATCCCAGGGCACCACACCCGTTTCGTTTGAGATGTTCCCGCCCAAGGGCGAACTAACCCTCGACACGGCTCGCGAAGTGGCAGGCAATCTGTGCAAGCTTTCGCCGAGCTTTGTCTCGGTCACCTGCTCGGCCGGCGGCTCGGGTAACGGTGCCACCACCGCCCCCATCGCGCATATGATTACGAGCGAATTCGATACACCTTCGGTGGCACACCTTACCTGCGTGGGCCGCTCGCACGCCGATATCGCCGCCAAGATCGACGAGTATCGCACCGCCGGCGTTGAAAACATCCTGGCCCTGCGTGGTGATCTTCCCGCTGGCGCGACTGAGGACGACAAGCCCGCCTCGGACTACGCCTACGCCCGCGACCTCATCCCCGAGCTCGTCGACGCCGGCTTTTGCGTGGGCGCCGCAGCCTACCCCGAGGGCCACATTGCCTGCGAGGACCTCAACGTCTCGGTCGAGCACCTCAAGCAAAAGCAAGATGCCGGCGCAAGCTTCTTTGTGACACAGCTCTTCTTTGATAACGAGTGCTTCTATCGCTTCCGCGAGCTTGCCGACAAGGCCGGCATCACCGTGCCCATTACCGCGGGCATCATGCCGTTTATGGGCAAGTCGCAGATCAGCCGCATGGTCTTTATGTGCGGCGCGTCGCTGCCCTCCCCCGTCATCAAGATCCTCGCCAAGTACGAGAACGACCCCGAGAGCCTGCAGACAGCCGGTGTAGATTATGCTGCTCGTCAGCTTTGCGACCTTAAGGAGCACGGCGCCGACGGCCTGCACCTGTACACTATGAACCGTCCTGCAATCGCCGCGACCATTATGGAGCGCCTGGGGTAATGGAAAAACCGCACGTCGATACAACCGTTGTTGAAGTGCCGGCCGACCTTGCGTCGCCGGCGCTTTACCGTATCGACGCTGCCCGCCACCCTCGTGTCGACCGTGCCGAGATGCTGCGGTATCTGGGCTACGGCGGCCAGCAGATTGAGCCCGAGCTGTCACGACGAATTGAGCTTGTGGTCGAGCGCCTAGAGCTGGATATCGAGCCCCGCGGCGTGCGACGCGTGTTTGCCGTCGATGCCACGGGCGTTGACGTGCAGGGCGAGCCCTGCATCCGCTTGGTTGGCACCAATGTTGAGCTGCGGGGTCGTGATATCTATCGCCACCTTAAGGACGCCCGCCTGGCGGCGCTCATGGCATGTACCCTCGGGATGTCTGCCGAACGCCGTCTGCGAACCACCGGAGCTCAGCAACCCCTGGAAGGCGCCGTGCTCGATGCCGCATGCTCTGCCTATGTAGAAGCTGCCGTCGAGCAGATGGACCAGCAGGTCAAGGCTGCGGCCGCCGCACACGGACTCGCCGGCAACTGGCGCTTCAGTCCCGGCTATGGCGACTGCCCGCTCTCTGCCCAGCGCTCGATCGTGGATGCCCTCAACGCCACGCGCCTCATTGGACTTACCGTCACCCCCACCAGCCTGCTCATGCCCACCAAGAGCGTGACCGCGGTGATCGGCCTGTTTGACGGCGAAGTCCACGACGCCCAGAGCCGCCCCACCTGCAATATCTGCCGCATGCGCGAGCACTGCCGCTTCCGCGCCGCCCACACCACCTGCTATTCCAGCCATTAGGAGCCCCCGATGTTTACTCCGCTTATCACTCATGATCTGGACGGTGCTGCGCTGGCGGCACCTGTCAATGCTGAGCGTTGCAACGGCGCCGCGTACAAAACGCGCACGATCGACGACCTGCACATTAAGGACGATCGCCTGCGCGCCGCCATCGAGGGCACGGGGCACCTGCTGTTCGACGGCGGCATGGGCACCATGCTGCAGGCGGCCGGCATGAAGGCCGGCGCCCTGCCCGAGTTGCTCAACTTTGAGGAGCCCCAGGTCATTACCGATATTCAGCGTCAGTACGTCGAGGCCGGCTGTGACGTGATCACCGCCAACACCTTTGGCGCCAACGCCCACAAGCTCGACGGCGCCGCTACCGTGGCAGACGTCTTTGCCGCGGCAGTCACCTGCGCCCGCGAGGCCGGCGCCCGCTACGTCGCCGGCGACATCGGCCCTATCGGCGCCCTGCTGCGCCCCCTGGGCACCCTCAGCTTTGACGAGGCCTACGACCTCTTTGCCGAGGAGGTGCGCGCCGGCGTCGATGCGGGTGTGGACCTCTTTATTATCGAGACCATGACCGACCTTGCCGAGATCAAGGCCGCCGTCCTCGCCTGTCGCGAGAACTCCGACCTGCCCGTCTTTGCCACCATGACCTTTGAGGAAGACGGTCGCACCTTCTTGGGCACGAGCCCCGAGGTCGCCGCCATCACCCTCGACGCCATCGGCACCGACGTCCTGGGCATCAACTGCAGCCAGGGACCGGCCGAGCTCCGAGGACTCGCCGCGCGCATGCTCACCGTTACTGACAAGCCCGTTATGGTGCAGGCCAATGCGGGACTGCCCCACGTTGACGATGACGGCAATACCGTCTTTGATATCCAGGCACCCGAGTACGCCGAGGCCGTCGCCGGCATGATCGAGGACGGTGTGAGCGTCGTCGGCGGATGCTGCGGTACCACGCCCACGCATATGGCGGCCCTGCGCACGCTTATCGACAACCACACGCCCAGCCCGCGTCATCGCAAGCCCAGCATGTCGGTCACGAGCGCCCAGACGGTCGTGGACCTCCCCTGCGACGGCCACAAGATCGCCGTCATCGGCGAGCGCATCAACCCCACCGGCAAGAAGCGCCTGCAGCAGGCCCTACGCGACGGCGACCTGGATTACGTCGTGAGCCAGGGCATCAGCCAGCAGGAGCAGGGCGCCGACATCTTGGACGTCAACGTGGGCCTGCCCGAGATCGACGAGGTCAAGGTCATCCAGCAGGCCACCGAGCAGCTCCAGGGCTCCACGCTGCTGCCGCTGCAGATCGACTCCACCGACCCCGCCGCCGTCGAGGCCGCCGTACGTCGCTACGCCGGCAAGCCCATCATCAACTCGGTCAATGGCAAACAACAGATCATGGATGAGATCTTTCCGCTGGTGGCCCACTACGGCACCAACGTCGTCGGCCTTACGCTCGACGAGGGCGGCATCCCCGATACCGCCGAGGCCCGCTTCGCCATCGCCGAGCGCATCGTGGCCGAGGCCGCCCGTTACGGCATCGGACCGGACCGCATCCTCATCGACTGCCTGGTCATGACCGCCTCGACCAACCAGCGCCAGGCTGAGCAGATCCTGCGTGCCATGTCTCTGTGCAAGGAGCGCCTGGGCGTCAAATGCGCGCTCGGCGTATCGAACATCAGCTTTGGCCTGCCCGCGCGGCCGCTGCTGGGCTCGGTCTTTTTGGCCGCCGCCTTTGGTGCAGGTCTGGATGCCCCCATCATGAACCCGGGTTCCAAGCGCTTTATGGATACCGTCTACAGCTATCGCGTCCTGAGCGTTGAGGACGAGGGCTCGACCGGATACATCGAGCGCTACGCCGGCTGGACCGATCCGTACAAGATCGCCGCGAACCCGGCGGCGGCTCAGGCAGTATCGACCGACACTGTGCCCGCTGCTGGCACCGACGGCAACGACGACCCCATCCGCCACATGGTCGTCTCGGGCCGCAAGGGCGAAATCGCGGCCGAGACCGAGCGTCTGCTGGCAGATCACGACGCCATGGACCTCATCAACAACCACTTTATCCCCGCCCTCGACGAGGTTGGCGTCCTCTTTGACCAGGGCAAGTTCTTCTTGCCGCAGCTCATGGCCTCGGCCGAGGCCGCGCGTGTGGGCTTCGACACCATCAAGCGCCTGATGCCCGCCGGCGAGATTGCCGACAAGGGCAAGATCTGCGTGGCCACCGTCAAGGGCGACATCCACGACATCGGCAAGAACATCGTCAAAATGCTGCTCGATAACTACGGCTATACCGTCTTTGACCTAGGCCGTGACGTCGACCCGCAGGAGGTGCTCAGGACCGTACAGGAGCGCGACATCAAGCTCGTCGGCCTCTCGGCGCTTATGACCACCACGGTCGTCGCCATGGAGGAAACCATCAAGCTGCTTCATGCCGAGGTGCCGGGCGTCAAGATCATCGTGGGCGGCGCCGTGCTCACCCCCGAATACGCAAAGCAGATCGGCGCGGACTACTACGCCAAGGACGCCGCCGAGAGCGCACGCATCGCCGAAGAGGTCTTTGGGCGGTAACACAACGGAAACAACCGAGCACCAAAACGTGCCGCACGCGCCACTTGGCACGTGCGGCACGTTAGAATAGACAAGACTATGCTCGTTTTGGCAGATAGGAGCGCAAGGATGGCGATCACGCCCGCAGAAATCGCGGAAACCCGCGGCATGGTTGAGGAGCAGAACCTCGACATCAGGACCATCACCATGGGTGTTTCGCTCATGGGTTGCGGTGACGAGAACCTCGACCGCATGTGCACGAAGATCTACGACCACGTGACGCACACGGCTGAGCACCTGGTCGAAACCGCCGAGAACCTCGAGCGCGAGTACGGTATCCCCATCGTCAACAAGCGTGTTTCCGTCACCCCGGTGGCGCAAATCGCCGCGTGCTGCGAGGATGAGGACCTCACCCCCATCGCGCATGCCCTCGACCGCGCGGCCGAGACGCTCGGCATCGATTACCTGGGCGGCTTCTCCGCACTCGTCCAGAAGGGCATTGGCGACGCCGACCGCCGCGTCATCCAGTCCATCCCCCAGGCGCTTGCTACCACCAGCCGCGTCTGCTCCAGCGTCAACGTCGCCAGCCTGCGCGCCGGTATCAACATGGATGCCGTGCTCATGGCGGCTCAGACCATCATCGATGCCGCCAAGCTTACGGCAGACGAGGATTCCGTTGGCGCCTCCAAGTTTGTCTGCTTTGCCAATATGGTCGAGGACTCCCCGTTTATGGCGGGCGCCGTCCACGGCGGTGGCGAGGCCGACGCCGTCATCAACGTAGGCGTCTCGGGCCCCGGCGTTATGGCCGCGGCCCTGGAGACGCTGCCCGATTCTGCATCGATGATGGAAGTCGCCGAAAAGATTAAGCAGACCGCCTTTAAGATCACCCGTGCCGGCGAGCTCATGAGCCGCGAGGCCGCCCATCGCCTGGGTGTCGAGAAGGGCATTGTCGACCTGTCGCTGGCTCCCACGCCTGCCATCGGCGACTCCGTCGCGCGCATCCTCGAGATTATCGGCGTGGGCACCTGCGGAGGCCCCGGCACGACCTGCGCGCTCGCCATGCTCAACGATGCCGTCAAGAAGGGCGGCGTCATGGCCAGCTCCAGCGTGGGTGGTCTTTCCGGCGCCTTTATCCCCGTGTCCGAGGATGCCGGCATGATCGCCGCCGTCGAGGCCGGCGCGCTTTCGCTCGAGAAGCTCGAGGCTATGACCTGCGTATGCTCCGTCGGCCTGGACATGATCGCCATCCCCGGCGACACCCCGGTCGAGACCATCGCCGGCATCATCGCCGACGAGATGGCTATCGGCGTCATCAACAACAAGACCACGGCCGTCCGCGTGATTCCCGCCATTGGCAAGGGCGTGGGCGACTGCGTTGAGTACGGTGGTCTGTTCGGCCGTGCACCCATCATGCCGGTGAACCCCAACGCCGGCACCGTGCTTGCCCACCGCGGCGGACGCTTCCCGGCACCGCTGAACTCGCTCAAGAACTAGCTGAGGGGGACTGGCGAGGAGCCCCGGGGAGGGCAAATACATAAGGTCGCCTGCTCGGACAGTCCTGACTCGCACGGAGAGCACATTAAGTGCTCTCCGGCTCGTGCGGAACTCGCGATCGACCTTATATATTTGCCCTCCCCGGGGCTCCCGCACAGCGGGACCTCGGTTGGGTTCAATCCCTTTGGCAGTCGCTTCGCTTCTGCCCTACTTTGCTGGTGCGGCGGTTTGGCGTTGGATCGGTTCCTTCTGATATATGCTGGTTGCGGCTCTTCTTTTGGGAGGAGTCGCTTTTTTGTTGTGAGGAGGATGGCCCGTGGCTGATGATTTGATTCGTTCTGAGCTGCTTTCTGCGGATTGGAATGAGGAATGGATGCGCTTGCAGGCTGGTCGGCGGCGGGCTGATGATTCTTTTGAGTGGGATAAGCGGGCCCGGCATTTTCGGCCGCTTGAGACTGCTCCGTATGCGCAAGATTTTATGAAGCTGCTGGCGTTAAAGCCTGGTGAATCCGTGCTGGATATGGGGTGTGGGGCTGGGTCGATTGCTATTCCGCTTGCTCAGGCTGGGCATCCTGTGATTGCTGCTGACTTCTCCCCTGCTATGCTGGGCACGCTTGATGCTGGCATTGAGTACTATGGGCTCGAGAATCGCATTACACCGCTTGAGCTTGCTTGGGATGATGACTGGGATTTGGTTGGACCGGTCGCGAAAGCGGTAGATGTTGCCTTTGCCAGTCGCTCCGTCACCACGACCAACCTAAAAGGCGCGCTTGCCAAGCTTGATCGAACGGCTCGTCGACATTGTGCTGTCACGATGGTCGCCAACTCTAGCCCGCGCTATGACCTGCACCTGATGAACGCCATCGGTGCCTCGGTTACCTGCAGTAATGGCTTTGTGTATGCCTTTAATATCCTCATTCAGATGGGTGCCCTGCCGCAGGTTACGTACTTTGAATCGCCTCGTCGCGATACCTTCGATAGCCTTGAGGCGGGCGTGGCGGACTTCTCCCGCATGCTCGAGCACGGTAACGAGGATAAGATCGACCGTCTGCGCGACTACGTCGCTCAGCATATGATTGAGAATCCCCATGCCGGCGAGCCAGGGTCCAAGGGCGTGCCGCAGGGGCGCTACATGCTCGACCACGTCCGCAAGGTCCGTTGGGCGTTTATTGCATGGGAGCCGGTCTCTTCGGGCCGTCCATAGACCGCTTTCGGCCGCCGTACACGTCCGCCTGTAACCCGCGCAGTTCTTCCGCTCGGCATCCGCATTCTTTTTGAACTGGGCAAACACGCCCCACACCGCGCCGTTCCTGCGCTATCGTGGGACAGCTCACGTAGATTAAGGCCCCATCGCGGGGCGCCCCATAACATAGAAAGCGAGAACCCATGGCACTGACAGGAGCCCAGGTCAAGCAGCTTCGCAGCATGGCCCATCACCTCAACCCCGCCATCATCATCGGCAAGTCCGACATCAACGAGGGCACCGTCGAGCAGACGGTCGCCTACCTGGAGAAGCACGAGCTCGTTAAGTGCTCCGTACTCGATGGTTCCAGCCTTTCCGCCCGCGAGGCCGCCGAAGAGCTCGCCGACCGCTGCCATGCCGAGGTCGTCCAGGTTATCGGCCGCAAGTTCTCGCTGTATCGCGAGTCCTCGCGCAAGGACATCGAGAAGATTAAGCTCGTCTAAGAGCCAACGATCCGGCGAGCCAACATACATCAAGCTTGCGAGCGTCCGAGCAATTCGGACGCTCTTTTTTATCGCTCGACGAGCACGCGGTTAAGCCTGCCCTCCACCAAGCGCTCGTACAGACGCCGCGTCTCAGGCTCGGGCACGCCATTGACCTGCTCCCTCAGGTGATGCATATGCCCACTGTACAGCTCGACGATATCGCGTCGTCGCCCCGCCGCACCGTAGACGCGCATAGCGCAACGCACCATGTCCTCGCGCGTCTTCTCTTGCCGCAGCCCCGACTCCACCAGCCATACCGCCGACTGCAGGTCGTTTTCTTCTAGGGCGGCATTCGCGCCCCGAATCATACAGTCGATATACTTCGATTCCATAATGCGCCGCATACGCAAAAAGTAGGTGGGATTACAGCCATTGGGAACATACAACGGGCCGGCGTAGAGTTGCTCGATCTTAAGGCACAGCTCGATCAGATGGGGTCCGCGCGCACCCGTGCGATTTCCCAAAACTTCGCGGCTTATCTGATCAAACAATCGCACGTCGGTCTTGACGTAATCGCCGTTAAGCCCAATGCACTCGTTTTGAATCAGCACACACGACTTGCCATCCGGTGTCGGCCCCAAGGCCGAACGCAGGCGCGATATCGTCGAGTACAGATTGTTACGGGCGCTATTGAACTCGGCATGGGGCCACAGCTCCATAGCCAGCGTCTCGCGGTCGACCAGTGCATCCATGCCCAGCGCCAGCCGCTCGGCAAGCGTCGCCGCTTTCTTGCGGCGCCACATCTTATCCGTGATGGGGAACCCGTCGCGCTCGGCGCGAAACGCCCCAAACATGCGGATCTCGATATGGCCAATCACATCGACACCCTCGGCATCGCCAGCCTGGAACAGACGCTCGCCTTCGCCCTCAAAGTCGTCACGCAGCGAATACCGCGACAGCTCGCGCACCGGGAGCTTCTTTCGAATTCTAGCGGCCGGCTCACCCAGACAATGCATCGCAAGGCGCGCAAACAGCCGATACGACGGATCCAAAATCCCTAGGCGGTTCATGGACATCCAGGCTGCAAGGTCGCTATCGCGGCCCGCGGAGGCCAAATGCAGCGCCACCATCCATGCCTCGGCACCACCGACCTGCGTTCGACTCAAATCGAGCAGCTCTGCCTCTTCGCGCACCGATACCATCGATGTATTGCGCAAGTACGCCGCGCGCTCTAGCAGCAGTGCGTTGTCGCGTATGTATCCAATCGATTCCTCGGCAAGTCTGAGCACCTGCACCGCACGGAATTTGGCATTGACCGGACGCCCCTCAGCCAGCGACTGCCAGCCTTCCAGTATCAAGCCAAACAACTGGACTTGATTGTCACGCACGCGCACGGCAAAACGGTCGAGCTCATTGAATGCCTGCTCGTCGGTCACCGGCATGCCGGCAAGCAGGCGCCGCGCCGATAATACCATGCGCACCCAGATGGCGAGTGCTCGGATTCCACGCGCTTCGAGTGCCTCGAGCGTCAGGGCCATCTCGTCATCACGCTCGTCAGTCCCTGCATACGACCCATCAAACAGCTCCGTCAACATGCGGTCCGCCCGCACAAACGTCCCCGCGATATCGAGCTCGCAATCGTAGGCCTTATCCGTTTTGAGCCCCGCGAGGATCTCGCCGCCCTTCGCCCGCTCGGTCAGCCCATGCTTTATCTCGACATGTGCGGACAGCATATCGAGTGCGGCACAAGACACCTCACTTTCCAACGCTGTATGGCTTGCCGGAAGCCCCAGACCACTATCTCCATAACAGGCGGCCGTAAACGCGTGCGCCACCTTCCACGACACGGGATCGAGCTCGCAAATCGCTTGCTCGCCCGCACGCTCGATAATTGAGGCCATATACCGCGCGAGCTTTGTATTGGAGACGCTCACCGCCGCCAGATAGATGCCGAGCGCCTCGTCAGGCGTCGGCTCCGATGCCTGGCCATCTGCCTCGTTCTTTCCCAGCGCCGCGCGGCAGACATCCCCTCCATGCCCCGTCAGGGCCAGATCGACCCCATACTGCCCGGCAAGTTCCAACACCGTACTGCGGTCCAAAAACGCGTCGGCAAGGTCCATCGCGGTATCGCAGCGCCCCGCTTTAATCAATATACGCGCCGCCCGCACAACGAGTTCGGGGCGAATTTCGGCGACCAGCTTGCGCAATCGCAGACGCGCGTTGTCCTCGGTACCCAAGCAGGTAAAGCTCCGGTCTGCCGGATCAACGCCAAAAATGGGATAATCGCGGACAAGATAGGACTGGTCAATCGCCGAAAGTCTAACGCCGCAAGCCTCGAGCTCCGAAATATTGCCCTCACCCATTAAGACCATCAAGCATGCCACACTAAACAGGGCGTTGTTCTCGAGCGACGCCAGATCAACAAGTGCCGCACCGTAAATATTGACGATCTCGTTTTCGAGCATCTGGGCAACGTCTCCCTGCCCGTATAGCCCCGACTGCATAGCCGAGACGAGCTCGGGCACGCCCTGCGTAAGCTGATAGAAGTCGAGCGATGTGCTAATCGAAAACGCCGATGCCCACGCCGAATACTCATAGGCATGCACCTTGAGCATCTGCGCGTTGACTTTAATCGAATCGCCCAGTCCATGAATCAGCTGGCGATTCGAGGGACGGCAGCTCATAAAGACCCCAACCCCCATAGCACGCAGGCTTCGGATTCGGTCGATCAGCTCCTCGGTCTCGCCCTGGCTGAGGTTAGGCACGTTATCGATTGCAATCAGGGAGTGCGGCTTGTCCTTAAGCTCTTCGGTAACGACCTCGAGCTGCATAAACACCTCGCGCCCAATGGCGCGGTCGGCCTCGATGATCCGCACGGGACCTCGCGTCGGATCGTTTTTAACCTCTTGGGCATACTGCAGCAGCACCGAGGTTTTCCCAAAGCCATCAGGCGCGTAGAGGACTACGATGCCGGCCTTTCGGCCCTTGGCGATAAGTTCGTTCATCAAGCGATCGCGCCGCACCGTATAACTACTGCCCAGCGGCATAAGCTCGAGGTCGTCCATATTGCCCAAATCGTTAACCATGCCCGCTCCTCAACTCGACCACATGGACACCGTAACGCTAGACCATATGTATCGCTAGATGAATAGAGCAATACTACGGTTTAGGATGTTTGTTGGTACGCAAATGGCAAGTTTTTGTTCAGCGTGGTCCGATTGAAACTTATCCCCCAACCAATCAGTCTTTGCGCAGGTCAATGCGCTTGCCAGCTTGTCCCATCCTTTGGCAGTGTACCTCAAATGAGCGCTGTTCAATTGTGTTGCGCAACTCACCTAACGTCAGCTACCGTCTACGACCTTTTCATAGCATTTATGCATAGTATCTGTTATGGAATGAATCATGCTGCACCTGACGCACCCGTCAAGTTCGCGGCAAGATTTTCGTCAAGCACACGGCGCGCGCTCAGCAAAAAGGCCGCCGCAAAGCGGAGGCCTTCGGCAAAGCTATGTCGAGGTGATAGGCTATCGCTACTTGCAGAGCGAAAGGGCGGCCTCGTCGGCAACGACAACGCAGTTGGTGTGCAGTTGCAGGATCGAGGCAGGGCACTGGGGGGTAACCGGACCATAGCACATGTCATGTACGGCCTGCGCCTTGGCCTCGCCGTTGGCGACGACCAGGATCATGCGGGCATACATGATGGTCTGAGTGCCCATGGTATAGGCCTGACGGGGCACGTCGTCAATGCTGTCGAACAGGCGGCTGTTGGCCTGAATAGTGCTCTCGGTAAGGTCGACACAGTGCGTACCCTTGGAGAAGTGGTCATCGGGCTCGTTGAAGCCAATGTGACCGTTGTTACCGATGCCGAGCAGCTGCAGATCAGGGTAACCGGCAGCAGCGACGATTTTGTCGTACTCAGAGCAGGCAGCGGCAGCGTCGGGATTGGAACCATCGGGCACATGCGTGTTGTTCAGGTCGATGTTAATGTGATCGAAGAAGTTCTCACGCATAAAGTAGTGGTAGCTCTGGGGATCGTCGTGCGAAAGGCCACGATACTCGTCGAGGTTGTAGGTGCTGACCTCGGCAAAGTCGACGTCACCCTTCTCGTACCAAGCGGCGAGCTGCTTGTAGGCGCCAATCGGGGTGGAGCCGGTGGCAAGACCCAGCACGCAATCGGGCTTGAGGATAACCTGGGCCGAGATGATATTGGCGGCCTTGCGGCTCATATCCTCGTAGTCTTCAGCTTTAATGATCTTCATTACGCGTCCTTTCTCGTACAAGAGAGGCAAGGCTCTCCTTACAAGCACTTGCCCGCGGCCCGCGTCGGCCGCAACCAACGTGTGCGGCCACCAGGGCGAGGTCGCGTAATGTGTGTGTCTCGTGTCTACCCGCGTCGAGGCCCCTGCCCGTCCACGGTGACCCAAAGCTGTTTAGCTTCGGACAAATCCCATCTTGCCACGGAGGGCGTCCTCTTTCAAGGGCGCCCTCCGTAAACGTGTTCGAATTGTAGGCTAAAGGCCAAGCGCGCTCACTAGCGCTCACGAGCGACGATGAGTTGGTCCATCTCCTCGACATGCTCGCCAATGGAGCCCTTGATGCTCGAGAACTCAACGGAGTTGCACACCAAGATAGGAACCGTCACATCGTAACCCTCGGCGGCAATTGCCTCGCGATCGAACTCGATGAGTACATCACCCTTATGGACAATGTCACCCACTTGCGCATGTACGGTAAAGTGCTTGCCCTCGAGCTGAACAGTGTCCAAACCAACGTGGATGAGCACGTCCAGACCATCGACCGTGTTGAGCGCAACGGCGTGTCCCGTGGGAAAAATGGCCTCGACCTTGGCGTCTGCCGGCGCAATCACGCGCGTGCCGGTAGGCTGAATCGCCACGCCCTGGCCCAAAAGGCCGGTGGCAAACGTCTGGTCATTGACCTCGGACAACGGAATGACATCACCCGAGATGGGAGCATCCAGCGTAAGGACTCGACCACGCATACCAAAAGACCTTAGGACTTTAGTGAACATGCTCCCCCTCGGACATACCAATCAATCAAAATAACCTTGTCAGTTTACCACTTGGCACCCGTTTTTGGCCATTAGGGAAGTTCGCGCTTGACAACCTCGACGATATCGTTAACAACACGCTGGGTCAGCTCGTGCGTCTCGGCCTCGGCCATAACGCGAACCAGCGGCTCGGTACCGCTCGGGCGCACCAAGATGCGGCCGCGACCGTTGAGCTCCTTCTCGGCGGCAGCGACGGCGTCCCAAATGGGCTGGCAATCGTCCAGGCCGGCCTTGTTGTCCGAATGCACGTTGACGAGCACCTGCGGGTACTTCTTCATGATGCCGGCAAGGTCGGTGAGAGTGCGGCCAGTGCGCTTGAGCACGGCCAGAAGCTGCAGGGCCGTCACCAAGCCGTCGCCGGTGGTGTTGTGCTCCAGGAAGATGATGTGGCCGGACTGCTCGCCGCCGATGACGGCACCGTCCTCGAGCATGCGCTCAAGAACATAGCGGTCGCCCACGGCGGTCTGCACCATCTCAAAGCCCTGCTCCTTCATGGCGATGGAGAAACCGAGGTTGCACATAACGGTCGAGACGATCTCGGAGTTGGCGAGCTTACCGCGAGCAGCAAGGTCGGAGCCGCAGATGGCAAGAATGTAGTCGCCATCAATCTCGTTGCCCTCGCTGTCCACAAAGAGCACGCGGTCGGCGTCGCCGTCGTGAGCCAGACCGATATCGGCGTGGGTGCGCAGCACGAGCTCGCGCAGGGGCTCAAGGTGCGTGGAGCCGCACTCGACGTTAATGTCAGTGCCGCAGTAATCGGTGTTGATGGCATGGACCGTGGCGCCCAGGCGCTGCAGCGCGGCAGGCGTGGTCTGGCACGAAGCGCCGTGGCCGCAGTCGACGGCAACGACCAGGCCGTCGAGCTTAAGGCCGTCGAGCGTGCTGATGGCATGATCGACATAGTCCTTGCGGGCATCCTTCATCTTGATGATGTGACCCACACCGGCGCCGGTCGGCAGCGTGTCGGCAGCCATGGCCTCCTCGGACATGACCCAGGCGCTGATCTCTTCCTCAACCGCATCGGGAAGCTTCATGCCCTTGCGGCTAAAGAACTTGATGCCGTTGAACTCCGGAGGATTGTGCGAAGCGGAGATGACGATGCCGCCATCGAGCTCGTTTTGGACGGTGAGCAGCGCCACGGCCGGCGTAGGAATGACGCCGCAGCAGTGCGGGCGGCCGCCCTCGGCCATAATGCCGGCGGTCAGCGCGCTCTCGAGCATGGTACCCGAAAGACGCGTGTCGCGGCCGATGCAGATGTCCGGACCAAGAAACTTGGTCGCCGCGCGGCCCAGGCGAAACGCGAGGTCGCACGAAAGGTCGGCATTGGCGACACCACGGACGCCGTCGGTACCGAAGATGTTCTGGGGCATAGGATCGCTCCTTCCCTAGCAGGCGATATGCAACCGCCCACCCTAGTCGAAAAAGAAAAGCGGGACCCGCCGAGCAATCGGCAGGCCCCGCTTGTACATTGTATCTCGTAAGGAGATAAAACCTTAGCGCTTGGAGAACTGGGGAGCGCGGCGGGCCTTCTTGAGGCCGTACTTTTTGCGCTCGACCACGCGAGCATCGCGCGTAAGGAAACCGGCCTTCTTGAGGTCAGCACGGTAGTCGCCAGCGTTCAGAAGAGCGCGAGCGATGCCCAGGCGCAGAGCGCCGGACTGACCGGAGATGCCGCCGCCATCGCACAGAGCGATAACGTCGAACTGACCGGCGGTGTCGGTCACCTTGAAAGGAGCAAGGGCGTTCTCAACGAGCTGATGACGGCCGAAATACTGCTCGGCGTCACGCTTGTTGATGGTCACCTTGCCGGTGCCGGGGACGAGACGGACGCGGGCGACGGCGTTCTTACGACGGCCGGTACCCTGGTAGACAACGGTGTTCTCAGCCATCTTTAAGCCTCCAGCTCAATCTTCGTGGGGTTCTGGGCAGCGTGCGGATGCTCGGCACCAGCGTAGACCTTAAGCTTGGTCATCTGGGCACGGCCGAGGGTGGTCTTGGGCAGCATGCCGCGAACGGCACGCTCGATGACCTTCTCCGGGTGCTTCTCCATAGCCTGGCGGAAGCTCTCAGCCTTGAGGCCGCCGTTGTAGCCGCTGTGGCGATAATAGGTCTTCGTGTCGGCCTTGTTACCGGTAAGCTGGACCTTATCGGCGTTGATGACGACAACGAAGTCGCCGCAGTCGCTGTTGGGCGTGAACTGGGGCTTGTTCTTACCGCGCAGGATCATTGCGATCTGGGTGGCAAGACGGCCCAGGACAGCACCATCGGCGTCGACGAGAACCCAGTTGCGCTGGACCTCGCCCTGCTTGGCGTAGTGAGTCGATTTCGAAATCACTTAGACTCCTCCATGTACAGTACGTGTTGTTACAGAGATTCACGGGGCTCTGCAAGTAACCCGTCCATATTACCCCGCTCGCCGCCCGAGTCAACAGGAATTTTGGCTCCGACCAGAGTTTCTGCACATGTCGTCCACGAGCTGTGGTTTTCCAGCTCTTTAGCTGTTGTCATTTTTTGAGGGTTCGCCGTCGCTAGCGCTCGACAAACGCCTCGATATCACTCAGTAGGCGCTTTGCCTCCTGGCGGCCCTGAATATACAGGTCGAGGAGCTTTGCCGGATCGTGCTCAACGTGACCGACCTCGACCGGCTTTTGCGGAGCGACGACCAACGCACGGCCCTCGCGCTCATACTTCCACAGATGCATGCGCTGGATGTTATAGCGGTCGTGGCGCGTCTCGATAGCCTCGAGCAAGTAGGGGTAGTCGGCATAGCGGGCGCGTGCGGCGGGCATAAACTCGTAGGGCTTTTTCTCGTACGAGCGGTCCTGCGTGACAATGACAACCGCGCGATCGAAGCCCGCTTCCTCCAGCACGTGCTCGATGGGGACCGAATCGGCTACGCCGCCATCGACGTATTTGTGCCCGTCAATCTCGACCGGCGGCGTCACCAGCGGCAGCGACGTCGATGCGCGCACAGCATCGAGGTCGAGCACGGCGCTTTTGACCGGCAGGTACGTGGCGGTTCCAAAGAGCATGTCCGTCGCGACGGCGTACATCTCGATGGGGCTGGCGTCGAACGTCTCGTTGTCAAAGGGATCCAGGCGGTCCTGGACATCGTTGAAGATAAAGTCATATCCCACAATAGAGCCCGTGGACGCAAACGATGCGGCGCCCATGTAGCGGCTGTCGTTGCAGAAAGCCAGGTTGATGCGGTTGGCACGGCCGATCTGGTGCGACTTGTAGTTCACGCCGTTGAGGGCGCCAGCCGATACGCCATATACCGCCGGAATCTCGACGCCAGCCTCCATGAGGACGTCGAGCACGCCCGCGGTAAACTGCCCGCGAAAACTGCCGCCCTCCAGGACGAGCGCGACCTTGCCGGCGTTCTTTGCCTTATCTTCTGCAGTCATATTGACCTCCTGCGATTGCGTTTTGGCCTTCTTCTACCCAGTTTTGGAATGGAGGGCGCTAAGGTTTTGGAGTTGGAGGGGTCAGGTCGGTCAAGCCGCCCTCCCCGAGTAGTCAATTTGGGACGGGGCTATTTTAGCTACCCTTTGACTGTCGATGAACCCTCTGGAGCTGGGATAACGATCAGCCGGCATTTAGGGGTAGCTAAAATAGCCCCGTCCCAAATTGACTACTCACGGTCTTAGGACAAATTCCGGGTCGCAGTTTCCGCTTGAGCAGGCATCCGGAAAGCATGTCCCGTTCTGGGCGCGAATTCTGGGATGGACTTTCCGCCTGAGCTGCCATTGGGAATGCACGTCTCACCCCGCGTTGCGGCGGTACCTTCTTTACGCCCGCGCCCTGCATAGAGTTCGATTCTCCGCGGTTTGGGGCTTGCGTTGAAGCGGGGTATGGCCGGCTGAGATTCGATAAACATCGCATCCATATTGGGCTGATAGTTTGCGCGGAGAATCCGCGTATTTGCTTCGCAAATACGCACCGGCTTCGGCCGCCTGCCGGCGTCCTCGCCCGCGGGCTAAAAACGCTTACGCGTTTTCTTTACGCCCGCGCCCTGCATAGAGTTCGATTCTCCGCGGTATCTGTAAGTAATAAAAAAGCAGGTAGGTGCGTTTACCTACCTGCTTGTAACTATTGGTGGAGGCGCGGAGAATCGAACTCCGGTCCACGAAAGCCCCTTGATTGGCATCTCCAAGCTCAGTCGCTGGTTTTATCTCGGACGCTTTGCGCGCAGCGACACGCTCGCGGCATCCCAACCGGTTCGGTCTTAGCCTGCGCCATACCGATTACGTGCGCAGGAGCATTCCCCTAACATGACGTCGCACCGGTGGCGGGGAAATCACCGGGTTGACGCGCCGCTATAAATTAAGCAGCGAGAGCCATAGGCTCAAAAGAAGAGTTGTTGTCAATTCAATTTGACGGTACCCCTGTTTAACGAGGCGAGGAGACCTCGGCTTGCTTCCTCTCTCAGAGCTATCGTGTCGAAACCAGTCGCCCCCGAATGTCGGGAAAGTCTGGATGGTATCGGGCCTGCAAACACCCGATAACCGTCGACTTTTCAAGGAACATGCGGGGCGAACCCCGTTTGTGGAGTGTTATCTTACCACGTTCTGAAAGCGGACAGCTGTTCTATGCACGAGCTGTGAAGACCCCAATGTGCGCCGCACTTCGCACTTTTGATATCGATTGCGTCACGTATATTTTCGCCAAGCAAAATTGACCCGTCGAAAGGACCGTTATGGATACCAAGCAGCAACTCGTCAATGCCCTCGCAGGCCTGGGCTCAACCATTACCGAAGCTATGGATGTCATCGAGGGCTTTGTCCCCTGCGGACATCCCGCCCTCACAGTATCGAACGCACTCGTCGCACTGGATGATGACGATGATGCTGCTCTCGCCCAGCAGCTTGAGACCGTCGAGGGCTTTATCGACCACGTGAGCGAGAACCGCGGCGTGGCCGCCTACCACGGCATCGAGGTCGAGCTCGCGGGTCCCAAGGCCGATCTGTTCGCAGCAATCCGCGAGGTAGGCGCCCTTATGCAGACCGCAGGCGTCAAGAACACCCAAGTCAACGAGTGGGTCTACCGCAGCCTGGCAGCACTCGACAGCTCAGACGAAAAGGCAGCCGAGCAGCTCACCGAAGCCCCTGCCATCAAAGCTGCACTTGCCTAAAAAGGCCTGCACCCTGGCGGCTGCGGTACCGCCCGGGTGCAGGCCATAAGCTCAATCGAAAACCCTAACGCAGATACGCTTTCGCGTTGTCCAAGCTGTACGCAATCGTCGAGCCGTTGTGCAGCAGTGACGATGTCTGCGGGGTAATCGCGCCGGTAATGCCCAGTGCCAAGAGCGCCGAGTTGGTGAGCATCACCTTGGAATATGAACTCGTCAGACGGTCGATAAGCCCCTGACTCATGCGGCGCAGGCGCACGATCGCGGCCAGATCCGTATCGGTCAGGATGATATCGGCGACCTCCTTGGCGATGTCGCTTCCGCCGCCCATGGCCAGCCCCACGTCGGCCAAACCGAGCGCCGGTGAGTCGTTGACGCCGTCGCCCACCATGGCAACGTGGCGCCCCTCGCGCTTAATCCGCTCCACATAGGCGTACTTGTCCTCGGGCAACAGCTCGGCCTTAAACTCGTCGACACCTGCCTCGCGAGCAATTCGCTCGGCCGTGCGCTCCGAGTCGCCCGTGAGCATGACCACGTGCTTAACGCCCAACGCGTGCAAGTCGGCGATGGCCTCGCGGACCCCGGGCTTGAGCGGATCCTCGATACCGAGCACGCCGACGACCTTGCCATCGACCGCCAGATACAGCGGCGACAGGCCCTGCATCTGGAGCTCGATTTGCTCCTTGATGTCGGACTCAAGCTGCGCACCCTCGTCCTCAAATACAAAGTGCGCGGAACCGATGATGGCGCGACGCCCTTCAATGGACGAAGCGATGCCGTGTGCCACGATGTACTCGACGGCGGCATGGCGCTCGCGATGCTCGAGCCCACGCTCACGGGCGGCGTTGACCACGGCGCGCGCCACCGGATGCGGAAAATGCTCCTCCAAGCAAGCGGAAAGGCGCAGGACCTCGTCCTCGCTCCAGCCATCGGTGGTGAGCACACAGGCAAGACGCGGCTGTGCCTCGGTCAGCGTACCGGTCTTGTCAAAGACAATGGTATCGGCCTTGGCAAACGACTCAAAGTACTTCGCACCCTTGACCATGACGCCCATCTTGGCGGCATCGCTCATAGCGGTCATGACGGCGACGGAACCCGTGAGCTTGAGTGCGCACGAGTAGTCGACCATCAGCGCCGCTGAGGTCTTGATGAGGCTGCGGGTGGTAAGCGCAACCAGGCCCGCGAGCAGGAAGTTCCACGGGACGATCTTGTTGGCAAGATCCTCCATATGCGACTGGCCCTCGGACTTGAGCGAGTCGGCCGTCTGCACGAGCGAGACGATCGAGCGGAGCTTGGTCTGAGCCGTGTTGGCGCGCACGCGCACCAAGATGCTGCCGTCTTCCACGACGGTACCGGCAAACACATCGTCGCCTGCGCTGCGCTCGACGGCAAGCGGCTCGCCGGTCAGGGTCGCCTGGTTGACCATGGCGCTCCCCTGTTCGACCACACCGTCAATGCAGATGGACATGCCGGTGCGCACGGCGACCAAGTCGCCGGGCTCAAGCTCGGTGGCGGCAACGCTCACCTCAGTGTCGCCGACGACCTTTTGCGCCTTGTCGGGCACTTCGAGCAGCGAGTTGATGAGCTCATTTTCGCTCATAGCGCGCGTGTAGTCCTCGAGCAGCTCGCCCACGTTGAGCAGGAACATTGTCTGGCCCGCGGTGTCGACATCACGTTTGACGAACGAAATGCCGATGGCCGAAGCGTCGAGCACGGGAACGGTCAGGCGCGGCTGCGCCAGCTCATGAAGGGCAGCGCGCAAAAATGCCATGTAACCGGCCACGACAAACACCGCACGCAGAGGCCTGGGCAAAAACCATCGGCGCGCATAGTGGGCACCGACGAGTGTTGCCAGGTCCATAACGAGTTTGTGCTTGCGCGGCTCGAGTTGCATCACGTAGCCCGACTTGGCATCGGCGATAGCTTGAGCATCGAGTGCGCCCAAGGCGTCGAGCACGCTCGCGCGGCGCGGCTCGTCGTACTCCAGCGCCATCTGGCCAATGCGGCCATACACGCGCACTTTGCGCACACCGTCAATGTCGCCGCCAAGCTTAAGAAGTGCGTCGAGATCGCTCTCTGGCACAGGACCCGCCAATTGAAGACGGGTCCTGCCGGGGATCTCGCTAATAATCGAGAATCTCATAGTTTGTGCCTGGGAGCGTTACTCGGCTGCCTCGTCAGCAGCGGCCTCGCTCTGGGTGATGTAGGCCGCCTCGGCAACCATGTCGTCGACATTAGCCTTGGCCTGCTCGACCATGTCCTGGTAGCCGTTCTTGATGCGCATGCCGCACGCGATACCCTGCACGCAGGCATTCTTGACCGGAGCGCTGGTGAGCAGCTTGATGCCGGCCGTACCAAGCAGAAAACCGCCACCGACAAGCAGGGTATTGAACGTCGACTTCTTCATGTTGCTTCTCCCTTTTGCCGCACAAGCGCGGCATGGTGCCTTAGCACCCGAGTTCATTAGTTTACTCGAGCACGCTTTTGAGACTAGTTTAGTCGAACTATTATGGTCAACCAAAGTTAACTTTTTGGAAACTATGGGGGTGAACTCAATATGACAAAGGGACTGCCCCTTTGTCATATTCCTACAGCTGCCAGTCCGCCGCTTCCTTTTGCAGCGCAACCATGCGGGCGAATTCTCCACCTGCCGCCTTGAGCTGCGCCGGAGAACCCTGCTCGGCAACCACACCATCCTTGAGCACAACGATTTTGTCGGCATTTTCCACCGTACGCATACGGTGGGCAATAACGATAACCGTCTTGCCTGCAAGCAGACGGGAGAGTGCCTGCTGCACCACGGTCTCATTCTCCACATCCAAGCTTGCCGTCGCCTCGTCCAACAGCACGATGGGCGCGTCTTTGAGCAGCGCGCGGGCGATGGAGATACGCTGGCGCTCGCCGCCAGACAGCTTGGAGCCGTTCTCGCCGATCATGGTGTCGTAGCCCTGCGGCATGCGGTTCACAAACTCGTCGCAGTTGGCGGCACGAGCAGCCGCAAGCACTTCCTCATCGGTGGCATCACGACGCCCGAGGCGGATGTTTCCCATCACCGTGTCATCAAAGAGCAGCACGTCTTGGAACACAATGGCGTAATCGCGCAGGAGCACCTCGGGATCGACGCTCGCAACATCCACACCGCCCACGGTAACCTTGCCCGCAGTGGCATCCCAAAAGCGTGCGGCCAGGCGGCTCACCGTAGACTTACCGGAACCCGAAGGACCGACCAGCGCCGTGACCTCGCCTTCCTTGGCGGTAAAGCTCACATCGGTAAGAACTTTATCGCCGGCGCGTCCGTCCTCGCCCGCACCATAGCCAAATGCCACGTGATCGAACACCACATCGTGGCCCACGGGCTCAAATTTCTCGCTGCCCCGCGCCACAGGCTCTTCCATGATGGAACGCATGCGCTTGGCAGACGACTCGGCGACAAACAGCTCGGACATTAACATTAACGCCTGGTCAAAGGGCGCATAGATACGGCTCACCATAAGCAGGAAGGCAAACATCACCAAAAAGTCGACCTGCCCGGAGGCGACCATCGCGGCACCCGTGACCAGCGTGGTGGCAATGCCCAGACGCAGGATGGCAAAGGCGGAGTTGACCAAAAGCCCGTTAACGAGCTCGCCCTTGGTAGTCTCGCACTCCTCGGCATCGATCACGGCGTTGAGCCCCTCAAGATAATGGGCCTCCTGGTTGGTGGCGCGGATCTCGCGAACGCAGTCGAGCGTCTCTTGAATTGCCTCGGTAACCTTGACCTTCTCGGCACGCACGCGATCGAACACCGGAGTCATGGGGCCGCGCGTTAGATACAGCACGGCAAAGGCCACGGGAACGCTCCAAAACGCCGCAATCGCCAGCTGCCAGCAAAAGAACAGCGACGCCACGAATACAATGGCGCTTGCGATGATGGCACCCCAAAGCTCTCCCAGCACGTGGCTGTAGGCGTGCTCCATGGCCTGGACGTCACCCATGATGGTCTCGGTTAAATCGGCCAGATCACGACGACCAAAAAACGACAGCGGCAGTTTGCGCAAGCGCTCGGCGATCTCCATACGCTGCTTGCCGCACTCCTCGTAAAAGATGCAGTAGGTGTAGTAATACTGCTGCCAGTTAGAGGCAAAGAGCATCACGAAAAAGACCAGGAGGCCGCCCACGATCGGCAGGGCATCCGGCAGGTCAGCCCCGCTGGCGAGATGCTCGACAAAGCTGGCCATAACCAGGAATAGAAAGCCCATGCCGGCCATGGTAATAAGATTGGTGAGCGAGGTCCAGAAGATGCCGCGTTTTACGCCGGCGATGCCTTTATCGGATAGGAAATACTTCTTTTGGAATGAGGCGAACATTTAGGCCTCGCCTCCCTTCGCGGCGGCGGTATCCGCGGTCGTAGCAGTAATCTTCCAACTCGCGGCCTGCTCGTACTCAGCCCACATCTTGGCATACAGGCCGTTTTGGGACAGCAACTCGGCATGGGTACCCGACTCCTGCACGCTGCCCTGGTTGAGCACCACGATTTGGTCTGCGCCCACCACGGTCGAAAGCCGGTGCGCAATCATAATGACCGTGCGGCCCGCCGCCAGCTTGCTAAAGGCGCGCTGGATGAGCGCCTCGTTCTCGGGATCGGCAAACGCCGTGGCCTCGTCGAGCACCACGATAGGCGCGTCTTTAAGGATCGCGCGGGCGAGCGCCACGCGCTGGACCTCGCCGCCCGAAAGATATGCTCCGCCAGCGCCGAGCATGGTATTGATGCCCTGCGGGAGCTTGGCCACAATGTCGTCGCACTGAGCTGCGGAGAGGGCCGCACGCACTTCGTCGTCAGTGGCCGTAGGCTTGGAGGCGCGCACGTTATCGGCAAGTGTTTGCCGGAACAGCTGGTTGGTCTGGAACACGAAGGCGACCTGGCCCATAAGCTCGTGCGGATCCATATCGCGAACGTCCACACCGCCTACGAGCACTCGACCCGAGGAAACGTCCCAAAAACGCGGAATCAGGCTTGCGCAGGTTGACTTGCCGCCACCCGAGGGACCCACCAGGGCGAGAGTGCTACCCGCGGAAACGCTGAAACTCACATGGCTAACGGCAGGTGTTTCGGCACCCTCGTAGGTAAAATTCACGTCCTCAAATCGCACGTCGCCACCGGCAGGGTGCTTGGGTTGGGCGGGCACGGAGAGCTGCTTGGAATCCATGACGCTTCGAATACGAGCCAGCGAATCGGCACTCATCTGAGAGGCCTCGCCCACAAACATGAGCTTGGTCATGGCCGTCGGCACCACGGCCGAAAAAATCGCGTAAAACGTGAAGTTGGCCATAAAATGCGCGAAGTCCGTCTCGCCCGGCGCCAACAGCAACGCCACGGGCAGCAGGAATGTCACAAGGCCATTGAGCGCGGTAAGGTTGAGCACCTGCGGACCTCGGCAGAACGTGCCCGCATAGTTTTGCGCCATGTCGGCGTATTCGGCGATCGCATCGTGGAAGGCCTTAAAGGAGTAGACCGTCTGCTGAAACACCTTGACCACGGGGATGCCTCGTACGTATTCGGTGCCGGTCTTGTTCATCTTGACCAGCGCTCCCATGTAGGCCTTCATGAACTCGGCGCCTTTGCCGCTCATCATGGTGGTCATGGCGCCAAACGAAACGACGACCGAGATAAGGCATGCCGCCCCCAAGCGCCAATCGAGGGCGAAAAGCAGCACGAGCAAGCCCACGACCATGGCGACGGCGCCTGCGATATCGGGCAGCATGTGTGCGAGCAAAGTCTCGGTGGAGGCGGCGCACCCGTCTACAATGCGGCGCAGCTCGCCGGTGGCATGCGTGTCGAAGTAGCCGAGCGGCAACTTAAGCAGATGCTCGCTCGTAGCCTTACGGATATTGGACGCGCAGCGAAACGCGGACAGATGCGTGCACATGAGCCCCACGAAATAAGCTACGATGCTTGCCAGGGCAAAACCCACGGCCCACCAACCGTACATCGCGATGTTAGTGGCTTCGCTCCAGTTGGGCGCCACGGCGATCAGATCGCGCGCGACAAGCCAAATGCACACGTACGGGCCAAAGCTCAGCAGCTGCGAGAGCGCCGAGAGCGCCATGCCCAAATACGTTAGGAATTTGCGGTCACCGGCATACGCAAGCAACTCGCCGATGCCTCCACCTTCCCTTTTTGATTCCTTTGCCATGAGATTCCTTTCTAACGGCTTGAGAGTTAACCGTAATGAACTTATCATTGATGTGTTAGCCATGGCTCACAATCAAGCCAGGCGTGGACGTTTCTGCAAAGGAAAGGGACGCTTTTGCAAATACAGCGGGCAGCGACCGACATAACCGAGCTCTACGCACCGCAATTTGAGCAGTTTGGCCTGGAGCTTACCGGCAAGGGCGCCGTCTTTACCGGCGAGGTGGCAAACGACCGGGCGCACGGCCGCGCATGGATTATGCCTCTCTCCCCTGTCTGCATCGTCATGGAGCATTTCATCACCCCGACGCACGATATGTACCTGGCCGAATACACACCCGAGCCATACGCCTGCGTGAGCGAAGTCAGCGCGCCCACACTTACATGCATGCCCGAGGCTGGCATAACGCCCGCGAACCTCAAACCATTGCATGGACCGTGGCCAAACAATGCCGTTTGCAGCTTTATCCAAGATAGCTGTGGCGAGGAATTAAGCCCGCTGTTTGCGGGGGAGCTTTATCACTCGCGCTCGGTGCTCTTTTTGCCTGGATATTTTGACGAACTGGAGCACCGCTATCCCACCGAGTTCGCGGGAATCTTTGAGGCGTTTGCCGAGCCATGGCACGAGGAAGCGATGTCTGCCATCTGCCACACACTGCGCCGGATTAACGAGGACCGCGCCCGCACCGTAGGCGGACACGTCTATATGCAGGGCATCGTGGAGACCATGGTCGCGGAGCTCGCCTGTTCGTGCGCGGCCCACAAGCAGGCGCGGCAGGCGGCAGACACACGTGTCAGCATAACCATTGCCGAAGAAGCAACGGAGATGATTGAGCGCGCGCTCGACAAAGGCAGGCGTGTGGGTATCAACGAGGTGGCCGAGAGGCTCTACACAAGCCGCTCCAAACTATGCGCCACCTTTAAGGCCCAAACTGGCGAGTCCCTGGGCGCCTACATTCGCAGACGCCGTATGGAGCGAGCACAGGACCTTTTGGCCGATAGCGCGCTCACGATAGCGCAGGTGGCAGAGCGTCTAGGCTACCCTCAGCAGGCCGCCTTCGCCCAAGCCTTCAAGCAACACACCGGCACCACCCCCACCACCTGGCGTTCCCAACATATATAAAGAATGAGGGCGCCAACGGCGCCCTCATTCACCAAATTCCATTCAGCCCGCCTGACCCGAACGGCCGAGTCGTCACGGAACCGAGGGGCCGGGCACAGGGCCTTGCCTCTCAATGAGTTCCGCACGAACAGGAGGCGCCAGTGGCGCCTCCGTCGTGAGTCAGGACTGTCCGAAATTGAGAGGCAAGGCCCTGTGCCCGGCCCCTCGGTTCCCGTTTACGAGAGCGACGTTCTCAGCAACTCGTTGAAGAGCTTCGGGTTGCCCTTGCCGCGGCTCGCCTTCATGCACTGGCCCACCAAAAAGCCGATGACCTTCTGGTTGCCGTCACGATACTGCTGCGCCTGATCGGCACAGTTCGCCAGCACTTCGTCCACGATCGGCTGCAGCGCGCCGGCATCGCTCACCTGACGCATGCCGCGCTCGTCGACGATCTTGTTGGGGTCGTCGCCGGTCTGGGCCATGGCCTCAAAGACCTCGTGTGCCTGGTTGGAGCTGATGGCATCGGTCGCCAGCAGCTTAGCCAGAGCTGCCACCTGAGCCGGCGCGATGCCGGACTCGGCGAGCGACACGCCTGCGCCCTTAAGGTAGGCGATCATCTCGTTCACCAGCAGGTTTGCGACCGTCTGGGCCTCCTTGCCAGCCATACCGGCAGCGGCAGCCTCAAAGAACTCGGCAAACTCCGGGTCGCCGGCGATCTGCTCGGCATCGGCCGCCTTAATGCCAAAGTCGGCCTCAAAACGGGCACGCTTGGCGTCGGGCAGCTCGGGAATCTCGCCTCGGCAGCGGTCGATGAACTCGTCGTCCAGATCGAACGGCGCTAGGTCGGGATCGGGGAACAGGCGATAGTCGTCGGCCGTCTCCTTGACACGCATGACCACGGTGCGCTTGCGGCTGGGCTCCCAGTGGCGGGTCTCCTGATAGATGATGCCGCCCTCCTCGAGCACCTCGGCCTGACGGCAAATCTCGTAGGCAAGGCCGTCATGCAGGCTCTTAAACGAGTTGAGGTTCTTGAGCTCGGTCTTGGTGCCCAGCTTGGTCTCGCCGCGGCGGCGCAGCGACACGTTGCCGTCGCAGCGCATGGAGCCCTTCTCCATGGAGCAGTCCGAAATGCCCAGCGTCACAAAGATGCGACGGAGCTTCTCCATAAACAGGCGCGCTTCCTCGGGCGTGCGCAAATCGGGCTCAGTCACGAGCTCAATCAAGGGCGTGCCGCAGCGGTTGTAGTCGACGAGCGACTCGGCCGCGGCGGTAATGCGGCCCTCGGCGCCGCCCACATGGACCATCTTGGCGGCGTCCTCCTCCATATGGATGCGCAGGATGCGGATGGGCACCGTGTAGGAACCGTCCTCGCGACGCTCGGGCATCTGCAGGTTGGACGCGTCGTAGCTGGCCAGGTGACCGGCGCGCCGGTTACCCTCGCGCATGGTAGAGGACATGGACGTGGACAGGCCCTCGGCGTTGGCCGAGGCGCTCGCCAGGCTCTGGGCCTCGGCCTCGCCAAACGCGCAGTCGGGGCGCTCGGCGGCACCGCGACCGGTCACGTCCAGATCCAGGTGACCGTACATGGCAAAGGCGACCGGACCCTGCGTAGTCTGGAAGTTCTTGGCCATATCGGGATAGAAGTAGTGCTTGCGGTAGAACATCGAGTGGCGCTGGATCTCGCAGTTGGTGGCGAGACCGGCCTTGACGATGCTCTCGATGGCGCGCTTGTTGGGCACCGGCAGGGCGCCGGGCAGGCCCAGGCACACCGGGCACACGTTGGCGTTGGGCTCGTCATCGTGGCTGAGCTTGCAATTGCAGAACATCTTGGTATCGAGTGCGGTGAGCTCGGTGTGGATCTCCAGGCCGATCACGGCCTCCCAATCCTGCAGGACCTCGGAAAGCTCCTTCATTACAGCTCGCCTCCCTTCCCGGCAAAATCGGGCGCGACGGAAAGCGCGGGCGCACCCGTGGCGGCATCGGCAAAGCCGCGCTCCAGGGCGCGGGCAAATGTGAGCAGCTGACGGTCCTTAAAGGCCGGACCAACCAGCTGGGCAGAAACGGGCAGCTGAGTATCCTCGCCCAGGCCCAGCGGCACCGAGATGCCACCGTTGCCGCAAATGTTGAGCGAGATGGTGTACAGGTCGGAGAGGTACATCTGCGTGGGGTCGCTGATCTCGCCAAACTTAAAGGCCGTGCGCGGCGAGGCGGGCATGAGGATGGTGTCCACCTTGGCATACGCGGCGTCGTAGTCCTGCGTGATGAGCGTGCGGGCCTTTTGCGCGGCGTAGTAGTACTTGTCGTACACGCCCGAGCTCAGCAGATAGGCGCCGAGCATCTGACGGCGCTTGGCCTCGGCGCCAAAGCCGTGGGCGCGCGAAAGCGAGCTCTGGTCGGACAGGTTGGCGCAGCCCTCCTCCTGATAGCCGTAGCGAATGCCATCGAAGCGGGCCAGGTTGGAAAATGCCTCGGCCGGGCCGATGACGTAGTAGGCGGCGATAGCGGCATCCAGGTGCGGCAGGTCGACCTCGACCAGCTCGGCACCCTGGTTCTGCAGCTCCTGGGCGGCGCGCTGAACAGCGGCCTTGACCTCGGGCGTCAGGCCCTCGGCCTCCATAAACGCAGGAATGATGCCCACGCGCTTGCCCTCGATGCTGTCGTTGAGGTGCTCGGTAAAGTCGACGGCGCAATCCTGGCTGGTGCAGTCGTATGGATCGTGGCCCGCGCCGGTAAGCGCGTTCATGGCCAGCGCGACATCCTCGACCGTGCGGCCAAAGGGCCCCACCTGGTCGAGCGACGAGCCAAAGGCAACCACGCCGTAACGGCTCACGGCGCCATACGTGGGCTTAAAGCCCACCACACCGCACAGTGACGCCGGCTGGCGAATGGAGCCGCCGGTGTCCGAGCCCAGCGAGAGCGCGACCTCGCCCGCGGCGACGGCGGCAGCGGAGCCGCCCGAGGAGCCGCCAGGCACGCGCTCGGTATCCCAGGGGTTGTTGGTGCGGTGGAACGCCGATCTCTCGGTGGAGCTGCCAAAGGCAAACTCGTCCATGTTGGCCTTGCCCATGGGCAGGCAGCCGGCATCGAGCATACGCTGGACGCAGGTAGCGGTGTAGACGCTCTGGTAGTCCTCGAGCATGCAGGAAGCGCAGGTGGTGCGCGTGCCCACAAGGTTCATGTTGTCCTTAATGGCCAGCGGCACGCCCGCGAGCGGGGGCAGCGGCTTGCCTGCGGCACGGTCGGCATCCACGCGCGCGGCGGCCTCGAGCGCAAGCTCGGGCGCCACCTGCAGGAATGCCTGGACTCCGCCCTCGCGCGCCTCGATGGCGGCAAGGGAGGCCTGGGCCACCTCGGTAGCGGTAAAGTCGCCGGCGGCAACGCCCGCGGCGATCTGGGCGGCGGTAAGGGAATCGAAGCTTAGCGCCATTACTCGCTCTCCCCCTCTCCCAAAATGGACGGCACGCGGAAGTAGCGGTCGCGCGCGCTGCCGGCGTTTTCGAGCGCGACGTCGAGCGGCAGGTCGCGCTCGGGCTCGCGCAGGTCATCGCCCATCACGTTGGACAGGCTTCCGATAGGATGGAACGTGGGCTCCACGTCGGGCAAGTCATATTGCAGGACGGGCTCGAGCATCTGGACGGCGTCGTTCATGTAGGACGTCATCTGGGTGAGCTCGTCATCGGTCAGTGCGATCTTTGCGTACTCGGCGATGCCGCGCACGTCTTTCTCGCTGAGTGCCATAGGCGCTCCCTTCCGCATAACAGATAAACCGCTCTAGTATACAAGGCAACGCCGCTTGGAGCAGGTGCTTTAGCCAAATGCAGCGAAAACGTAACGAGGGCGGCGTTTGACAGGCGGCGGGCTGGCGGTTCTGCAACGAAACCGCACCGTCCATAGCGAAAACCGTCTCGTCCGCAGCGAAGACCGTCCCGCCCGCAACGAAAACCATCACAACATTCGACGCTTTTCGTCAAAATCGCGATTTTCATCGAATGTTGTGATGGTTTGGAAGTCCTGACCACAACAAAGGCGTCTGTCCCCATTGTGGTGGTTCTGAAGAATGTCTTATGCCGAGGCCTTTGCCTTGCGGCGCTTGCGGACCGCGTGGATCACGATGTCCAGCAGCAACAGCACAATGGCTACGACCACGATAAGCACGGCAAACTCGCGCTTGCCCCAGTGACGGCCGGCTAGCGACTTTTGCTTGTCGACGTCCTTCTTGTTGTACTTGGTGCGCACGCAGTGCACCAGCAGGCGATGGTCGTTCACGCCGTAGGGCGTGCAGGTGACGAGCGTCACCTTGTCGGCGCCGGGCTCGATGGTCAGCGACTCCATCTCCTCGGGCAGCACCACCTCGGAGTCCACCATCTTGTAGGCGAGCGTCTTGCTCATGGTGTGTAGCAGCACCAGGTCGCCGGGCTCCAGCGAGTGGATGTCGTCGAACATGCTCAGGTTGCGCATGCCCGAGTGCGCGGTGAGCACGCAATGCGTCGAGGTGCCGCCCACCGGCAGGCTCGTGCCCTCCAGGTGGCCGACGCCCGCCATGAGGACTTCCTCGCTCGTACCGTGGTAAATGGGCATGCTCACGTCGATAGAGGGGATCTCGACCCAGCTCATCATGGGGTCGCGGTCGAAGATGAGCTGCTGGGCGTAGGGCTCGATCTGGTCGGCGGGAAGCTCGGTGGCCTCGCCGGCAAGTTGCTCGTTATAGGAGCGCGCCTGAAGCAGAATGCGCTCGCGTTCCTCTTCGGAGAGCGCGTCCACGGTGCTGGACACGGTGCTGATCTGGTTGAACACGCCCGAGGCTTCGAGCCGGTCCAAGATCCACGGCCAGGTCATAAGGCCCACGCCGATAAGGATGATGACGATGGTGATGAGCCGGTCGGCCCAGCGCGGCAGTCGCTTGCGACGACGCTTAGGTTTTGGTTGAGGTTTGGGCTGGGGGCTTGAGCCGCCGTTGGCCGCGGCGTTATTGCTCTTCATGTGTTTGGCGCCCTGCACCATCGCCGGTCACTCCTCTACAACTCAAGTTGTCTAAACAAATAATAGCCGATTAGCGAGCTCATGCGCCGGACAACGCAGCCTGGCAGCATTGCGCAGCGCGAGTATGGGCCCGCATTTGCGTTTTCAAAATATCCTGAATCGGCGGGGCGATTCGGGATACAATAACTACAGGAAACGACGCACCCCGCGTAAGTACTTAGGAGCGCGGGCGACCAGTTTCCGACGTTGTTAAATGCCCGGGCCTCTAACCCCGGGCATTCTTATTTGCGCTTGTTGCGGCGCAAATGCCTTCTACCGTCCGCACCGCGCGTGCGCCTACGGACCTTAAACCGAACCTCATACGAGTCAAGAAACGCGATGACGAACGTGCCCACCGCCGCGAGGGCGGCGAGCGCGTTAAGGAATTTCAGCATTTGGGGACCTCCGATCGAGTCGTCGGCCGCCCGCGCACGGGATACGTCGCAAGGGTATTTTACTGCGAGCACTCGCACTTACAGCTGGTAAACGCAATATTAGCAAACATCTGTTCGCTAACCATACGCCCGATCCTACGCGCAACGGCGCTCCGGCTGCTATGTCCAAAAAGAACGGGGCAAACTCCAGTGCGGAGTCTGCCCCGAAAAGAGAAAGGCAAAGCAAGAACGTCGATGGACGAGAAAAGTGTCCGCAAGTCTCATGGCCATCACATCCCACCCGCCAAAGGGATGGTTGAATGAGCGTTACTCCTGCTCGGACTCCTCAGCCTGCTTGCGGCTGCGGATGAGGTGCGCCACGCCGATGCACAGCACCGCGCCACCAGCGATCCAAGTGAAGGTCACGCCGTTGAGGCCGGTGAGCGGGAGGCCAACGGACTTGGTGTTACCGACGTTGATGGTAACCTCACCGGTAGCGGCGTTGACAGCAGCATCGTCTGTACCCTTCAGCTCGTTGTCGCCGGCAATGCCGTCGAGCTTGCCGAAGGCGATATCGGAACGACCCTCGTCGGCCGGGGAAACCGCCGCCGTAAGGCGCGCCACCTTCATCATCGTCTTGTCATAGTCCCGGGTGATGGTGAAGGTGAAGGGGTTTGCCTTGATGTACTTGGTATCGTCGGGGGTTTGGACCTCGGTCACCGTGTAGGAGCCGGCGTCGAGACCGGAGACGGGGATCTTGCCGTCTTTGTCGGATGTGAACTTCACGTAGCCAGGCAGGTGGTTGGCGTCGGTAACGGTCACGAGCTGGCCCGCGACGACGCCCGCAGTAGTGTCCGGCTTCGAAGCAATATACTGGCCCTTAGTGTTCCCATCAGCGGACTGGATGGTGAAGACGGCATCCTGAAGGCCCTTCTCGGTGCCCTGGTCGACCTTGTTGAGGTTGAGCTTGAACGTAAAGTCGGCGACGGTGTCCTCAATCGTATCGCCCGTGCCATTGCCATACGGGTTGTTGGAGTAAGTGAGCTTAACGGTGTTGGGGTTGCCGCCCTTGTTGTTCCCGGCAGCGTTGCCAATCACGGCGCTGCCGTTGAGCTTTGCCTTATAGAAGACGACGATCTGGGTGTTTGCGGTCACGCCGTTAACGTCCTTGAGGCCCTTCATGCCATCGCCGACTTTGAACTCCACCGTCAGCTTGTTGCCAGAGCAGGCGACAACGTACTTTTCCGAATTAATCGGAGTGTAGTTGGTGCCGTCGAATGCGTACACCTCAACCGAGTCTTTGACGTAGTCGAGACCGTTGGAAAGCGAGTCAGTAAATTTGTAGGCATAGGTGCTGAAGGTAGCATAGTTACTGGCGATGGTGCCGGTGAGTTTGTAGTTCATCACCTGGCCAATCTGAGAATCGGCGACGTCCTTCCAGTCCTTCACGCGCACGGTCGTGAGATCGTTCTTCGCATTGCTATCATCGAGAATCTTCTTCTCAACCGTAGGGATGCTCTTCTTGGGCTTAATGGTCGTGGTGCTGGTGCCATCAATCACAGCGTATACAGGAGAGGTGAACGCATCAGTCGACTCGCCGTCAGGCTTACCGGCGGCAGCGGTGAGGAAGAGCCAGTAGCCGGCATCGAGGCCAGATAAAGACGCGTTATTCGAAGTCACCCAACCGGTCTTGCCATCAAGATTGGCGGCGATCATGCTCAGAACATTATCGCTCGGAACCTTCGAATCAGCACTAGCAACCCCAGCGTTTTCGTTAAGCCAATCGGCTGCATCCTGTGCGTTGTCGCTGGAATAAGCACCTTTATTATTAGCCTTGCTCCATTCGTTGATTGCTCCTACGACGGCTTCCTGAATCGCCTGCTGCTGCGCGTCAGAACCCGCCCACCTAATGTTTTTGACAGTAGAGCCATTCACATCGGCTGTGAAAATCTGAATGCCCTTATAGGTCGTGGATGATGAATAGGTAGAATCCTCGAACGTCACAGTTGAGCCCTCAGCAAACGCCATGGTCACCGGAGCCATCACGCCACCGAAGCTCAACGCCGCCGTGAGGCCTGCCGTTACTGCCAGGCGTGCGATGTTCTTGCTCATGCTCATCTTCTTTTCCTCCGTTTTCCGGTTGGTTCCCATTCGATCGGTCGTCATCTGTCTGTGTCTTAGCATCTACTTCGCTACGTCTCGCCCCGCTCTCTGTGGGGCTGCCAGCTACTCTTTATGGCTGCCACCTCCACGCTTGACCAGGAGCGCGACCACGATGAGCGCGGCTCCGGCGACCGCTGCGGCGGCCGCGGCGTACATTGCCATATCGCCAGTCGAGGGCATAAAGCCTCCGGTGGTAATGCTAGGGGGTGTGCCGGTGGGCGTGTTGATGAGCGACGCCTCCAGGCTGCCCGTCGACCCGTCCGCGCTGTCGGCGCGCAGGGGCGACTCGGCCGTGATGGTGAGCTTGGGCTTGGCGGCGGCCACCTGGTCGACGTCCAGGCCCTCGGCCTTGACCGTCACGGAGCGTGTGCCCTCAAAGGCGGTGTAGCCCTTGGGCGCCTTGAGCTCGCGGACCTCCAGCTTGCCCGAGTCCACGCCCGAGACGGTCACGCGGCCGTCCTCGCCCGTGGTGACGGTGGCCTTGCCCTCCGCATCCCACGTGCCGTCGGCCGCCAGCGTGCGGTCGCGGTCGTCGGCGATGCTCAGAACCGCCCCGGCAAGCGGCTTGTCGCCGTCGCTGCCGCGCTTGGTGAGCGCGAGATCCCAGGTGTAGGCGCACGCATCGTCGCTCGGCGTGTGGGTAAAGCCGGCGTCGCCGGACTGGTCGGCAAAGGGAGAGCGCGGATAGCGCAGGTAGACCTCGTTGGGGTTGCCCTTCGCGATGCCGTGGTTGCACGCGCTGTTGAGCGGCGCATTGTACACGGCGACCACGCGGGCGCCCGCGGTGAAGGCGTCGGCCCCGCCGAGCGCGGCGATCAGGTCGCCGGTGCGCACGGTGAAGGTCTTGCCGTCGGCCGCTACCTTGGTGGCGCACTGGGCCGTGATGTCGGTCCAGCCCTTCGCGGGCTCGGTGCCGGCGCGGCCGTCCTTGCCGGCCGAGACTGCGTCGAAGCCGCCGTCCGCGCCCGCCGCCACGTACACGCGCATGCTCGCGGCGACCTTAGAGGGGTCGAGCCCCGCGCTCATGGTGTCGACGAACCGCACTGTATAGGTGTCGTAGGCCGTGAGGCCCGCCGGGATCGTGGCCGAGAGGCGCCAGTATAGGTCGTCGGCGACCGTGGCATCGGAGGCCTTCTGCCAGGCGGCGGTGCTGTCCTCCAGCACATGCTTGGAGACCTTGAGCGTCGCGGCCTTGGGCTTGACGGTGACGGCGCTGCCGCCCACCAGGGCCATGATCGGCGCGGTGCCGGCTTCGTTCTGGGAAATGGCGTCGTCGTCGGCGACGATGAGCCAGTAGCCGCAGGGCAGCTCGGCCGCCGTGCCCGCGTTAAGGGCCACGGACACGGCGCCAAAGCTCTGGAGGGAACGAGCGAGCTGTGCGCTCAGCGCGCTCGTAAGGTGGGAATCGGCGTTGAGCCACTCGGCAGCTTCCTGCGCGGTGGTCTGGGAATTGGGCATGCCGGCGCTGTGCAGCACGGGCAGGACGGCGTCACGCACGGCGTCGCTTGCCCAGGCGAGCTCGGTGGCGATCTTGGCGTCGCTGTCGCCGTCGACGACGTTGGCGCTAAAGATCTGGTAGGCGTCGTAGCTGCTCGCCACGGTGCCGCTCACCGTGATGGAACCGGTCGAGGTCGGCGCGGCCTGCGCGGATGCGGGGAACACAACCGCGCAGGTGCCGATCAAGAGGGCAAGCAGCGCAAACAAGATCGGGAAGGAGCAAACTTTCTTATTCACGACGCTCACCTCCCTTCGCATTCGCCTTGCGACGAATGTGCATCCAGGCTACAGCAGCGCAAAGCGCCGCCGCGCCGGCAAGGTACGTCAGAGTGACGCCCGACATACCAGAAAGGGGCAAAGAGGTGGAGTAGGTGTTGATGAAGGTGGGGATAGTGTCGGGAAACTCGTGGCCCTCGGTCTCGGCGCTTACCCACGTACCTTCTTTGTCAACGGTTCCCTTCCTGTAGGTCACCGCACAGTTGATCTCTCCTTTTTCGGTGTCATACCTTGCCACAACCGTGAACTTATAGACCGAGTGGTCGTACGTGTAGTGCGAGAACCGCGAACCGTCGGTTTTCTCGCGCACATAGTACGTATAGGTCTTGGAAGGGCCACCCGTGGAGTCGCCCGAGTCGTCGGGATTACCCCTGACATCAGCGAGCGAGTACTTGAGCTCAACCTCTTTATCAGTGGTGTCTTTGAACGAAAGCGTCTGCTTCGTTTCTTTACCAGAGGTCACGGCAGTACCGATGATGTTTTTAAATTTGCTGTCTTTCGCAAACTGAAGTGTAAACTCCTTCATCTCGCCACCCTCAACGACCTTAGTCGCCTTAGGAGTCCAGGAGGCGGGGGGCACGATTTTGTTGGTAAAGGTCGGTTTCTTACTGTTACCGATAGTAACCGTAGTCTTCGTGCTATCTTGTGAGCTATCTTGTGGGATGTCAACGGAATAGCTTTCGGAACCAAGTGGTTTGAAGATGGGATCCTTCTCTGTCTTTTTAGAAACGGTTATTTCTTTTACCTTGTAATAATTAATAGGAATCGACATGAGATATTTAGTGTCGGATGGATTGTCCTCAACTTTTACCACGATCTTGTAAATGGTCTCGTCGAATTTGGTATCCAATTCGTTTTCGCCGCTGATGGGTTCCTCAACAAGATAGAAAACGTATTGTCCCGAAGAATAGTCCTTGCCAGAGTCGAAGGTGATATTGCCGTTTGTTTGATCAACAGGCGCCTCGCCCGCAACACTGCAATCGCCCATATCAAATGTGTCGTCATCTTTCCAAGAAGGCTCGATGTCACCATCCTGGCGCAGCAACTTAAATCTGTAATTGTGCGTGCTAAGGCCTTGCGAGATTCCCTTTTCATCTTTAAGCACCTTGGTGGCATTGAGCTTCATGCTCGGATAAACACTCAGATCCTTGACCTCGCCAACGACAAGATCGCCGTTGGTCATGATGCCGCCACCGTGGGTGTAGGAATAGTTACCACTGATAATGGTCGTAGCCGCTGTCTGCGCCTTTCCCATGGCATCGGCAGTCGGATGGGCCTCAAGACCGAACATGTACTTGGCCTCGGCGCCGCCATTCGGCTCAATGGTGATCTTCTCGCCGTCGCAAGTGCCCTGCCAACCAGCCGAGTCGCCGCCGAGCATCTTGCCGAGCACAACTGCAATTGTCGAGTTCGCACCATCTTTTTTACGCACCAGGAAGAAATCCTTATGGCCGGATTTTTTGAAGGGCTCGGTAATGTACTCGGAGTTACTATCCTCGTTCTTCCCATATCCGCCGGCAGAGTAGTGTTCACCATTATTATCTTTATTGTTATAAATAGCGGCACCGTTGGAATGCGAAACGATTGTTTCGCCCGTAGGGCAAGCGCCAACGCCGCCGCCCCAGCCGCCAGCCTCATTTTCGGCAATCAACGTCTTTACGATATTGAGCTTGCCGCCCTTCTGGATAAAGACGCCACCGCCGCCCCAGTCGCCGCCGCGATCCTTACCCGTCATAGTCTTGTTGTTCGTAATGTAAATCTTGCTGTTCTCACCAGCGCTAATTGTTGCCATCGTACCAGTGTTGTCACCGCCAGCGATACGCAAACCGCCGCCCTCAGCGTTCTCCGCCACGTTGCCGGCAATCGTGCCGCCAGTCATTTCAAACTCGATGGTCTGGTTGTAAAAACCAGCGTAAACGCCACCGCCAGCCTCATGGGAGTAGTTAGCAGTAACTGAGCCACCCGTTATACTGAGCTTGCCACCATTTACACATGCAATGCCACCGCCACCGAGCAGGCCATTGTTAAACGATTCAGAGATATTGGAATCGACACGATTGTTAGTAATGCTTGCCGAATCGCTGATACTAACGCAAGCATTTTTGGTAAAGACGCCGCCGCCATAACCATTTTCGGGACTGCCGCCGCTGTTGCAAGTGTTTTCATACGTAGCGTTGCCAGAGATAATTCCGCCCGTAAGCTTCAGGGTGGCTCCCTTGTCAGCATAGATGCCGCCGCCAGAACCCGACTTGTTTCCCGCGACCACGCCGCCTGTCATTTCGAGACTGGCATTCGCGCCCGCCTTCTCGCCCGTTATGCACAGGCCACCGCCCCAGCCACCGCCGTTGCCATTGGTGACGTAACCGCCTTCGATTTTGACTTTACCCTCAGAAAAAATCACATGGCCGTCATCGCTCAGATTGGCGGCCGTGGTAATCATGCCGCCCTTGAGATCGAGCGTGCCGCCCTCTTTAACGGTGACCACATGCTTTACGGAACCGCTGTCCGATGCCGCATCAATAGCGCCAAAGCCCGTAACGACATGCCTGATCGTAGTCTCGGTTGTGCCGAGTCCATCTTGATTGGGCGTGCTCTTGGTCTCAAAGTAAGTAAGACTCTTAGGAGTGCCACTATTTGAGCCGTTTCCTGTTTCCCATTCCATAGACGCAAGATGACCCGCCGTCGTTTCGACCAGGGTCTGTTCGTCTTTTGTTTTACCTAAATCCTCGATAGTGAGTGTGGCTCCATTTTCGACCACAAAGAAGGAGTCTTTGTTGCCGGAACCACGGTAGAGCATGTGTCCCGCAAGATCGATAGCAGTGTCTTTGGTGATGGTGATCTGCTTATCCGAATAGGCAAAATCCGTCAGTCGGAACTTGCCGCCATTGGTGAACGTCTCAGCAATATTACCTTTCACCTCGTTATAGCCATCGGCACTGACGGTAGCGGGAGCGATAGCGTTTTCATCGTTAGTTTCATCATCAGAAGGCTGTGTATCGGAAGGCTGCGCGGCGCCCTTGGCCTCCGCGTCGTCGGACGGCAGTCCCGCGGCAGCGGCGTCTTCGCTCGCGCCATTCTCGGCATCATCGCTAATCTGCTTTTCGGCACCCCCGTTAGCGGTGCTGTCTACACCAGTAGACTCACTTGAGGAACCCTCCCCCATCACAGCTTCCTCGGCAGAAACCGTCTGAGCATCGTTGGCAATGGCCTGCGAGATCGGAGGCATGACGAGCGACAGCACCAGGCTCAAAACGGATGCTCCGCACAAAACGCCTGCCAGTACATGGCGCGTCGCTTTTTTACTCTGCTTAGTTTTTTCTGAATTCGCTTTCATCGATGTCTCCTCCCCAAGAGACTGCGATCTTGCTCTTTCACTATCAAACGTATCTGCGCAACCTGTAATTGTGCACGCTTAGACTGCATATTGTAGCGATTGTTTAGACATCCGAGCAACAAAAAACCGAAAGTTTTGTAGCAAGTTCTCAACTCTCTTGACATTTTCTCAGACTTGCCTTCGTTTATTCGCTATCTATTTTTTGTTTCTACTGGTAATTAAGTTAGTTATCAGTTTTTTAATAGCATTTTATTTATTTGCGCAACATTTTGCTCAAGAGCAAACATCCTGTGAACGGTCGAAAATCGACCGTGAGCAATAGGTCATTAACCGGGAGGAATATCCTACCAAACTGATGAGAGTATCTTTAACCCATCGGTGGTTAGAAGCATGATGTTCAGACAACTAAATTTGAATTTTCGCGCAGATTTTAGGCATCAATTCGCCTAAATCGCCTGAGGCCACCGCAAAAGGAGCCTGTCCCCTTTTGCGGTCTCTCTCCACCGGCGCTACAGCAGATGTTCCTCGATAAAGATCGCGATGCCGTCTTTGTCGTTGCTGGCGGTTACAAAGTCGGCGGCGGCACGAGTGGCATCGCTGCCATTTGCCATGGCCACACCAACGCCGGCGTCGGCCACCATGCAGGTGTCGTTATCGGCATCGCCAAACACGCAGATGTTCTGAAGCTCCATGCCGTTGAGCTCCGCCACGCGCACAAGGCCGCGCGTCTTGGACACGCGCGGATCCATGAACTCGTAGAGTCGCTGCGTGGTTTGCAGAGCCGCCGCTTTAACGGTGTCATCGGCAAATGTCGACGCCCGCTCAATCACCCGCGGCATTACCTCGGGCGCCATGGTAAACATCACCTTGGTCTGCGGCTCGCGCAAAAACTCGGCAAAGTCGACCACCTTGTAGGGCACGCCGTCGACACGCGACAGGTGCTCGACACATGCATTGCTCTCGGGCACATAGAGCACGCCATCCCGAGGGCAAACGGGCGTTGCCGGCAGGCCTGCCATGTGCTCGCAGATGCGCGCGATGGTCTCGCCTGGCAGCGGATAGCTCAGCTCGTTGATGCCGTGTGCACGGTCGATGACCTCGGCACCACCGCAGCCCACGAGCACGTCCACCAGGCCTTCGATACCCCAGAGCTCGTACATGGCCTCGGTCGCGTGGGCGTCGCGCCCGGTGCACAGGCCAAAGAGCACGCCGCGCTCGCGCAGGGCGCGGATTGCCGCCACGGTGCGCAGGGACACCGTGTGCCGGCTCGTGAGCAGCGTGCCGTCGATATCGCAGAGCACGGCTTTGATGTGGCTGAAGGTGGTGTCCATGGGGGCCTTTCTGGGTAACGCGTCGGTGTGGGGCGTATTCGTGAACGGCGTACATGGTATACCAAGGCGCAGGCCGTTGGGACCCGATCGCCACAAAGGTGCCTGCCCCCTTGTGGTGGCCGAACCCGAAGGGTGGCCTGGCCGGAGCGCAAACCATCACAACATTCGACGTTTTTCGGCAAAATCGCGATTTTCGCTGAATGTTGTGATGGTTTTTACCGCCTCGCGGCGCGATCAAAATGCCGGCGGCCAAACAGCAGCAACGCCGCGGGAACCGCCGTCACGACCATGCCCGCCCCTATGAGCGTCTGCTGCACGCCAAATGTCGCCGCCAGCCACGGGGCAATCGCCAACGGGGCCACGCCAGCGAACATATTGCCAAAGCCCATGACCGAGTTCACGCGACCGAGTTGCTCGAGCGGTGCCGTCGTTTGCACGATGGTGTTGTGGAGCGGGTTGACGACGCCCCAAGCCACGCCCAGGGCAATCTGGCCGACAAGGGCCACGCCCACGTACGGCGTTCCCACATAGAGCAAACTTCCCAGGCCCACGGACATAAGCGCCACGAGCAGCGTTTTAAGGTTGACCAGGTGCGGTGGCAAGCGGAGCGCGAGGACGGCGCCCAGCACCGCGCCTACACCGCTGGCCGACGAGAGCCAGCCCATCCACTCAACACCGACGCGCAGGACATCGCGGTAGAAGAACGACTCCAGCGGATCGAAGGCACCGTAGCCAAAGTTCGAGAGGAAAATAATGCAGAACAGCAGGGCGAGGACGCTGTTGGTAAAGACCGTCTTGATGCTTGTCGCGAAGGTGACGCGGGCGAACGTGCTGGGGTTGGAGCTATGGCTGGCAGTGATTGCCGTTGTACTGCTGTCCGCGGGAGTACTTTCACGCGCGGCGACGCGAACTGCTTGCGGTCTAAAGCCCCAGCCGGCAATGAACGCCAGTACGGTAAAAATCATCATGAGCACGAACACCGCGCGTGACGATGTAGCCGCCGCGACAAAGCCGCCCATCATGGGGCCGACGATGATACTCACGTTAGAGAACATGGCGATGGCAGAGTTGATGTCTTTGAGCTCGACAGGATCGTCGGTGAGGTAGGCTGGATAGGATGTGGTGATGGGCTGGGCAAACCCCATCACAAAGCCCAGGAGCACCGCGCCGAGCAGGACGATGCCGGTCGCGCTGCCAAAGGCAATGGTCGCCGCGCCGGTTGCCAGCGTGCCCACGATGCTCAGCAAGAAATGACGGCGCGGGCCCCAGGCGTCGAGCGCCGCGCCGCCCGCAAAGGATCCCAGGATCACGAAAACATTCATAAACAGAACGGCCAGCGATGTCGCGACGACCGAGGCATCGTCCGCATAGGTGAGCGTTCCGATGACGCCGATAAAGTAGCTGGTCTGAAAACCGGTGTAGATGAGAAAACGCATCGCCACCAGGCGCTTGGCCTGCACGGACAGCGATGATTGAGGCTTTGAGAAAAGAGAGGCGAGCATGGAGACTCCTTGTTTCATACGAATGCGGACGGCGGGCATTCGCCACCGTCTGTCAAATCAATCTATTCGCACGAAACATTAAGGACGCATCGAGCCCCTTCTCTCCGTTTTTCGCCCGTCATGAACTACTTGGTAGATTGTAAGGCATGCCCTACACATCTACCAAAGCAAAAACCACCACAAAGGTGCCTGGCCCCTTTGTGGTGGAAGTGACGTTTGCCCAGATAAAACCTGCCAAAACAAACCTGTCCCTATTTGGCAGGTTATGGCAGCGCAGCGAGCCAGCCCTTAAAGGTGATCTTGGATAAGATCGCAGATGGCTCGGGCGTCGTTGATGTTGATAGCTCGGGTCGCAAAGCCGGCGTCGAAGGCCTGACGCGCCAAGGCCTCATTGCAGGCAAGGGCCAGCGTGTGGCCATCGACCAGGTCGAGCGAGCTCTTGCCGCGCAGACGGTCGACACCGGAGCGCGCGACCACGATATTGTCGAAGCTCTCGGTCTTGTAGCCCTCGATGATCACCACGTCGACGTCGTTATAACGCGACAGCAGCTCGCGAGCGGGCATCTCGTCCTCCTCGCGCGTGTCGGCGTACTCCGCCCAGCGCGTGGCGCAGATGAGTCCCACGTGCTTGGATCCGGCTTGGTGATGGCGCCAGGTATCCTTAGCGGGTACATCGATATCAAAGCCGTGGTGCCCGTGATGCTTGAGCGAACCCACGCGCAGGCCGCGGCGGGTGAGCTCGGCGATAACCTTCTCGACGAGCGTGGTCTTGCCCGAGTTTTGGTAGCCGATAAACGCGATCGCGGGGACGGCCGGTGTCGGAGCTGCGGGTGCGACGGCGACGGGTGCGCTCGCGGGTGCAACACCGTCAGCGGCCACGGCCTCAGCAGCAGCGGTCTGGCGCTCTGCACGATCCCACACGCCCGAGCGGCCGCCCTCCTTGTGCAGCAGACGCACGTCGACGATCTCCATACCGCGATCGACCGCCTTGCACATGTCATAGATGGTCAGGCACGCGGCGCTCGCGCCGGTCAACGCCTCCATCTCGATACCCGTCTTGCCCGTCACGCCGGCCGTAACCAGCACGTGAAAGCCAACCTGCCCGTCCGCGCGCGCCGGCGCCCAGCCCTCGGGCACGTCATCGACAGGCGTCCCCGCCGGGGCGATGGGCGCAATATCGCACTTGCTCTTGGTAATGAGCAACGGATGGCACATGGGAATGATGTCGCTCGTGCGCTTGATGGCCATGATGCCCGCCACGCGTGCGCAGGCAAGCACGTCGCCCTTTTTGGCGCGGTCCTGCAGCACCATGGCTTGCGTCTCGGGGTGCATGAGGATGGTGCCCTCGGCGATGGCGATGCGATGGGTCTCGACCTTGTCGGACACGTCGACCATGCGTACCTCGCCCTTGGCGTCCACGTGCGTCAGCTCGTCGCGACGGGCGTCGCGGGCGGGCTCAGTGGCAGCGCTGGCAGTCGGCTGCGCGCCTGCAACGGCATCGCTGGCCGCGGCCGAGGCTTTATGGGCAGACATCGCGGCCCTTCGAGCGGCCTTGGTGGCATCGGCGTACCTGCTCTTGGCCATATGATCATCCTCCGATTTGGGACATAAATCGTTGCGTGCCCTCAATTATCGCGTGTTCCTGCGGTTTGTGGGCCACGGCATCGCGCCAAATCGAAAGTACCTGCATATCATCACCACGGCGCAACGCCTCACGCACCGAATACTCGGCATCGCTAAACAGGCACGGACGCACGTTGCCATCGGCCGTCAGGCGCAGACGGTTGCAATTCGCACAAAAATGATTGGACATGGCGCTAATAAAGCCGACCGTTCCCGCCGCGCCCGGAAAGTGCCAATAGCGCGCAGGGCCCGCGCCGGCAGGAGCGTCGTTGATGTCGAGCGGCTCGAGCTCGCCCAGCCCCGCCGCGGCGGTCCCGGCATTGATGCGCGCCCGCAGCTCGTCACTCGGCACGGTGTCGCTCGCGTCCCACAACTCGGGATTGAGCGCGGGCGCATGCGGATCCACAGCGCAATGCGAACTCGTGTGCTCATCGCCGATGGGCATATATTCGATAAATCGCAGATGAATGGGGCGGTCGACGGTCAGCCGTGCGAGGGCCGTCACATCCTGGTTGAGCCGACGCACAACAACGCAGTTGACCTTAACGGGCTCAAAGCCCCAAGCCAGCGCCGCATCGATGCCAGCCATGGTCTGCTCGAGCCGACCCAGGCGCGTGATCTTTCCAAAGAGCGTAGGGTCGAGCGTGTCGAGCGAAATGTTGACGCGGTTAAGCCCGGCATCTTTGAGCTGCGGCGCCAGCTTGGGCAGCAGGGCGCCATTGGTGGTGAGCGAGATGTCCTCGATCTGCGGAATCGCACGGATGTCACGAATAAGCGGGATGATACGGCGGCTGACCAGCGGCTCGCCGCCCGTCAGGCGCACGCGGCGAATGCCCTCCCCCGCCACCAAGCGCACAAAGCGGGCGATTTCCTCGGCGCTGAGCAGCTCGTCGTGTGCACGGGGCGCCACGCCATCGGCCGGCATGCAGTAAATGCAGCGGAAATTGCACTTGTCGGTAACGGCAATGCGCAGGTAGTTGATATCGCGACCAAAGCCGTCATGTTGCACGTGCCCGTCCACGCAGCCCTCCCCTCACGCGGCGTTTTATTCTTCGGAAAACATAATACCCCACGAGAGAATCATGCCGACACCCGTACGACAGGACAGGTCGCTTCGAGCAAGACCGGCCTCCCGAGCCCATACTCAACGCACAAACCATCACAACATTCGATGCTTTTCCCGTTTTTAGCGAAAAACGTCGAATGTTGTGATGGTTTGCCTGCCCACGGTACCCCGTAGAGGGACCAAAACGTCCCTAAAGGCCGCCGTCCCAGTGCCGAATCACGAATTCTCGCAGGTCGTTTTGACGTTTCTGGAACACTTCGCTTCGGTCGCACTTGAGACCCATAGCGAGCGCGATGGCGTTCATCGCCCGATGCAATTGCAGCTGGTGGGCAAACTGAGTCCCGGTGAGGACGATCATCCTAAAGCCCAGCGTGCTCAGCACGGTCATACGCTCCGCATCCGACGCGCTGCGCTGTTTATCAAGATGGTCCGAACCGTTGTATTCAATCCCCGTACCGCTCGCAGGCGCATATACATCGATCTCGAAATACCCGGCCTTTGCGAGATACTTGAACTCGCTGGGAACATCGACCCGATGGTTGAGCTCGATCTTGTCGTATCCCAGCCCTCCCTGGGAACGCTTTGCTACGACCATGATTGCGGTGGCTGTCTCCATGGGCGACCGCGCGCCATCGTGCACGCGCTTGAGCACGGCGGCCGCGCGTACAGCCCCCTGACGAGATCGGTTCTCATTGCAATAGGCAATCAAGTCGGCAACGGTGTACCTCTGCCCCATCTCGATATAATCGCCTGTCGACAGATGATTCAAATGGTATCGGGCGCAGATTTCGTAGCCATATTCCAGCTGCTCGGGCTCGCTCATCCACGAACCCGCCTGGACAAAGCACATGACCTCATCAACCACCAGAAGGCCCTCCGCCACCTCGATAAGATGGCCTGGAGGTACCGGCGCCCCAAACACGTGGCACCTAAATCCAGCCGGCGTCGAGCGCTCAAAATCGAAGTTGACGAGCGTGTCGATATGATCGAGCTCTTCTCGTGGAATACCGAGCGAAACCAGATAGTCGGCAACGATCCCAACTGCCGTTGAAGCCCTCAGCCCCTTGGCATCGAGTCCCAATTTGAGCAGGCTCGCGGTCGGCTCCGCCTCGTTAGCAAGCGAGTCCTCATCGTATAGGCTGCTTGCTCGCGAGAGCGGCTCGGACGGGCGCGCCACGTTGTGGTACAGCCAGGCAGTCTTATGGGACAGGACGATCGGCAGGTCCATGAGCCCTCCAATGGAGTCGGATAACCAACCTTATTCCCCTGCCCACGGGTCCGCACACCTTCGCGCGCAAGAAAGCGATTCCACCCGGTCGAGCGGCAGAAAAACCATCACAACATTCGATGCTTTTTCCGATTTTGGCAAAAACGTCGAATGTTGTGATGGTTTGAGGCGAGATGAGGCGCACGGAGGGATCAAAGCATCGTGCTTGGAGCGTGGCTATTTTTCGCCCCGTCGTCATCACAAACCTTGACCCTACAATCGTTATAGGGTTTTCACTACACTGGTAGCTAAATGAACCAATCCAGAAAGTACCCCGCCCATGGAACACGACCTCACACGCGGCAATGTCCTTAAGACCATCGCGGTCTTTGCCCTGCCCTATATGCTCTCGTACTTTTTGCAGATGCTCTACGGCATGGCCGACCTGTACATGATGGGGCAGTTTAGCGGCGCCGCCGGCATCACCGCCGTGGGCAATGGCGCGCAGACGCTCTACATCATTACCGTGACGCTCGTGGGCCTGGCCATGGGAACGACGGTCATCGTCGGCCACGCCGTGGGCTCGCGTCGCTTCGATCGCGCCGAGACCGCCATCGGCAATACCATCACGCTGTTTATGGGCGTCTCGGTGGTACTGGCCGTCATCTTGTTTGCACTATGCCCGCAGGTTGTGGCGCTCATTGGCACGCCGCCCGAGGCGGTCAAAGGCACCGCCGCCTACCTGCGTATCTGCTTTGTCGGCATTCCGTTTATCGCCGCATACAACATTCTTTCAGCCATCTTTCGCGGCCTGGGCGATTCGCGCTCGCCCATGTACGTGATCGGCGTGGCATGCATCATCAACATCGCGCTCGATTTTCTGTTTATCGGCCACATGGGGCTCGGCCCCGTGGGCGCGGCACTCGGCACGGTAACCGCCCAGACGGCAAGCGTTGCCCTCGCGCTTGTGTGGCTTAAGAGCCGCCGCACGAACATCCACGTTAAGCGTAGCGACCTGCGCCCCCAGCCCGAGGTGCTCAGCAGCATTCTTAAGATCGGCGTGCCCGTGGCAGTACAGGACGGCTGCATCCAGGTGGCTTTTATGTTTATCACCGTCATCGCCAACCATCGCGGCCTGGTCGACGCCGCCGCCGTAGGCCTGGTCGAAAAGATGATCAGTTTCTTGTTCATTGTGCCGAGTTCCATGGGCGCCACCGTCAGCGCGCTCACGGCGCAAAACGCCGGCGCGGGCAAGGGCGACCGTGCACGTCAGGTACTCAAGGACGCCATGACCATATCGGTAGTGTACGGCTGCCTGATTACGGTGCTGATGTGGCTGGTGGCGCCGGCGTTTATCGGCTTTTTTGCCAAGGACCCCGCGGTGGTCGCCGCCGGCACCGGCTATATGCGCAGCTACATTTTCGACGCGATTTTTGCCGGCATCCACATTTGCTTTAGCGGCTTTTTCGCTGCATACGGCAAGAGCTACATCGGCTTTGCGCACAACGTGCTGGCCGTGGCGCTCATTCGCGTGCCCGGCGCGTGGCTGCTGTCGAACGCCTATTCCGATACATTGTTTCCCATGGGTATCGCCTCGCCGTGCGGATCAATTCTGTCGGCAGTCATTTGCGTGATGGCATTCACCGTACTCAACCGCCGCGGAGCTTTTGACAAGCTGATGGCGTAGCGGGGCGACGCAGGCCTGGCACCTCTCCCCTGCTTTTTACCGAAAGGAGCGGTCCCATGACCGACTCGCCAACTGAACATACCGAGGGCCTGCTCCGCATTGGCGAGGTGGCGCGCTTGTTCAACCTGAGTGTGGGCACGTTGCGCCATTACGAGCAGATGGGCTTGCTGGACCCGGCGCACATCGATTCGGCGAGTGGATACCGCTACTACGGATCTCGGCAGCTCTCCACCCTCAACACCATCAGCCACCTGCGTGTTCTCGACTTGCCGCTCGCACAAATCCGCGAGTTTGTGACCACGCGCGATGTGGACCTCATGCAGCGACAGCTGGCTCAGCAGCAGGAGCTCATCGAGCACAAGCGCCACGAGCTCGAACGTGTTTCGCGCAAGATCGATAACCGGCTTGCCCTGCTGCATGACGCCTTGAACACCGAGCTCGATACCATTTGCATAATCGATGCGCCCGAGCTTCGCTGCGCCGTGTTGCGCGAACGCGTCAACCCTACCGACGCCTATGCGCTGGAGTGGCAGATTCGTCAACTGCAGAAGGGCCAGCACGAGACCTTTGTCTTTCTGGGCAACTTGGGCGTTGGGATTAGCGCCGAGCGCCTCGCCGCCGGCGACTTTGATGGCTACGACGAGGTCTTTCTGCTGCTCGATGACACCGATGAGTACTTGGGCGACGTCGAGACGCGACCCGCCGTGCGCTGCCTGACCATAAGCTTCCGCGGCACGCACGGGCAAGCGGGCCCGCGCTATAAGCAGCTGCTCGGCTATATGCACGAACACAACCTGACACCCGCCGGTCCCTCGCGCGAGATTGCCCTGATCGACGACATCATTAGCGACGATCCCGCAACCTACGTGACGCAGATCACGGTGCCGGTTGTCCCGGCAAAGTAAGAACCGCCCGGAAGGCATCGTGCTTCCGGGCGGTTTTTACTAATCATTATCCAGCAACTCGAATCGATTTCTAGATATCACCAATGCGGCATAATCTTGGCTTTGGTGAAAAACATGGGCAACCACAACGTCCTCGTTATCGTAGTAATAAAGCATTACATAAGAATTGACGAGGCAAGCATGGTAGCCAAGCGCTGCAAGCTCGGGTAACTTCGATAAGCCGTAGTCAACTACACCACTTTGAAGAAGCTGGAGCTGACTACGGTATTTATCAAGAAAATGCCGGGCGGTAAAAATACCATGCCCTAATAGATAATCAACGATATCGTCAACCTCTTGTTCAGCTGTAGGCAGAATCTTGACGTTATAGGCCATATTTTGCCTCAAGGTCATCGAGGGCCTCAAAGGCATCACGCGCCGTGCCGGCAGCACGCTCCCGCTCGGCCACAGCTATACGAGCCATCAGGCGAGCCTTAGCCTGTTCCTGAACCATGAGGTCATAGTCTTCAGATCGAAGTACAACAAATTTGCTATAGCCGTTTTTTGTAACAGTCACTGGACCCGTAGTAGTTTCAACGAGCTCAGAAAACTTTGCGGTGTCCCGCATATCTTTAATTGGAACGCAAACGGGCATGGCACACTCCTAACATAATTGTGTACACAATTATGTTACACCAAAACGACCCCGCTAAAGCCCTAAAGCATCTTCACTGACAATCTGAATGTCATCGCCCTTGAACTGGAGTTCCAAGGCTTTCTTTACCTTACTTCCGTAGTTCTTTGTAGTCCAAGCATCGCTGCCTTCATCGCCAACAACCACGTAGTCGCATTTCTTTGACACGCCACTCAGTACCTGGCCGCCATTCAGCAAAATAAACTGCTTGATACACTCTTTTGAACCATGATAGAAAGTACCAGAGAGGCAGAATTTCTTTCCTTCAATTTGAACCTGTCGATGCGCTACGCCATCGGAGCAGGGATTGATTACCCCCTGCAATAAACCAACCAATTGATTGGATTCGCGCTCATCTATATCACCATCCGCCAAAGCGGCAGTTAGAAGCGAGCAAACTTTGTCGAGCAAAGGGTCGCCTTGCAACTTATCATGTTCTTCGACATACTGCAGTACCGACATTGCCTCCAAGGCATCAACTCGGCCATTGGCGACTATCATTTCGCACAAACTTAGAAAGTCGCAGTAATCGGCAGTCTTTTCCGACTTCACTCTCTGTGCCGAAGCACGGGAAGCCCCTTCATTTGAACGTCGTTTGCAACTAGCACCAAGACTATACGGTGCAAACGTGGGGACACGCCCCTCGTCTTCCATAACCAACGAGTGGAAAATACGCCTGCAAGCATCCGCATCGTCCAAGGCTCGATGATGGTTCCCCATCTCAAGATCTAGGCATCGGCAAACCGTTGGAAGCTTATAGTCTGGGTATTCTGGATGCCACTGCTTGGCAAGCTCTTTAGTGCAGGCGTAATTCCACTCGGGCCTGTCAAGTTCATAGGCGTCGAATAGCTTCCACAGAACCGCCAAATCAAATGAAGCGTTGTGAGCAACCAGAGCGGTTCCGTCAAACAAGCTTTTCAATGAGCGTGACCATATTTCCGGAAATGTAGGAGCACCGGCAACATCAGCATGGGAAATGCCCGTTAGCCTCATGTTTATTTCCGAAAACGGCTCCTCAGGATCAACCAAATAGGAATCCTCTGCAAGGACGGCACCATTGCAGTCACATCGAATTAGTCCAATTGAGCTAATTCGATCATTGTGTCCATTTGGAGTTTCAACATCCAAAAACAGTACGTCTGCCGCCATGACAGTCTCCCTACTCCACAGGCACTTCGCCCGTTTCGATAATTTCCTCAAGTTGGTCTTCGTCCAGTACGGGCACACCAAGTGCTTGGGCCTTAGTGAGCTTTGAGCCTGCATTCGCCCCCGCAACTACATAGGAGGTTTTCTTCGAAACCGACCCCGTCACCTTAGCCCCCAGAAGTTTCAACACACCCCCAGCCTCGGAACGAGAACGTTTCTCGAGTGTACCGGTCAGAACAAAAGTCAATCCTGTTAGTGGTTGCTCTGAAGCGAGATTGGCGGAAATACCAGCTTTTTCAGACTTTGCCTGCATTGCGCCCATAAGGTCTTCCTCGAGAGAGAAACCGCATTCACGAAGTCGCTGAAGCACATCGAGATTTTCCGGAACAGAGAAGAACTCCTTTATGCTATTTGCGATTTCCGGTCCAACCCCTTCGATCTGGGCTATATCTTCCTCGTCAGCTATAACAAGCGCATCAATTGAAAGGTAACGCCGGGCTATAAGCTCGGCGACGCTCTTCCCCACCAAGCGAATCCCCAAAGCAAACAGAATCCTTGAGAGCGGCAACTGCCGAGATTTATTGAGCTCATCGACTATCTTTTCAGCCGTCTTCACACCCACCGGTATGGGCTCGCCCGCATTTTTAACGATTCGATCGGCTTTGTAAAGCCTTGGAGTACCGTCCTCGTTGAGCATCGGCTTTCCATGCTTATCGAGCATGGGGTCGCCCTTACGATGCCCTCCTTTTACCACGCGCCCCGTGTCCAGTCCGGCGATGTCGTCCACCGTGAGCTGGTAGAAGTCCGCGACATCGTGAATCAGGCCGGCGGCGATCATCTTGTCGACGATCTCGTCGCCCAGGCCGTCGACGTCCATGCAGCCGCGACTCACCCAGTGGAGCAGGCGCTCCTTGAGCTGCGCGGGGCAGTCGATGGACACGCAGCGGTAGGCGACCTCGCCATCCTCGTGGACAACGGGGCTGCCGCACACGGGGCAGACCTCGGGCATGTGCCAGTCGACCGAATCGGCCGGGCGCTTGTCGAGCACCGGGCCCACGACCTCGGGGATCACGTCACCCGCCTTGTGCACGATGATGGTGTCGCCCTCGCGCACGTTTTTTCGGCGGATCTCGTCGATGTTGTGCAGCGTGGCGCGCGCGATGGTGGAGCCGGCAACCGTCACCGGGTCGAACTCGGCGACCGGCGTGAGCACACCGGTGCGGCCCACCTGGATGCGAATTTCGCGCAGGACGGTCTGCTTTTCCTCGGGCGGAAACTTAAAGGCAATGGCCCAGCGCGGCGCGCGGGCGGTAAAGCCCAGGTCGAGCTGCTGCTGGAAGCTGTCGACCTTTACAACCACGCCGTCGATGTCGTAATCCAGGTCGCCGCGGTGCTCGAGCGCCTGGGCACAGAACTCATGGACCTCGGCCGGCGTGGCGCAGCGTGCCACGTTGGGATTGACACTAAAGCCGGCGCTGCGCAGCCAATCGAGGAACTCGCGCTGGCTGTGGACGTGCAGCGGGTCGGTATCGGCGATGGCATAGATAAAGGTGGCCAGGTCGCGGCGCGCCGTGACCTTGGGATCCTTTTGGCGCAAGCTGCCGGCGGCGGCGTTGCGCGGGTTGGCGAAGGGGTCGCGCCCCTCGGCATCGGCCTCTTCATTCAGACGAACAAAGCTGCCCTTAGGCATGTAGACCTCGCCGCGCACTTCGATGGTACGCTCGCGGTCGGCACCCATATGGGCAAGCGCCGGCTCGGACAGGTGCATGGGCACATCCTTGATGGTGCGGACGTTAAGCGATACGTCCTCGCCCGTGGTGCCATCGCCACGTGTGGCCGCACGTACGAAGGTGCCGTTTTGGTAAGTAAGCGCCACGCCCAGGCCGTCAATCTTTAGCTCGCAGGTATAGGTAACGCTGCCGGCACCGAGGGCATCCTCAGTGCGCTGGAGCCATGCGTCGAGCTCGTCCAGATCCATGGCATCGTCCATGGAATACATGCGCGCCATGTGCGTGACCGGCGTAAACTGCTCGCTCACGTAGCCGCCCACGCGTTGGGTGTAGCTGTCGGGTGTCACCAGGTCGGGGTAGGTGGCCTCGATTTCCTGCAGCTCAACGAGCATTTTGTCAAAGGCGGCGTCCGTGATCTCGGGCGCATCGAGCATGTAGTAGCGATAGGCGTGGTAATCGAGCTCGTGGCGCAGCTCAGCCGCGCGCACTGCCGCCTGGGCACGGGCATCGGTCGGTGCGGCGGCATCCGTGCTCGCGGGCGTTTCGGTATCGATGTCCACACCGTCACCAAACAGGCTCGATTGCTCCATAGCGGCACTCCTTCGCTCGATTTCAAACGGATACTAGAGTACCACCGGTCGCAACGGGGTCGAATAGCCCTTTCGAACCGCACCGAATCGGCAGCCGCCAGACCGGGGTGGATCGCGCGATCAAACCATGCCCTTACCATTTCACAATGATCCGTTTTCCTCCGCCCCCAACGGATCAATAAGAAAAGAGGGGCCGTCCCGCGCTTGGTGGGACAACCCCTCTGGCATTGGTATGTGCGAAACGGCTCGCTAGAACCCCTGGCCGTAGCCTTGACCCTGGCCCTGGCCCTGCTGGCCCAGCAGCTCCTCCAGATACTGGCGCAGCTGCTCGTCGGTAATACCGCCGTTGCCGGTATCGGTCGAACTGTCGTCCTGCTGCTGGTTCTGCAGCTCCTCGTCAGAGCCCAGCTCGACGGTGACCTTCTTCTCGTCCTTGCCGCGCATAAGCGTGATCTCGACCTTCTCGCCCACCTCGTGGCTGCGCAGTGCGATGATCAGGCCATCGGCGCTCGTGATCTCGTCGTCGCCCAGCTTGGTGATGACGTCGCCCTCCTGAATTCCGGCCTTAGCAGCAGGACCATCCTCAACGACGCTCGCCACATACGCGCCGCTATCGGTGCTCAGCTTGTTGGTACGGGCGTTGAGCGCGTTGACGCTCGAAAGCGTAGCGCCCAGGTACGGATGAACCGGCGTCTTGCCGTCGATGATCTGGTCGGCAATGTTCTTGGCGTAGTTAACGGGAATAGCAAAGCCCACGCCCGAGCTGGAGCCCGAGTAGCTCTCGATGAGCGAGTTGATGCCCACGAGCTCGCCGTTGTCATTGACGAGCGCGCCGCCGGAGTTGCCCGGGTTGATGGCGGCATCGGTCTGGATCATGTTGGCATAGATGGTGTTGCCGCTGGTAGAGCTCATGGCCGTGGAGCGATACAGCGCCGACACAATGCCCGTAGAGACAGACTGCTCGTTGCCGAAGGGCGAGCCGATGGCCATGACCCACTCGCCCACGTTGAGCTTGGAGGAGTCGCCGATCTCGATCGGCGTGAGCTTGGAGGCGTCAGCATCCTTGAGCTTGATGACGGCTAGGTCGCTCGAAGCATCGTTGCCCACGAACTCGGCCTCGTAGGTGGTGCCGTCGTCCATGGTCACCACGTACTGGTCGTAGCCGTCGACCACGTGGTTGTTGGTGAGGATGTGACCCTCGGTATCGAGCACAACGCCCGAACCGACGCTGCCCGAGCTATCCGACTCGTCAGCAGACTGCGAAAGCGAGCCATTCTGGCTGCCGCTCGAAGTGGCGGTGATGGAAACCACGGAGGGCAACGCCTTGGCAGAAACGGCCTCGGCCAGCGTGGTGTCCTCGGAGTCGATGGTGATCTTTTGCGTCGACGAACCCGAAGCACCCGCCGTCACGGCATTCTTGCCGCCGCCAATGTTGAGCGTGCCGCTCATAATGAGCGCGATGACCAGCAGGGCTCCGCAGGCACAGCCGGCGAGTGCCGTAATAAAGATCGGCAGCTTTTTGGTCTTGGTCTTGACCACCGTGTGCTTGTTCACGACCTGCTGGCTGCCCAGCGGCTTGCCGGTCTGTGTGTCGTAGGCCTGCACGTAGGGAATGTTACTGTCGGCAGGCGTCGACTCCACCTGCACACGCGGCTGCTGCTGGGTCTCGCCAGCGTTGCCCGCATCCTGGGGACGCTGGGAATCGTTCTCGCTCATGGCTGCGATCCTTTCGTCAAATAACCAAAGGCCCGCCAAACATGTGGCGGGCCATCATTGTTCACGTTGAGTTGTACCCCAAGCTGGGCAGTCCCGAGCACTAGATGCCAAGATTTCAGCTTTGCTTAAGTAATGACATGCTTATAAGCCAATTCGTTTTATGCCGTCATGTCTATTCGATATAACAGTCGATAGCAAAACTATATGTTGAATCGTTAATAAAGTCCGTAATCGTCGCACCCATGCCTGATCCGCACGTCCACTTATCTTTCTCCGCGTCGTATGGCGTTGGCCCCCACCCCGTTTCATATGATGCTTCGCTTTCCGTGAAGTTATTCATCACGTATTTATCCTTCTGCATGAGCGCGTACCAAGCGTTTGCATACATCACAAGCGGATCGGTTTGGACTATCGAGTACTTTCCGGAACGAATCTCAATTTCTGTTTTATCGTTAAAATAAGCGACCGTGAGCTCAATCTTGGCAAGCAGCGGCAACGTTTCATCTGATTCCCTCTGGATTGTTATGACATCACCGGCCATAGCGTCCGCAGACACAATTTCGCTCTCTGGCGTGAAAATAGTCTCTCTGCTTCTTGTTCGCGTTTTTTCATTGCCATTTTCATCTCGGACCACCGTGTCGACCACGAGCGTCAATCGCTTCCGAGCGTCCGGCAACTCCACGGCTTCTGCCATCCCAGCTCGCATCAAAATAGGAGCCCCTGCCATCAGACCTAAAAACTGCTTTCTATCAATCATTCTTCATTCCCCTTGTCTACTTTATTTGACTTTCTCAGCTGAATGGGGATACAGAACAGTCCCGTCAAGTTCCTTATCTTCCACAAAAACTAGAATCCATTTATCACCTGCTTTCAACCCTGAGACATATCCGGAACTTGACTTACGGCGCATATCGATTTTCTTACGGCAACCACTTGGCATAAGCGCCTCAAATTGCCCGTTATGAATATCCGACAGCGTCTGTACTTCAACTGAAATATGTTCGTCATCTTTTCCACCAACGACCGAGGGGCTCGGTTGATAGGCCGCGACAACCAATATCCCAAGAAATGCGCAAAGAAGCCCCAGCGTTTTACGTATGCGTTTTCTATCATCTTCGCCGTCACTCTCCACAATACGTCCCTTCATGCGATATATAAATCGTTGTGTCATATGGAAGAAAACGCAGCTGATTGAACCAACCGTCCCAGACAACAAGCATATATTTCTTATCATTTGAATATGTATTATGCATAGCCACATATCCCGCAACAGCCATCGCATGAGCGTCATGGCTTGACCTGAGAGTCCCAGAAAAAATACTGAGATTTCCAGAATCTGCAGTTGCCCTGAAAGAATCCCAAGATGGATACCAAGCAAATGATGTCTCAAGCCTTTTCCCGCGTCTAGCACAGAACTCCTTAATAGCCGGGGCAGCATTTGGAGATGGAGTCCTTCCTTGGGTAAAGTAAAGGCCCGTAGCTTGATCAAATGACTTATTTGGATCGCCGGATGTTCCCGATAACTGCCAAAGCTCATGATATAAGTCTGGCAATTTGAGCCGGTTTAGCGTTACATAATGGCTGCTTACCGCAAACATTGCAGACACATCGCAAGCATAGGTCCCCGTTTCTTTAATAACCTCTGATTGTGTAGGCGTTATCATCCCTGAAATTGTTTTACTTGCGTCAATGACATATCCTTGCTTATACAGGTCTTTGGGCGATACGAAAACATCCTCGAACCTGCCTGGAGATCCGCTGCGGCTATTTCCCACAGAAAACACCGCTGTTGACCGGCATCCCTTCTCATCTAAAACAACGTTATTATCCAGATCTGCAATACCAAAAGACAGCTCGTCAAATTTCAAAGCAACGATGTCATCTTGGGATGCGAGAAGAGCTATTTCATCGCTTGTATTCTCAATGGGCATAGGGGCGTTCGGAGCCAAGCAGTATTCGCTGATCCACCAAGATCGCTCTGAATCAAATACGACGTAGCCATAGTTAACGTCATCCCGCTTCGCGCGAACGATATACCCGATTGATTCCCCATCGGAATTCACCATTTTTACTGGGTCACAAGCGGTCACCGGCTCATCCGATACGTCATCAAAGAAAGCTTGCGCTTGCTCCACAGCTATTTGCGGTGTGACACGAACCAAGTCGTCGTCTCCAAAAACCAACCTTGGAGACATCAGGGCGGCAAGCAATACTATGAATCCGACAATCACCTTTCTCGAATAACGCATTTCTTCCTCCATCCGTGCAGTAGGGAGATACGGTAACTAAATGATATTCGTGAGATAGTGTTATACGTTTGATATTGTTTTTACTGACCCACTTTAAATCGGTGAAAGGTCTTCTTCTCGCCCTAAAGGAGAAAAGGGTACTGGAGAAATCTCCGGTACCCTCACATTCCTCTATTTACTTGCTAGTCCTTAAACAGATAGCCCACGCCGCGGACGGTGGTGATATGTGCCGCGATCTGCGGGCCCACCTTGGAGCGGATGCGTCGAATGTGCACGTCGACGGTGCGCGTGCCGCCGCAGTACTCAAAGCCCCATACGCGGTGCAGCAGCACCTCGCGGCTGTAGGCGCGGTTGGGGTGCGTCGCCAAAAAGCTCAGTAGCGAGTACTCCATCAGCGTCAGGTCGATGGGCTCATCGTCGAGCGTCACCTGGTAGGTTGCCAGGTTGATCTCGAGGTTATCGATGTTGAGCACGTCGTCGGCGGTGACGGTCTCCTCCTCGCCCATCAGGCGCTGCGCACGAGCCTTAAGCTCGTTGGGCGTCGCCGTGGGGCATACAAAGTCGGCATGTGCGTGATTCGGCAGGCGCAGGGTACCGAGCGCCTCGTCGTCGACGATCACCAGCATGGGGACGCCGCCGCGGTCGTCGAGCCATTTGGCAATCTGATCGATGCGGTCGCTGCGGATGCCATCGGAATCGAGAATCAGCAGGTCAAAGTCGTGCGCTGCAGTCGGCGAATCGGGGGTTGCCAGGCTCACCTCGACACCCAGGGTGGTCGTCAAGCTGCGGGCAAACTCGTGGAAGCGCGTCGTGCGCGCCATGAACAGGGCACTCTTTTCGGACATATCGGCCTCCAAAGAAATGAGCTCAATCGTACTGGAACAAGCCAGCGCGATTAGGAGTTCGCCAGGTAGTGCTTGATCTCCCACTCGGTGATCGTAGACTCAAATTTATGCCACTCGTCGCGCTTCTTTTTGAGGAAGAAGCTATGGATGTGCTCGCCGAGGGCATCCTTCATAAACTGCGAGTCCTCAAACACGTCGAGCGCCTCTTTGAGCGAACGCGGCAGCGGCGTGTAGCCGGCCTCGACCATCTGGCGGTCGGTAAGCTTGAGCGTCTCGGCCGTTGCCTCGGGCGGGAGCTCCAGCTTGCGCTCGATGCCGTCCAGACCAGCCGCCAGCGTGACGGCGTTGACCAGATACGGGTTGGCCATGGGGTCGGGACTGCGAAGCTCGATGCGCGTGGACAGCTGCTTGCCGGGCTTGTAGACCGGGATGCGGACCATGCTCGCGCGGTTGCGCAGACCCCACGTGGCGTACTGCGGCACGGAGTCGCCGCCCGTGGTGATGCGCTTGTATGAGTTTACCGTGGGGTTGGTGATGGCGCTGATCTCGCGCGCGTGCGCCAGGATACCGGCCATGTAGTGTTTGGCGATGTCGGAGAGATGGTACTTCTCGTCGTCCTCGCCCCAAAAGACGTTGTTGCCGTCGTGGTCGAATAGCGACTGGCACAGGAACATAGCACTGCCGTCCTCGCCTGCCAACGGCTTGGGCATAAAGGAGGCGTGGCAACCGCTCTCGTAGGCCTGCTGCTTAATGATGAGCTTGGCCGTGGTGATGGCGTCGGACATGCTCAGGGCCTCGGCGTGGCGCAGGCTCATGCCGTGCTGCGAGCGGCCGGCGGCGTGGAAGGTGTACTCCACGGGCACGGACATCTTCTCGAGCGTGAGGACCGTGTTGCGGCGCAGGTCGCGGGCGGCGTCACTCACTGAAAGATCGAAGTAGCCCACGTTGTCGAGCGGTTCGGGGGTGTGCTCGTCGGGGAAGTAGTAATACTCCAGCTCGGCGCCCACGTTGAGCAGATAGCCAGCCTTCTCGGCCTTGCGGAACATGCGGCGCAGGGCATCGCGCGGGTCGCCGGCAAACGGCTTGCAATCGGGAGTGCACACGTCGCAGAACACACGGGCGACGCCGTTGTGGCTCGGGCGCCACGGCAGGATCTGGAAGGTCGAAGCATCGGGAAACGCCAGCATGTCGGCTTCCTCGGGCGTGGCAAAGCCCTCGATGGCGGAGCCGTCAAAGCCAATACCCTCCTCAAAAGCGACCTCGAGGTCCTCGGGGCTAATGGCAAAGTTCTTGAGGCGGCCGAGAATGTCGACAAACCACAGACGCACAAAGCGGATGTCACGCTGCTCTACGGAGCGGAGTACGTAATCGATGTTCTGCTGGTTCATGTCGCTCCCCTTTCTTTCGGGCGGGTTTCGACTGGTCTATATCGCAGATACTATCGCAGAAAAATGTTTCCGCAGGGTTAAAGCGTATCAAGCGCTCAAAAAACGTTCGCGAACAGGCGGGTATGACAAGTAACTATCGCTCGGATTCGGAGACAATTTGTCTACAGGCTCGTTCCAGCGCAGGGAACTCCATCGTCACTGCATCCCAAACAACCGAGCGGTCGACATTGCCGTAATCATGCGCAAGATAATTTCTCATGCCGATAATTCCACGCCATTCAATTTCGGGATGAAGCCGCTGCGAGCGTTCCGACAACTTGCCCGCCTCTTCCGTCACCCTAAGCGCACACATCAAAAGGGAGTCCGCCAACGCCCTCGTCCGCACGTCATTCGCATGCAGAAACTGGTCCTCAGTGATATCAAAAACCTTGATGCGCTCGTTCGTTTCAGAGATGGCATCCAAAACCTCTTGGGCGCGAAGGCTGTCTGACTTACGCGCGATCATAAAGGATCACTCCTTCGCGCTCGATTACCGCGGCAAGATCGTCATCAAGATAGTCACTCGAGACGAGGTCAACCTGCCTCCCGGTCTCTTTGCGCACCGTCTCACCAAACGCCGACAACGCGAAAAGACCGAAGCCCCGCTCGCGATCGACTTCGAGACGCAAGTCAATATCACTATCGGCATGCGCCTCGCCACGGGCATACGAACCAAAAAGAATCACGGTTTTGATGGCGGGAATCGAGATGGCCGCCTCGCGGACGGCGGACTCAATCTGGGCAGTATCCAAAATGCCCGTCGCGGCGCTTTCGCTCGCAGAGCTTTTACCAAGTGAAGGAACAAACGGCAGAGAGCGCTCGCGCAGCATCTGCCTCATAAACATATTGACCGCAACAGACGAAGTCATGCCAAGCTCTTCGCACAGTTCGGCAAATGAGTCTTTAATTGACGAGTCCACTCGCACACTCAGCACAGACGCAGCCATGGATACCTCCTGTATGACATTGTCTATATATTATCACACAGGCTAGCGCGAGGTCGATGCGCGGTGTTCGATGTGGCCGGGGATCTCGATGCGCTTGGGGGCGAGCTTTGCGGCCTCGCCCACGGTGGTGGTAACAACATCGATGCGCTCGGACAGGCGCTCGACTACGCGCTCGGCAATGGTAAGGGTGTCTTGCGCTGCCGTGGTCACACCGCCAAAGAGCACATGGTTCCAGGGGTAGTCGTCAAACGTCGCGATTTTGAGCCCCGCCGGCAGCGAGGGACCAAGCTGCGCCAGCGCCTCGGTCAGGCGCAGGAAGACCAGGCCGTTGACAGCAATGAGGCCGAGCTTTTTGCCTGCATAGCCGCGGATGGTCTCGTCCAAGCGGCCGACGCCCGAGGCGCCACCGTCGGCCAGAGTGACGACCTCACCCGCAAGGCCGCGTCGCGAAAGTTCGTCGGCAAAGGCCTCGGCACGCTCGCGACGCACGGGGCTGTCGTCGCTTGCCTCGGTGAGCAGGCACAGGCGCTCGCTGCCAGCGGCGGCGAGCTCGTCTACCAAGCCGGCGACCAGCTCACGGTTGTTAGATGTCACTAGATCGACACCGCCGTCGGCAACGTCGCGGTCGAGCAGCACGACGGGCAGACGTCCCGCTGCCGCGGCGATCGCCTCGTCATTGCCTCCGCAGGTGTTGACGACCAGGCCGTCCACGCCAGCATCGATAAGTCTGGTGAGCGACTCCGCTTCCTTAGCGGGGTCGTTGCCGCTAATGGCCGTCATGAGCGAGCAGCCGCGCGCGGCGGCGCTGACGGAAAGCCCTTCGAGCATGGCGCTGGAGAACGGGTTGGCGATGTCGGCCAGGATCACGCCGATGAGGTTGGTGCGCGAGCTGCGCAGATTGCGCGCGGCGGCACGCGGGCGATAGCCGGTGCGCTCGATAACCGCCGCGATGCGAGCACGGGTTTCCTCGGTCATTTGCCCGGGGCGGTTGTTGAGGTAGCGCGAGACCGTGGCCGGACTCACGCCCGCCTCGGCGGCAATGTCCTTGATTCTCATCTGCGCCATAACGCACCCCGTTTCCCAATTGTCGGCGATCTGAGCCATTTTAGGCATTTTTTAAAAATCTCGGTTGCAAAACGCTGTAGGTGAGTATACTACAACTCGAAACGAAACCGATTTCGTAAACCGATTTCGGTGAGCGTTGGCACGCAGGTGCAAAGACGCACCCTACCGTCTTGGCACCTCCGTGCCAACGCCATATCAAAGGTGTACGCACGAGCAAGAAGGAGCTGCGCGACCATGGGTAAAACGGTTCTTACCTTCGGCGAGATCATGATGAGGCTCTCGCCCAAAGACCATCTGCGCATTGAGCAGGCGACCGAGTTTGATGTCCGCTACGGCGGCGCCGAAGCCAACACCGCGCTTTCCCTGGCCTACCAGGGTGACAGAGCCGCTTACGTCTCCGTTGTCCCGGCCAACCGTCTGGGCGAGTGCGCTCTGCGTTCATTGAAGGCCTACGACGTCGACACCACGCGCGTCGTGCGTCAGGGCGATCGCCTGGGCTCCTATGTGTTTGAGATCGGCGCCTCGCAGCGCGGCAACGGCTGCGTCTACGACCGCAAGTACTCGGCCATTAACATGGCCAAGCGCGACGTCTTCGACTGGGACGAGATCCTCAAGGGTGTCGACGTCTTTTACTTCTCCGGCGTGACGCCCGCCGTCTCCGACGAGATGGCCGTCGCCTGCAAGGATGCCCTCACCGCCTGCCGCGCCAAGGGCATCACCACCGTGTGCGATGTGAACTATCGCGGCAAGATGTGGTCGCCCGAGAAGTCGCAGGCAACCATGAAGGAGCTCCTACCGCTCGTCGACATCTGCATCGCCAACGACGAGGACGCGCCTGCCGGCCTCGGTATGACTTGCGTCTCCGGCTCCCTTGCTCACGGCATCGAGGAGCGCGACACCTACGTCGAAATGGCCCGTCAGATTTGCGCCGAGTACGGCTGTAAGAAGGTCGCTTCGGTCGTCCGCAACATCTCCTGCGTCGAGCGGTCCATCTGGATGGGCATGCTCTTTGACGCCGAGAGCGGCGAGCACTGGTTCTCCCCTGCTCACGACGTGCATGTGCTCGAGGGCGTTGCCGCCGGCGACGCTTTCAACGCCGGCCTCGTCCATGCCCTCATCAACGACTTTGACCCGCAGGACGCCGTCAACTACGCCATCGCAGCCTCGATCCTCAAGCTCACCATCAAGGGCGATTCCAACTTGGTGACCGCAGGCGAGATCGCAGCCGTGGCATCCGCCGCCGACGGTGGCACCCGCGTCGCGCGCTAGTCCGTCTCCATTCCGCGGGCCGCAGCTTTCCAATCCCATACCTCTGCGGCCCGCTCCCCGATTCCTCCGGCCGGGCAAAACCACCAGTCCCATTCCGGTTTTGCCTGGCATTCCCTACACGACTGGTCGAGCAGCCGGTTTTGGAATTGCTTGAACCCCAAGCAGTGCCTCCGATAACCAATCCAAAATCGGCTCCTGACCAGCACATTTGGCAATCACGCGCCCATGCGCGCCACACATCGAAAGGAACATCATGTTCGATCAGTTCTACACCACGCTTGAGTCCCTGGGCATCGTGCCGGTCGTTGTGCTCGACAAGGTCGAGGACGCCGCTCCGCTCGCCCACGCCCTTATGGCAGCTGGCATGAAGTCCGCCGAGGTCACCTTCCGCACCGCCTGCGCCGCCGAGTGCATCGCCGCTATGGCCGAGGCCGAGCCCGAGATGTGCGTTGGCGCCGGCACTGTCCTGACCGTCGAGCAGGTTGAGCAGGCACGCGCAGCCGGTGCCAAGTTCATCGTCTCCCCGGGTTACAACGAGGACGTCGTGAAGCACTGCATCGACATCGACCTGCCCGTCCTTCCCGGCACCGTGACCCCCTCCGAGGTCACCGCAGCCGAGAACCTGGGCCTCAAGGTCACCAAGTTCTTCCCCGCGTCCCAGTATGGCGGCCTGAACACCATCAAGGCCCTCGCCGCTCCGTTTGTCGGTCACCGCTTTATGCCTACCGGCGGCGTGAGCACCGCCAACGTCGAGGAGTACCTGAGCTCCTCCGCCATCATCGCCTGCGGTGGCACCTGGATGGTCAAGCCGGCCCTGTTTGCCGACGGCGACTTCTCCAAGGTCGAGCAGATCGCCCACGAGGCCATGGACGTCGTCAAGAAGGTCCGCGGCTAGGTTTAGCTCTCTATCGTGAAAGGGGGCGTGCCCTAAACCTCGCCCCCTTTCTTTTAAAGCGGCTCGGAAGCGCGCCGTTTCCGTCACGAACAAGAACCAAAACTGTCTTGTATGCTGATAGAACGTGACGGAAGCGACACGCCCCCGAGCCGCTTTGCCTACTCGGCTGGCAGTCGCGCTCAACTAAGACACTTCGACAAAAGCCGAACCATCAAAACAGCTGCGGCGCCGTCTGGAGGAATGGACCCTTGCTTCCGGTCTTTTCCTCCAAGCGGCGCCGCAGCGTTTTCGTGCCCCGATGTGCCCCGGCACTTGCGGTGGAATACGGACTGCCTACACCATCAGAGCCGCAAAACAATTCCTATTTCACTGCAACTAATGAGGGGGGGCGAGTTAGATGGCCGTATCTTTGGACAGCTCAAAGTAGTCGGGATGCAAGGCGATAACCGGACCCTGCTCCTCGGGCATCAGATGCAAGTGCGTCTCTGCCAGATAGCTCGCCGTATCGGTGTCGCCTTCCTTAATGGCCTCCAAAATCCGACGGTGCTGACGACGAATCGGCTCCCAATCAAGGTCCTGAGATACCGCGCGCAGCCAGTTATACCGCTCAAAATGCGTATTGACGCTCTTCATCCAATCCCACAACATATGACGGCCGGCAATCTCAAAACACGTCTCATGGAACAGGTTATCCAGATCAAAGAAACGACGCGTCTCGCTATGGTCGAGCGACTCGGACTCGGTAAGAATCTGCTCGAGCCGATGCTTTTGCTCGGGCGTGGCGGCCGAACAGCATTTAATAAGCACGCTTCTCTCAAGTTTCTCGCGCAAGAAACAGGCGTTCTCGGCACGCTCCATGCTGATTTTTGAGACATAGGTGCCGCTTTTGGGACGCGTTTCCACCAGCTCCTGCTCACGCAGGCGCACAAAGGATTCGCGAATGGGCGTGCGCCCGATTCCCGTCTCCTTTTCCAGACCAATCGCCGAAAGGCGCGTGCCGGGCTTGAACTCGGCATAGATGATCTTAGAGCGCAATGCGTTGTATGCCTGGTCTTGCAGGCTCTGATAATGCTGGTGTTGTTCCATAAAGCCCTCGGATGAAGCCTCGGTTAATCGAATACCACCATGCAATACTATCGCATCCCCCGCCCCCTCATAAGTTGCGGTGGAATAGTTCCTGTTCAAAGCCTTCAGCAGCAAAAACAGGAACTATTCCACCGCAACTTATGAGGGGGACGGGTACGATATGCCGTTGGTATAAAAAGCAAAGGCCCGCGGACAGTTTGATAGGCAACTGTCCGCGGGCTTGCGGTGAGACACGCTTGTCTTATGCGTTTCTCGCCTAGATAAACAGGCTCAGGATCAGAACCATGATGAGGCCGACAACGGAGTTGACGAGCTCCAACAGGCCCCATGTCTTATAGGTATCCTTCATCGACAGGCCAAACGACTGCTGGAACAGCAGGTAGCCGCCGTCATACATAGGCGTGATGGTATTGGATGCGCAGGCGCAGACCAGTACTGCAAGCACCGGGTTGATGCCAAACTGCGTAACCATAGGTGCCACGACGCCGGCAGCGGTGATGGCCGAGACGGTACCCTGGCCGGTGAGCAGGCGCAGGACCACCGTGATCACCCAAGCCAAAATCAGCGGCGACACCGGCATGAGGCTCACCATGTCGGCAAGCGTCGCGCCAACGCCAGAAGTAATGATGACCTGCTTCATGATGCCGCCGGCACCGATAACGAGCAGCACGTTCGCGACGCCCTTGATAGCATCGGACATAGAGCTAGAAATCTCTCCGCCATCCATGCCGCGCGTATAACCATACGCAACCATGGCAAGAATCATCGTGATGAGCATAGTGATATCTGCGCTACCGATGCAGCTGGCAAGATCGTATGCAAAGCAACCCTCGCCCACCGTGTTCTTGATAATCGAAGCCCCAATCATGATGATTGCCGGGAACAGCGGCACCAGAATGGAAAGCCAGAACGGCGGAAGCTCGTCCGCGGGCCTGCGCTCCGCCGGCTTCATAACATTGCCAAGCGGCATGTCATCGAGACCGGGGATGAAATGGCACAGCAAAAGACCAGAGCAGATAAGTGTCGGAATCGTGACGATCAGACCAAAGATGTAGACCGGCGGAACCTCGGCACCAAAGGCACTCACCAGCGCCATAGGACCAGGCTGCGGCGGAAAAAGAGAATGGCCCATCGTGGTACCAGAAACAGCCGGGATAATCAGGCGCATATAGGGGATGTCGGCCTCTTTGGCGATGCTGATAACGAGCGGCGTAACGATAAGGAACGCCACCTCGTAGAACATGCTCATACCAAAGATAACGCCGATGATCAGAAGCGCAACAGGCAGCAGCTTAATACCGAGCTTGTCAACGATAGTGTCGGCAATCTGCTGCGAGGCACCCGAATCGGTCATCAGTTTTCCGATGGCTGCGCCAAAGATAATGATCAGCGCAAGCGACTTAAGCGTTCCGCCCAGTCCATCTTCCATGGTGGTGACAAGGTCGCCCACAGAGATGCCGTCGGCAAGGGCGATAAAAATGGCGGAAAGAATAAGCGCAATGATGCTGTTGATTTTAAACTTAACGATCATGGCGACCAGCAGGACTACGCCCACCAGCACCCAAAGGAGTGAAACAACTCCCGCATTCATAGATAAGCTCCTTTTAACTGGCAATGAAGCCAAGTGCTTCTATTCGAAATAGCCGCTTTTACTCGCTTACAGGTTGGCGACAATTGCCTGGGCGATCTCGTCGTACTGAGCCGACTCGAGCGTGACGCGACCGGGGTTCATGGCAAACACGTCGCCAAACTCAAACGGGTCGTCCTTGTACTTGGGGACGATATGCACGTGCAGGTGATGCATGGTGTCGCCGTAGGCACCAAAGTTAATCTTGTCGGGATTGAACGCCTTGTGCAGCGCTGCCGCGACGTGGCGGACATCGGCCATAAAGGCGGCGGCGTCTTCCTCGGACATGCAGGAGATGTCATCGACGTGCTGCTTGGAGGCCACGATTACGCGGCCCTTATGACTCTGCTCCTTAAACAAGATGAGCTTGCTGGCAGGCAGGTCAAGCATGGGGATGCCAAAGGCATCGACGAGCGTGTTGTCGGTCCCGCACATGCAGTACGAGCAATCGGTATGCTGTTCCATGGTGATCCTTTCAATCTGGACAATGATGAATGCCGCTTTTGCGGCAGGTGTAACCCCTCGTTTACACCACCAGATAATGGACAGATACAACGCATGCGTAGTCGATACGAAATCGGTTTCGTATCGACTACCGCCATGATACAGCCAACGAGTTGTTACGATTAGGTGAACGTTCACTTTTTATTGTTTTTCTCTTTGCAAATAGAATCCCGTGCGTATACTAAGGCTCAAACGAAACCGATTTCGTCAAGCGTGAGCAATAGGATGCTAAGACGCACCCTACCATCTTGGCATCCTATTGCCCACGCAATGTCATTTGCTTTCCTCCCGTCTCGCTGGCCCTTCAGTCCCATTCCGGCACAGCGAGACACTTCCTAGACAACTGTCCGTGGGGCCGGCTTTTCTGCTTTAACAGCAGTGCCTCCGATAACCCTCTTTTGCCGGTCCGGGTCAGTTTTTTTCACACAACCGAAAGGACGGGTAGCAACATGCGACCGCTCATCATCATGAATGGCGAGAAGATCGATTGGTTCCATATCGTCATCAGGATGCTGATGTATCTGGTGGGCGTTGCAGTACTGGCACTCGGTATGAGTCTCCAGACGGCATCCGGCCTGGGCGTCGTCGCGCTCACGTGCTTTGCCACAACCCTATCCATGCTCAAGGGCAAGACGCTCGGCTTTTGGATCACCGCGGCCTACGTCGCCTACATCGTGGCGCAATTAGCCATCTTGCGAAGCGAGTTCCAGCCGCGCATCCTGCTCGAGCTGTGCTTCTCAACGCTCATCGGCGGCTTCACCGACTTCTTCACGGCGGTCAACCCGCTGCATCCCGCAGTACTCCCCATACAGGTTGAGACCATGCTGCTCTCCCTCGCTGTCACTGCATTTGGCGTAAGTCTCGTCGTCAACATGGGCGTTGTCCCCAACGCGCCCGACGGCCTGGTGCAGGTCATTGCCGAAAAGATTAAACGCCGCTTTGGCGACGTAAAAGTCGTGTTCGACTGCTCGCATGTCGCCGTGTCTCTCGTTCTGTCGCTCGCGCTCATGCACAACCTGGGCGGCTTTGGCGTGACCACCGCCATCTCGGCGCTGTTCTTGGCCCATGTCATCAACATCGCTAATAAGCTGTTCGCTCAGCGCTTTGTGCGCGCGGCATTCAGGAAATAGCACCACCGTAAGAACCCGCAAACAGCGCTATACGTTGCTATATCTCACTATACTTTGCTATATCTTGCTATACTTTGCTATATCTTGCTATATCTTGAGCAAAGGTGGCTCACATGCAAACAAACCCTTTTAAGCCCACAGCAGGTAAAACACCTCCCACGATTATCGGCCGCGAAGATGTACTTGAAGAATTCAGTGAAGGCCTCACCAACGGGCCTGGTGCCCCTGGGCGCCTAATGCGCATAGCCGGCGTCCGTGGAACGGGCAAGACGGTCCTCCTTGACGAGTGCTCACGTTTGGCGCAAAGCCGTGGCTGGACGGTCATAAAAGAGGTCGCAACCGAGGGACTTTGCCAGCGCATTCTCGAACAGCTGCAACCCAAATTCCAGGCCAAACACGCCAGATTTGAGCCCACCGTAGCTGGCATATCCATCGGCAGCATAGATATTGAGCGAATCGGCCCATCGCTACGCGACGCCATGAGACAGACAATATCCAAGAATGAAAATGGCCTGCTCATCACTCTCGACGAGGTTCAAGACGCAGAGCTCGATGAGGTCCGAACGCTCTCCATTGCGATTCAGCAGGTTATCGGCGAAGACCTTGATATCGCCTTTGTTTTTGCGGGGCTGCCTTCGATGATTGAAGGCATCATCAACGGAAAGACACTTACGTTTTTGCGCCGTGCCCTCCCCTTTGACCTGAAGGCTGTGGCAGTAACCGAAGTGTCGTACTCCCTCGAGGAAACCATTGAAGCGTCTGGCATGGAGTTGCAGCCAGGTATTGCCGGCCAACTTGCCGAGGCAACGCAAGGTTATCCTTTCATGATCCAACTCGTTGGATACTACGCATGGCAGTTGGCAAGACGCGCACATACACCGATTATTGGAGAAGAAGAAGCCGAGCGCGGCATTGCAACGGCACGCGAACGCTTCTGTGCCATGGTGATTGAGCCCGCGCTACAGCGCATTCCGCCCACGTGCATCGCTTATCTGCTGAGCATGGCATCTTTGGGGCAGACGAGCTCGACCAGCATGGTTGCCGATGCCCTAAACAAAACGCCTCAACAGGTGAGTTCCGTCCGCAGCCGCCTGTTAAGAGAATCGATTATCGAGGCTCCCTCGTACGGCAAGGTCTCATTTGCCATCCCCTACATGCGCGACTACCTCTACGAGCACAAAGCCGAACTGGAAGTTGAACTGTAGAAACGGCAACTGCCCTGCAAGACGAAAACCGTTTTCGTACGGATTTAAAGCAGACGTAAGCGATTTTCGTCTTGATTTGCGTACGGAATTAAGACGTAAATTGCGCTTTCGTACGCTTATTACCAGACGCAAATTGTTTTCGTCCGGCCATGCGTCCCCAATCTAGACGAAAAGAGCCCCGAGCTCGTATTGAACTGCATCCCAATTCTTGGACGGGCTAATTAGCGGCCTACGCCGCACATAGGGACTGATTCCGGAACTCCTCCGGGGTCAGTCCCTTTAGTTTAACCTGCCTCCTTCTCGTGTTCCAGTGGACGACGTATTCGTCGAGGTCTCTCTTGAAGTCTTCGAAGCAGAGCCATTCCCTCCCCCTGAAGAGCTCGTCCTTCATGTGGCCGAACACCTGCTCGGTCGCCCCGTTGTCGATGCAGTTGCCCTTCCGGGACATGCTCTGCACCACGCCGGCCTTCTCCAGCCTGCTGCACCACCCGGCCTGCTGGTATTGCCAGCCCATATCGGAGTGCAGTATCGGGCTGGCACCCTCGGGCTTCCTGGATATGAACTCGTCGAGCAGCTCATGCTGCTGGGCCATGTCGGGGTGCAGCGACGTGGACCAGGCGACGATCTCCTTGCTGCCGAAGTCGTAGATCGGCGCGAAGTAGGCCTTGCCCCAGGGCTGCTTGAACTCGGTGACGTCGGTGCCCATCTTCTGCCAGGGCCCGTCGGCTTCGAAGTCCCTGCCGATGACGTTTTCGAAGGTCTTTCCGACCTTGCCCCTGTACGAGTTGTACCTGTGGTAGTCGGTCTCGCGGCGGATCCCGCAGCCGATGCCCATCTCGCGCATCATCTTCAGCGTCGTCTTGTAGGCTATGCGCACGCCCCGCTCGGCTCGCAGGCACATGGCGATCTGCCTGTGGCCGCACCCGTTGGCGGTGCGCGAGAATATCTCGGCGGCGGCCTCCCAGAGCTCGGGCCTGGTGGGCGCCTTGGGGTGCGAAAGCGCGTAATAGTAGCTCGACCTCGCCAAGCCGGCGCATTCCAGCAGGTCAACGAGTGGGTACTGCCCTGAAAGCCCGCTCACGACAACCGCTTTCTCTCGGTTCGGGAGCGCTTCTCTGCCTTCAGGGCTATCGATTTTTTTAAGTAGGCGTTCTCGGCCTCGAGCTTCCGGACCCTCCGCTCGAGCTCCTGCTCGCGCGTCATCTCCTTGGCCGGGGAGCCGGAGCCTTTCGGCCTCCCCTTGGGCTTCGGCCTGAGCGCCTCCGGACCTTCCTCCCTGTATGCCTTCAGCCATTTCTTGAGAGAGCTCGGCGAGGCTATCCCGAACTTCGCCATGGCCTCGGGCTTCGTCATGCCCTCGTCAACGACCGCCCTGACGGCGGCCAGCTTCGTCTCAAACGAGTAGGCGGCGTGCTTCTTTCCCATCATAGCTAGAACCTCGATGCCTGCTGATCTGTAGATGTCTAGCCATTTTCTCACGGTTTCCTCTGGTATCCCGAGCAGAGCCGCAATCGATGCGCGGCCTCGCCCCATGTCGTACAGCTCGGCCGCGCGCAGCCTCAGACCGACGTCGTACAAAGCGTTTCCAGCCATAAAAGGGCCTCCCATTTCTCGTATCCAAGAAATGGGAGGCAGTTCAAAAATCGGGGCTCGATGTAAGTTCTAGGGTGTCAGAAGTTACATCAGCCGCTTACGACCGCTCTGTCTATCTCTCCGAGCGGGACGGGCGCCGATGCCCTGATCTCTGCCATGTCGAGGTGCGAGATCAAATCCTTGGCGCGCTCGCCGGAGTGGTATGCCTTGTTCGGCGCCACCTTCCTGTAGAGCTTCTTGAGCTTCGTCTTCCCCTTGTTGCCCGGCGGCATCTCCGTCTCAGGTGGCAGCCCTAGGAAGGACAGGACGCCGGGCAGGTCGCACAGCATCACGTCCTCGATGTCGGCCTTGGCCGCCAGGTCGACGACTCTCTGCGCTGTCGGCGAGATGTTCGGGGTGCTGCTACCGCCCGCTGGTTCGGAAACTGGCGGGCAGTAGCGGGCAGTAGCGGCAGTAGCGGTGTGGCTCGATAGGCCCGAATATCCGTAAGGAAGGTGCTCGCTCTCATATGTGCTGATATGCCTCGCCTCGCGAACCTTGGGATGCTTCCTGAGGTAATCCCTCAATTCGAGCCACTCTTTATGCTCATAACGCTTCGAAATCGTTTCCCCGTCGACAGTTTCCTTCACATAATGGTATGTTCGAACGCCTTCGAACTTGCCGAACCCGTTCTCGACGCTGAAGTTTCTGAACCAGCGCGAAAACCCATTCAGGTCCATGAAGTTGACTTGGGGATGCCTGTCTTTCGTTCGTTCGAATGAGTGGACGAGCGGAGTGCCTTTGACTTGTTCCAGGCCGAAGGCTTCCATTTCGCGGGCCTGCTCCTTTTTCCAGAATTCGAGATACGACGTCAGCGTCTCGCTTATCGAGATCCTCCGCACGCTTTTCTTGCTTTTGGGCGAGCGAACGCTTCGATCGGCCGCGAACTGCTGCTCAATGAGGATGCTTCTGTTCTCGACGGAGACATCGGACCACGTCATCCCGAGGGCTTCTGCCCTTCTCATGTCGGTGTCGAGCATGAGCATCACGCATGTGATGTGCGCGTCCGGTTCTCGATTGAGTAGGATGTCGAGTAGGCGAGCGGCGTGATGGTTCCTTCGCGGTTGTCGTGGAACTTTTTTGCGTACGAGCCGACGGTGTCCCTCGATTTTTGGACGTAGGTGCCGCTGTTGAGTTCTGCCTTGTAGGCTTCGAGTGCGGCGTCGACCTCTCGGCTTTTGGTGGTATGTATGGTCTGCCACGGCGAATAGCGGTATTTGCCCGTGACCGGATCCTTGCCGAGGCTGTGACGGTAGCGCCACGTGTATTTGTCGCGGCGTTGCTTCGTTCCTTTGCCTATGACGAGAGGTCGGTCGTTCATCGTGTTCCTTGCCTGAAGTGCCTGAGAATCGCGCTCGGTTGCGCGGAATGGCACAAAGGGCTGGGGCGGGTGGGCATTACCCTTGGTGGTGGGCCCTGCGTGGGGTCACACCCCAAGGGTAATGCTCCGCCTGACCGCTTTCAAGCTCGTTGTGGGTCGAATTTGGGTCGAATTATTCCGCGTACTTTTCTTTCGTAAATCTATGAAAACATCAAATGACCTGGAGTTATATTGACTTCAATTTGGGTCGAAATGTCTGAATGAAACAACGTCGTAGCGACCTCATAACCCGAAGGTCGGTGGTTCAAATCCGCCCCCCGCGACCATGAAACTTCAGGTCGGAAGCATAAAAGCTCCCGACCTTTTTCTTTGTCTAGGGGTTTCGGCATCTCTCGTTCTTTGGGTACCTCGAGGCGGGCAATCAGATAGATGCTTACGAGTATCATAGGGTCTTTTTACGTCGCGGTCGTGTCTCGTACTGGTGCGCCGCTCTTTGTGGGACGTGTCACCTTGCCATAGGTTGTCCGGCGGCGGGGCGCAGGTCGTTCCCCGTGGCGTCGCTCCTTTCGACGCTACGCTGCCTGGCTACTCGTTCCACTGGTGCTTTTTCATGTCGACGCAGCCGTTGTCTCGGAAGGCGACTCCTTCCTCCGTCAGTAGTGCTCGCTGGTCGGGGAAGTTTGGCGCGAGGCGTCCCGCGTGGTTGACGACGCGGTGGCAGGGATAATCGCCGTAGCGATCCGCCTCGCTCAGCACCGCTCCGACCAGGCGAGAGTTTTTCTCCCTGCCGATGAGGCGCGCTATCTGACCGTACGAGGCGACGCATCCCGCCGGAATCTCTGCCACGACGGAGAGAATCTCATAAACCAAATCTTCGTCCAGGACTTTTCCCATCGTATCGCTCCCGTGTTCGCTTTTGCCTTCGGGGGCGCGGCGCCGATCACCCGTGCTGCGATTTTCGCAGCTCCCCTTACCGAAGCATTGAGGGAAAGCGCGTGCGTGTCAAGGTTGTCTGGTCCAGTTGCTGGCTCGATGCCTCGAGATGTTCGCCTCAAGTGCGACCTGCCCCTATTGGAAAAGGATGCCGAAGATGTATTTGGTGATGGCGGAGCGGCGGATGACCCCCACGAGTTTGCCCTCGTCATCAACCACAGGAAGCTTCTTGAACTTCTTCTTCGCCAGCAGCGCGGCGACGCGGGCGATGCTCTGCTCGGGACGGGCACACACTACCTGGCGCGTCGCGAAATCCATGACGCAGCGATCCTTCAGGTCTTCGATGCGCTGCTCAAGGCTCTGATCGTCGAAGTACAGCATGGACGCGTCGCCGCCCGTGAAGATGGTGTGAGCGCGATGCTGCGCGATGGCTCCCATGACATCGCCGTCGGAGATGAACCCGACCACCTGGTTGCGCTCATCGATTACGGGCATGCTGCTCACCTCGTTTTCGGCGAGCATGCGCACCACGTCGGAAATCGTGCAATCCTGCGTGCAGGTGAACGGCTCTTCAATCATGATGCTCGAAACGGGCGTCCCCTCGAGCTCGAGCGGGATGCGCTCGGACAGAATCTCGGACATCGCTTATGCCTCCTTCGTTTTCGGTGCGGTTTTCTTGGTGCGCACGCTGAATATGGCGCAGATAAGGGAAACGAGGCCGATTGCCGCGCACACCTTGTAAGCGACGCCCGCGCCCACGGCGGTGGCTACTTGGATGCTCGCATCGACGCCGGCCGACGCGGTGACGCTTGTCATGACCGTGATGATGAGCGCCGTGCACAAACCGCCGGCGACCTGGCGGCCGGTGTTCGCGATGGCGTTGCCGTGGGCGATCATGTCATTTTTCAAGGCATTGACACCCCATGTGTTCACCGGCATGTTCGCGAGCGACTGGCCGGCGGACTGCAGCATGCAGAACAGCGCAACCACCAAGATGGGCGTGTTTACCGTCGAAAGCGAGAGCAGGAATAGGGCGCCGGTCATGAGGGCCAGGCCGACGATCGAGATGGCACGCGGACCGAACTTGTCGAACACCACGCCGGAGATAGGGCTGATGATGATGCCCACCGCCGCGGCGGGAAGCATGGCCATGCCGGTTTCGAAGGCCGAAGCGCCAAGCGAGGTTTGCAGCAGCAACGGCAACAGCGTGTTGGTGACCAGGCATGCGGCGTTGATGAGCGTGACGATGATGGCGGCCACGCGGAACTCGCGCGTCTTGAGCGTGCCCAGTTGAAGCAGCGGGTCCTCGATTTTGCCCTGGCGTACGACGAACAGCACCAAGCACACGACACCCGCGACGATCGAGCCGAGCACCACGGGGTTGCCCCAACCCATCGACGAGGCGCTCGAGAACCCGTAGAGAAGTCCGCCGAAGGCGATGGTGGAGAGGACGACCGAGGGCAGGTCGAGCTTGGGGTTCTTCGGCTCGCCCACGTTTTTCAGCATGAACACGCCCAGCACCAGCACGAGAATTGCGAGGGGGACGATGGCGCCGATCATGGTGCGCCAGCCGTACGTGTCGATCACCGCACCGCCTACGACGGGGCCGACCGCGGGACCCGCCGACATGACGATGCCCGCCATGCCCATAGCCGTTCCTCGTTTCTCGACGGGGAACACCAGCATGGGAACCACCGAGACAAGCGGCATGAGCACGCCTGAGCCCGCCGCTTGCAACACGCGACCGATGATGAGGAACAGAAAATCAGGGGCTGCGGCGCACAGCAGCGTGCCCAGCGCGAACACCAGCGTCGCCCCGAAGAATAGCGCGCGGGTGCTGAACTTGTCGATAAGGAACGCCGAAACGGGGACCATGATGCCGCTCACCAGCGGGTATATGGACATGATCCACTGGGCAGTCGAGGCATCGATGGCGAAATCGGACATGATGACCGGCAGCGCAGGCGACATCACCGTTTGGTTCAGTAGCGCCAAGAAGGCACCCAGGACGACGACCGCGACGATGCGGATCTGGGTACCGGTAATGCGCCCATTGGCGGGCGCGACCGTACAATTATCAGACATAAGCTTCCTTCGTATCTATTCGATTCTTCGCCGAAGGCGCGCCGGCCCACGGGCGAAATAACATGCACGTGCTATGCGTGCATCAGATACGACAGGAAGAAAGCGGCTGCTCAGAGCGCACTTGGGGAACAACAGGAGAGGCCCCGTATACCAGGGGCCGCCGAATTGCGATGTATGCTTTGGTCAAATCCTTCATAGCGGGGAGGTATTCTAGCAGCCGTCTTCGCCCCTTTCAAGGGATGTAACCCAGACGTTGATTTTCTTCACCGAGGCGCCATCGTTGACGGGTGGCGTGCTTCTCTATCGCCACACCGCGGGGCGAGGGAACGCCGCGGCGAGCTTGTACATCGGCTATGTGTGCAGCTGCGAGCGTGTCGCCGGCGCGCGCTGGGCGCCAGTCCGATCCGGCCGACTCTTGCCGACGGTCGGTCGCCGTCCTCCTCCATCTCCGCCTGCTCTGTTTTTGCTCGGCTCCCTTGTCGTATCATGGACGGACGAGAATTGAGCGAAGGCGGTACGTATGAACATCCAGATATTCGGCACGAAGAAAAGCTTCGATACTAAGAAGGCGCAGCGCTATTTCAAGGAACGTCGTGTGAAGTTCCAGTTCATCGACTTGAAGGAAAAGGGGATGAGCAAAGGCGAGCTCGAAAGCGTGGCGCGCGCCGTCGGCGGGATCGACGCTGTGATCGATCCAAAGGCGAAAGATGCCGACACGGTTGCGCTCGTACAGTATCTTGCTGCCGACCAGAAGTTCGAAAAGGTGCTCGATAACCAGCAGATTCTTCGTGAGCCCATCGTTCGCAACGGCCGCCAGGCAACCGTTGGCTACGAGCCTGACGTGTGGAAGGGCTGGGAATAAAGTGAAGCGCCCACGCCCGTGGTTTTATCCACGGACGCGGGCGCTTGCGTAAGACGTCTCTTGTCGTTTGAGTGGAGCGCCCCGGCGGCGCTGAACAACGCGCCCCGGTGACGTGGCCCGGGGCTCTTTGTGCCGCACATCTATGAGAGGGAATCGATGCGCACGGGCGCTACTCCATGTAGCCGCCCTGAATGGCGGAAACCGCATGCTCGGTAAAGAACTTGAGCGTGCCGGAGGTATAGCGATTAGCCTTGGGCTTCCAAGCGGCTCGGCGCTCGGCCAGGATGGCGTCAACCTCGGCCGGCTCCATCTCCTTGCCGGCGATGCCCACGATGGACAGCGAGCGCTCGGGGATGTTGATCTGGATCAGGTCGCCCTCCTCGATCAGGGCAATCGGACCGCCCACGGCAGCCTCGGGCGAAACGTGACCGATAGCCGGGCCCTTGGAGGCGCCGGAGAAGCGGCCGTCAGTGATCAGGGCAATGCTCGCGCCCAGCTCGGGGTCGCTGGCGATAGCCTCGGTGGTGTAGAACATCTCGGGCATGCCGGAACCCTTGGGGCCCTCGTAGCGAATGATGACGGCGTCGCCGGGCTTGACCTCGTGCGTCAGGACGGCGTGGATGGCGTCCTCCTCGCAGTCGAACGGACGTGCCTTAAGCGTAGCCTGGAACATCTCGCGCGGAACAACCGTGTGCTTGACGACCGCGCCCTCGGGAGCAAGATTGCCGTGGAGGATGGCGATGGAACCGTCGGTGCCGAAGGCCTGGTCAAACGGACGGATGATGTCCTCGCGCTTGAGATTCCACTTCTCAAGGTAACGACCGCACTTCTCGTAGTAACCGTTGTTCTTGAGGTCCTCGAGGTTCTCGCCGAGAGTCTTGCCGGTGACGGTCATAACGTCGAGGTGGAGCATCGACTTGATCTCCTCCATGATGCGCGGCACGCCACCTGCATAGTAGAAGAACTGCGCCGGCCACTCGCCTGCGGGGCGAACGTTGAGCAGGTAGTGGGCGCCACGGTGCAGGCGGTCGAATTCGTCGGCGGACATCTCGATGCCAAACTCGCGGGCGATAGCAGGAATATGCAGCAGCGAGTTGGTGGAACCCGAAATGGCGCCGTGGACCATGATGAGGTTCTCGAAAGACTCCTTGGTCACGATGTCGCGGGGGCACAGGTTGTGCTCGGAGAGCCACACGGACTGGCGGCCGGCCTCGCGCGCAAACTCACGCAGGTCGGAGCTGGTAGCGGGCAGCAGGGCCGTGCCGGGGAGCATAAGGCCCAGGGCCTCGGCGGTAACCTGCATGGTCGACGCGGTGCCCATAAACGAGCAGGCGCCGCAGCTGGGGCATGCGTTGTGCTTGGCAAACTCAAGCTCCTCGCGAGAGATCTCGCCGCGCTCGTAGCGGGCAGAAATCGCGCCGAGCTGCTCCAGGGTCAGCAGGTCGGGGCCTGCATCCATGACACCGCCGGTAACGACGATGGAGGGGATGTTGATGCGGCCCATGGCCATGAGGTTCGCAGGCAGGCCCTTATCGCAGCTGGCGACAAAGACGCCGGCGTCGAACGGGGTGGCCTTGGCATGGATCTCGATCATGTTGGCGATCATGTCGCGGCTGGGCAGCGAGTAGTTAATGCCGTCGTGGCCCTGGGCCTCGCCGTCGCAGATATCGGTGCAGAAGTAACGGGCACCGTGACCGCCAGCCTCGGCAACGCCAGCACGGACCTCCTCGACCAGCTCAAACAGGCCGGCAGAACCCGGGTGCGAGTCGCCAAACGTCGACTCGATAATGACCTGCGGCTTGTCCAGATCCTCGATGGTCCAGCCAGACCCCAGACGCAGCGGGTCCATCTCGGGGCTGATGGTGCGAAACTTGCCGGAACGCGGCTGCAGCTTGGCAACCAGGTCGGCTGCCTCCTGCTGAATCTGTGCCTTGGTCTTCTCGTCCATAATGCTCTCCTCTTTTGATTTGAACGGTTGTACCAATCGTTGGTTAATGAATCAGGTGTAAATGGGTACCGAGCGATGCACTCGGCAAAAGATGCTTAGCTACGCGAACTAGGCGAAGAACGAAATCACCAGGGCGCAGGCAAGACCCGAAAGGCCGATGAGCGTCTCCATAATGGTCCAGGACTTGAGGGTGGTTTTCTCGTCAATCTCCAGGAACGAGGAGCACATCCAAAAACCGGCATCGTTGACGTGCGAGAGGGCCGTGGCACCGCCGCAGATAGCACGCATGGCGGCCGAGCACGCAACCAACGACCAGGTCATCTGTATCAAAGAGCTCTGCGACGAATCCGAGCACCTGGCCGAGGCCGGTGAGGATTACTCCGCCGCCGACACCGCGTTCCACAATGCCATTGCCGAAAGCTGCGGCAACCTCGTCGTTCCCCGCCTGATGGGCGTGCTCAAGGCATCCGTCCCCCTCTTTATCGACGTGACTGGCAAAAAGCTCGTCGAGGAAACTATCCGCACGCACCGCGATGTGGCCGACGCCATCGCCTCGCGCAATCCCACCGCCGCGCACGACGCGATGTATCTGCACCTGGTGTATAACCGCAACATGATTGCGGAGGGAGCAGAAGCAAAAGGCATTTAGGGCCCGACAATAATCTTTCTTTGGCAAAACGCAGGCGGCGGCTGCCCAACACACAGGGCAGCCGCCGCTTTTTGCAATCGATTGGTGCAAAGGGGTTGACTAGAGCTCGCAGGCAACCTTGTAGCCATCGCCGATGGCATCGCGGATGTTGCCGCACTTGTTGGCGTCGCCCAGCACGTGGGTGGTAACGCCGGCAGCGGCAAGGTCGTCGGCCAACTTGGTGTTGGGACGATAGCCCATGGCAAGCACCAGCGTATCGGCACCGGTGATGGTGTGGACCTCGCCGTCCTTTTCGTAGCTGATAGTGTCCTCGGTGATCTCGGTCACCTTGGCCTCGGTCAGCACGTGGACGCCCTTTGAGAGCATGCGCGTGATGAGCACCGCGCGACCGGCACCACCCTCGTTGGCGGCGAGCGTCTTGGTCATCTCGATGACGGTGACATCACGGTTGGCCGGCGACAGGTCATTGACCAGCGGGGCCAGGTAATCGGCCGTCTCGCAGCCGACGGTGCCGCCGCCGACGATGACGATCTTCTTGCCCGGGAAAGCCTTGCCGCCCAGCAGGTCGTCAGCTGTCATAACCTGCTTAAAGCCCTGCATGAAGGCCGGAGCGATGGGCTCGGCGCCATAAGCCAGGACAACCTCGTAGCCGGCGTAGTCACGCTGAATGTCCTCGGCAGTAAGCTCGGTGCCAAATACGCACTTCACGCCCGCCTCGGCAAGACGACGATACTGGTACTTGATCACGCGGGTGAGCTCCTGCTTTGCCGGCGGAACGGCTGCGATGCGCATCTCGCCGCCCGGCTCATCCTGCTTGTCCACGAGCACCACGTTGTGGCCGCGCTTGGCGGCAATGAACGCCGCCTCCATGCCCGCAGGACCAGCGCCCACAACCAGTACGTTCTTGGCCTCGGCGGCAGGCTCGTAACCGGCCTCGTCGCGCTCAACATCGGGGTTGACGGTGCAGGAGATGCGCTTGCCGAACATGATGCCGTTCAGGCAGCGCAGGCAGCCAATGCAGGGGCGGATATCGTCGGCGTTGCCGGCAGCGGCCTTATTGCAGAACTCGGCATCGCACAGATTGGCGCGGCCCATCATGCAGATGTCGGCAGCGCCGTCCTCGATCAGCTCCTCGGCGATCCAGGCCTCGTTAATGCGACCGACGGTGGCGACGGGAATGTTGACGTGCTTTTTGATCTCGCGCGAGCAGGCGGCATGCGAGGCCTGCTGCGTGCCGGCAGCGGGAATGGCGGAGCCGCGCTTGATGGTGGTGCCGCCCGACACGTGAATCATGTCGACACCGGCCTTCTCCAGGCGACGCGAGACGTAGATCATGTCGTTGAGGGTCAGGCCGCCATCGGTGTACTCATCGCCCGAAATGCGGACGTCGATGATAAAGTCCTTGCCGCAGCGCTCACGAATCTCGGCGATGACCTCGAGCAAGAAGCGCATACGGGCGTCGAGCGAGCCACCATACTCGTCGGTACGCTTGTTGTAGAGCGGAGTCAAAAAGCCGCCGAGCATGCCGTGGGCGTGTGCCGCATGGACTTCAACGCCATCGACGCCAGCCTTCTGCATACGCACGGCAGCGTCGCCAAACTGATGCGTGAGCTCGTGAATCTCGTCGACCGTGATGGGGCGCGGTGCCTCGCGGGCGTAAGACGGGCCCACAAAGGACGGAGCGATCAGGCGAGGCGTGCCTGGAATGTTAAAGGCCATGTAGGCGGGGTGGAAGAGCTGCGGCATGATCTTGCAGCCATACTCGTGGACGGCCGTGGCGAGCTTTTCCCAGCCGGGGATAAACGTGTCGTCGTAGCAGCACATGTCACCCGGCAGATAGGTATAGGTAGGCTCGACCGTCACGACCTCGGTGATGATGAGGCCCACGCCGCCCTTGGCACGGGCACGGTAATGATCGACCAAGTCGTCGGTCACATAGCCATGATCGGCCAGGTTCGTGGACACCGGCGGCATAAAGACGCGGTTCTTGACCTCGGTCGTACCGACCTTGATCGGGCTAAAGAGCATCGGGTAGGCGGATGACTCCATACAGGCTTCCTTTCGTTTAAGCCGCTCGGCGGCAGTTGCTAACGTACCTATCGTATCAGTATCCGCCGCATTCGCACTCGCTCGCACTCCCCACCTTCAATCCCGACCCTCACAAAAAAGTTGCGGTGGAATACGGAGTAGATGAGGCCTTTGACAGCCAAAACAGTCCGTATTTCACCGCAACTGATGGGCGGGGTGGAATTGAGGGCTCAGATAGTCAGTCATGCACTCATCCGCCACTCCCTCACCTACAGCGCGCCGTCCAGCATAAGGTTCACCTTGAGCACGTTGACCGTGGGCTCGCCGAAGACGCCCAGGAATCGGCCCTTGGTGCACTGGGCGATGATCTCGCGCACCTCGCCTTCGCTCTTGCCCGTGGCCTTCGCCAGGCGCGGGACCTGGTACTCGGCGGCATCCGGAGAGATCTCCGGGTCGAGGCCGGACCCCGAACACGTCACCAGGTCGACGGGCACGGCGTCCATATCGGCATCGGGGTTGGCGGCGCGAATCTTCTTCACGCGCGCATCCACAAGCTGCCGGTACTCCTCACTCGCCGGGGACAGGTTGGACGGGGCACCATACGCCATGAGCTCACCGTCTTCGCCTTCGACGATTGACGCGTTCTGGATACGACCCCACATGTGGGCTTCGTCATCGAAGTTCTGGCCGATGAGCTCGGAACCCACAACCTTGCCGTCAACTGTAATGAGCGATCCGTTCGCCTGGTACGGAAACGCAAGCTGCGCGACGCCGGTCACGACGAGCGTATAGCCCAGGCCGCAGACAACGGTAAACAGCGCGAACACGCCCAGTGCGCGCGATGCAACACCTTTGAACATACAAACCTCCACTTACATAATGCCGCAGAACGCGAGCAGCATGTCGATGAGCTTGATGAATACGAACGGGGCAACGATGCCGCCCAGACCCCACACGAGCAGGTTGTGGGTCAGCAGCTGTCCGGACGGAACCTCGCGGTACTTAACGCCCTTCAGCGCGGCCGGGATCAGCGCGACGATAACGAGCGCGTTATAGATGATGGCCGAAAGAACCGCGGACAGTGGGCTTGCCAGACCGAGGATGTTGAGGGCGTCCAACCCGGGGTAGATCGGCGAGAACAGGGCCGGGATGATAGCGAAGTACTTCGCCATGTCGTTGGCCACCGAGAAGGTCGTGAGCGAACCGCGGGTCATGAGCAGCTGCTTGCCGATACGCACGACCTCGATGAGCTTGGTGGGGCTGGAGTCGAGGTCGACCATGTTGCCGGCCTCCTTGGCAGCCTGGGTGCCCGTGTTCATGGCCACGGCGACGTCGGCCTGGGCCAGAGCGGGCGCGTCGTTGGTGCCGTCGCCGGTCATGGCGACCAGGTGCCCCTCACGCTGGAACTCGCGGATCTTCTCGAGCTTGCCTTCAGGGGTGGCCTCGGCCAGGAAGTCGTCAACGCCGGCCTCGGCGGCGATTGCCGCAGCGGTGAGCGGGTTGTCGCCCGTCACCATGATGGTCTTGATGCCCATCTTGCGCAGGTCGGCGAACTTCTCCTTAACGCCGGACTTGATGATGTCCTTGAGGTACACAACGCCCAGCACGCGGCAGTTCTTGGTCACGACCAGCGGGGTGCCGCCGGCCTTGGCGATGCGCTCGACGGCCTCGTCGCACTCCTGGGAGAACACGCCGCCGGCTGCCTCCACATAGGTGCGCACGGAATCGGCAGCGCCCTTGCGGATCTCATTGCCCTCGTAGTTCACGCCGGACATGCGGGTCGCCGCGGTGAAGGGGATGAACTCCATACCCTTATCCTCGAGTGTGCGGCCGCGCAGACCGAACTGCTCCTTGGCGAGCACGACGATGGAACGGCCTTCGGGGGTCTCGTCGGCCAGCGAGGAAAGCTGGGCGGCATCGGCCAGCTCCGCGGGATCGATGCCGTCGACCGGAATGAACTCGGCGGCTTGGCGGTTACCCAGGGTGATGGTGCCGGTCTTGTCGAGCATGAGGATGTCGACGTCGCCGGCGGCCTCGATGGCGCGGCCGGACATGGCCAGCACGTTGGCCTCGTTCAGACGGCTCATACCGGCGATGCCAATGGCGGACAGAAGGGCGCCGATGGTAGTGGGAGCCAGACACACGAGCAGCGCCACGAGCGTGGTCACGGCCGTGGGGTTGACCATGTCGTTAAGACCAACCGAGAAGTAGGAGTAACAATACAAGGCCAGCGTGACCAGGATAAAGACGATAGAGAGGGCCACCAGGAAGATCTCCAGAGCGATCTCGTTAGGGGTCTTCTTGCGCGCGGCACCCTCGACCATCGCAATCATCTTGTCCAGGAAGCTTTGGCCGGGCTCACTGGAGATCTTGACGATGATCCAGTCGGACAGCACCGTGGTACCGCCGGTAACGGCAGAGCGGTCGCCGCCAGCCTCGCGGACCACGGGGGCGGACTCGCCGGTGATGGCGGACTCGTCAACGGAGGCAGCGCCCTCGATGACGTCGCCATCGCCGGGAATCTGCTCGCCGGCGCGTACGATCACCAGGTCGCCGCGCGTAAGCTCGGTGCCGGGAACGACGGTGAAGTGTTCCTTGTCCTTAACGGACTCGATGCGATGGGCCTCGACATCCTTCTTGGCCGCACGCAGGGAATCGGCCTGAGCCTTACCGCGGCCCTCGGCAAGCGCCTCGGCGAAGTTCGAGAACAGGTCGGTGAGCCACAGGATGACCGCGATGGCGACCACATAGTAGGTGGGCACACCCGCGTCCTGCACACCGAAGATGGACGCGACGGCCAGGACGGAGGTCATGACGGCGGAAAGCCACACCAGGAACATGACCGGGTTTTGAATCTGGACGCGAGGATCCAGTTTGGCAAACGAGTCGCGGACCGCGCGGCCCATCATGTCTTTTTGCATAGCCATAAATCTGCGCCCTCCTTTACGCAATCATCTGGAAGAACTCGGCAACGGGGCCAAGCGCCAGGGCCGGGAAGAAGCTCAGGGCACCGATCAGCAGAACGATGAACACGAGCAGGAATACGAACATGCCGTTGGTGGTAGACAGGGTACCGGCGCTCTCGGCGACCTTACCCTTCTTGGCCAGCGAGCCGGCGATAGCCAGCGTACCGATGATGGGCATGAAGCGGGCGAACAGCATCTCGAGGCCGAGCATGACGTTGATCCAGGGAATGTTGCAGTTCATGCCTGCAAACGCCGAGCCGTTGTTGCCGCCGCATGAGGTGAAGGCATACAGCACCTCGGAGAAGCCGTGCGCGCCACCATTGTTGAGCTGGTCGGCAAGACCGGGCACCATGCAGGCGATGGCCGAGCACACCAGAATGGCAAACGGAGTTGCCAGGCACAGGACAACTGCCCAGCGCATCTCGCCCGGCTCGATCTTCTTGCCCAGGAACTCAGGCGTGCGGCCGACCATAAGGCCGGCGATAAACACCGTGAGGATGGCGAAGCCGATCATGCCGTACAGGCCGCAGCCCACGCCGCCGAAGACGACCTCGCCCAGAGCAATCTGGAGCATCTGGACAAAACCGCCCAGCGGGGTGTAGGAGTCGTGCATGGAGTTAACCGAGCCGTTGGAAGCAGCCGTCGTGAAAGCGGACCAGGTGGAAGAGGAGGCGATACCGAAGCGGCTCTCCTTGCCCTCCATGTTGCCGCCAGCCTGGCCGTCGGTCATCTCGATATTGACCGCTCCGCCATCGGCCAGCTGCGGGGTGCCCGCATGCTCGTTGACGGCGATGATGCCGGTGAAGATCACCAGCAGGATGAACATGGCGGCAAAGATGGCCTTGCCCTGCTTGGTGTTCTTGACGCCGATACCGAAGGTGAAGCAGCAGGCGGCCGGGATCAGCAGCAGGCTGGTCATCTCGATGATGTTGGTGAAGGCACTGGGGTTCTCATACGGATGGGCGGAGTTCACGCCGAAGAAGCCGCCGCCGTTGGTGCCGGACTGCTTGATGGCGACCTGAGGAGCCGCGGGACCCTGGGGCAGGAACTGCTCGGTGACCACGCGCGCGCCCTCGACAACCTTGCCGTCGACCTTGACCGTGTCGCCCTCGATCTGGGCGCCGTCGATAACGCTCCAGCCGCCGTCTGCATTAGGCTGGGCAGCGACGGGCTCTACGAGCTCAGCCTTCTGAGCCGGCTGGAAGTTGGAGATGACGCCACCGGCAGCCAGGCAGATGCCGAACACGAGGTTCAGCGGGATGAGCACATACAGGACGGTGCGGGTGAGGTCGACCCAGAAGGAACCCAGGCCCTGCTCCTTGACCTGACGGAAACCGCGGATGAGTGCGAACATGACCGCAATACCGGTGCCGGCGGACAAGAAGTTTTGCACGGTGAGGCCCATGAACTGCACAAAGTAGGACAGGGTGGTCTCACCGGAATAGGACTGCCAGTTGGTGTTGGTTATGAAGGAAGCAGCCGTATTGAACGACAGGTCCCATGACACACCCGGCAGGTGCTGGGGATTGCCTGGCAAGAAGGACTGAAGCACCTGGAGTGCCACAAGAGCCACGAGGCCGATCCCCGAAAAGACCAGCACGCTCGCCAGATAGCGCCTACACCCCATCTGCTCTGCCGCGTCGATGCGAAGCAGACGATAGACGCCGCGCTCCACAGGAGCAATCACAGGCGACAGGAACGTATGCTCACCATCCATGATATGGGCCATGAACCGACCGAGCGGAACGGCCAGGACGACGAGCACGGCAAAGTACAAGATGTACTGAATCGCAGCGTCCATAGTTTACGAATCACTCCTCATCAGAATGTAGATGTAATAGATAAGAAGTCCAATGCAGACGACTCCGATGATGGGAATGAGGATGTTCATTTACCGCCCCTTTCACGCGCGGCCCGATGTCTCGGACGCCTACTCTCGCAAGCGTCTGGGGACAGTAAACGCTTCTAGGGATTAAAGAGGCGTGAGGGCCGGGGCTCACGACCTTAAGATGCCGTAAAGATGCAGGTAGAAAGCACTATTGCTGCTGCAGTGCGCCTATACTCGACCTCGCGAGCATACAGTGGCGTCCTCACCGCGTATGCACGCATGGACAACGCTTCAGAAAGGCTACGCTATGCAGCGCGACGCATCGGACACTCGCGTCAATCCAGACCTCATCCTCAAGGCAATTGAGAAAGACGAGGTCGCCGATGACGCTCGAACCAGCCGGGGACACCTCAAGATTTTCTTTGGCTACGCTGCTGGCGCAGGCAAAACCTATGCGATGCTTCAAGCCGCCCACGCCGCCAAGCGGCGAGGTGTCGACGTCGTCGCGGGATACATCGAGCCGCACGAACGTCCGGCAACTGCCCATCTTGCACAAGGGCTTGAGAACGTGCCCTGTAAACTCATCGAGCACAACGGCATTGCGCTCAGCGAGTTCGATCTAGATGCGGCTATCGAACGCGCCCCTCAGCTCATCCTTGTCGACGAGCTCGCCCATACGAATGCGCCGGGGTCTCGCCACGACAAACGCTATCAAGACGTCGAGGAACTTCTACATGCGGGCATCGACGTCTATACGACCGTGAACGTTCAGCATATCGAGAGCCTAAACGACATGGTTGCATCCATCACCGGCGTTGTCGTGAGCGAACGAATCCCCGACCGTATCTTCGATGATGCCGACCAGGTCGAGCTCGTCGACATAGAGCCCGAAGACCTACTTGAGCGCCTTCGCGCCGGCCTCGTCTACCGTCCCGCACAAGCCGACCGAGCGCAACAGCATTTTTTTACCGTCGAAAACCTCACCGCACTCCGAGAAATCGCGCTGCGCCGCTGCGCCGATCGCACCGGCCACCTCACAGACGCCGCACGCGTGCTGGGAAACCGTGACTACTACACCAAGGAGCGTATCTTAGTCTGTGTCTCCCCGGCGCCGACCAATCCCCGCATCGTCCGCACCGCCGCACGCATGGCGAAAGCGTTTCGCAGCGAACTCGTCGCCCTGTTCGTAGAGAGCCCGCGCACGCAAGCCATGAGCGATGATGAGCGCGCCAAGCTTGCAGCCAATATCGCCCTAGCCGAGCAGCTCGGAGCACATATGGAAACCGTCTATGGCGACGACGTCGCGTTTCAGATCTCCGAGTTCGCGCGCCTGTCGGGTATTTCGAAAATCGTCATGGGGCGCACGGGCGAGCGCAGCAGCGTCCGTCAGACCCTCTTCGGTCGCAAATCTCTCGTAGAACAGCTCATAACATTCGCCCCGAACCTCGACATTTACATCATTCCAGACCAGTCGACTCCGCCCTCCCGACCCAAAGGACGCCGCCATGCGCTCGCCCTGCAGCCGCCCAGCAGCCGAAACGTGCTTCGCACGCTGGCCCTCTCTCTTGTCGCTACGGCGATCGGCACGGCTTTCCGCCATCTGGGATTTGCCGATTCCAGCATCATATCCCTCTATATCCTCACGGCCCTGCTGACCGCCGTCACCACGACGGGGCGTATCTGCACGATCGTATCGAGCGTGCTCTCTGTAGTGCTTTACAACTTCTGCTTCGTCACGCCTCTGTTTTCGCTCGCCAGCTACGACCGAAGCTATCTGGTCACGTTCGGCATCATGTTCGCTACCGCCATGGTCGCCGGCGAGTTGACTGCGCGCATCGCCGACAACGCCCGTACCTCCGCCGAGAACGCATTCAAAACGCGTGTACTCCTCGAAACGAACCAGCTCTTGCAGCAAGCCCATAGCGCGGAGGAGTGCGCCCGCGTCGCCATGAACCAACTCATCAAACTGCTAAAACTCGACGTGGTCTTCTACACCGCCGAACACGGCACGCTCGGCAAGACGCTCTATGAGTCCGCTGGCACCGAAAACCGATCCGCGTCGCTGTTCACCGACTACGAGCGCGCCGTTGCAACCTGGACCTACACCAACAACAAGCGCGCGGGCGCAAGCACGCGGACCCTGCCTGAGGCGCGCTGTCTCTACCTCGCGGTTCGCACCGGCGACAAGGTATTCGGTGTCATCGGCATCGACCTGGAGGGGCGCGAGATCGAAGCGTTCGAGCATTCGATCGTCCTATCTATCGTAGGCGAATGCGCCTTGGCGCTCGAAAGCGACCGGGCGGCGCAAGAGCGCGAAGAGGCTGCGGTCTTGGCGAAAAACGAGCAGCTGCGCGCCAACCTTTTGCGCTCCATCGGCCACGATTTGAGGACACCTCTCACGGCTATATCCGGATCTGCGGCAATCCTTCGGAAGAGCGACGAGAAGCTCAGCCTCGAACAACGCTGCGATCTTGCCGATGCCATCTACGACGACTCCCTCTGGCTTATCGATACCGTGGAGAACCTCCTCGCCATCACACGCGTCGAGGACGGCACCATTCGCCTCAACCTCACATCCGAGCTCATCGACGAGGTCATCGAGGCCGCCCTCAGCCATGTCGCCCAAGCATCGCATGGACATGCCGCCACCATCGAGCACACTGACGACATCCTGCTGGTACGCATCGACGTCCATCTCATCATGCAGGTGCTTACGAATCTCATCATGAACGCCTTCAAATACACGCCCGAGGACTCGACTGTCACCATCGGCGCACGTCGCGAGGGTGCGTTCGTCGTGGTGGACGTCGCAGACGATGGGCCGGGTGTGGCAGACTGCGACAAGCCTCATATCTTTGAGCGCTTCTTCACCTCAAGCAATACGCAGCCCGTGGATTCGCGTCGAAGCATCGGCCTTGGGCTGTCGCTCTGCCGCTCCATCGTGGAGGCGCATGGCGGCGTCATCGAAGTTCGCGACAACCACCCCCATGGGGCTGTCTTCCGTTTTACCCTGCCCGCCGAGGAGATCGAGATTCATGAATAATGCCGCTAAGCCACGCATCCTCCTGGTCGAAGATGACCTGACCGTTCAAAACCTCGTTTCGACCGCGCTTGACCTCCACGGCTATGTCGTGAGCAAGGTTTGCAACGGCCAGGCCGCCATCATGGATGCGGTGTCGCACGGCCCCAGCCTCATCATGCTCGACCTCGGCCTTCCCGACATTGACGGTATCGAGGTCATCACGAAGATCCGAAGCTGGTCGGCAGTCCCCATTATCGTCATTTCGGCGCGCACCGAAGATTCCGATAAGATTGCAGCACTTGACGCAGGGGCAGACGACTACCTCACCAAGCCCTTTTCTGTGGATGAGTTGCTCGCGCGCGTCCGTGCGAATTTGAGGCGCTCCTCGATGGCGTCGAGCGAGTCGACAGAAGCGAGCACGTTCGACAACGGTCCGCTGCATATCGACTACGCCGCGGGATACGCGACGAAAGACGGACGCGAGCTCTCGCTCACCCCAACCGAGTACAAATTGCTCGTCCTTCTGGCGAAAAACGTCGACAAGGTGCTCACCCACACCTTCATCACCCGTGAGATATGGGGCACGAGCTGGGACAGCGATCTGGCGAGTCTGCGCGTGTTCATGCGCACCCTGCGCAAGAAGATCGAGGCAGACCCCTCTCACCCCAAGATGATTCAGACACACATGGGTGTCGGGTACCGCATGCAGCGTCTCTAGCCCACCCCACAAAAAATTGCGGTGGAATACGGAGTAGATGAGGCTTTTGACAGCCAAAACAGTCCGTATTTCACCGCAACCGATGGGCGGGATGTGTTAGAGGCCCAGGTAGGTGGTCATGCCTTCGACGGCGAGCTTGGCGCCAGCTACGGCGTGAACCACAGTGAGCGGGCCGTTGACCACGTCGCCGGCGGCAAAGACGCCAGGCACGGTGGTCATGCCGTGCTCGTCGACCGAAAGCAGACCGCGATGGTCGGTCTCCAGACCGCCCGTTGTAAGCACGAGCTTGTCCTTGGGCACCTGAGACGCCGCAATCACAACCGTGTCGGCGGACACGTGGTCGAGCTCTTCCTCGTAGCCCACCACATTGCTGTCCTCGTCAAAGATAGCCGTCTCGAACACCGGACCGTTATCATCGATGGCGCAGATCGCCTTGCCGCACACAATCTCGGCACCGTCAAGCTCGGTCAGCTCCACCTCGTCATCGATGGCAGAGATATGGCGCGATCGGGCGTACACGGTAACCTTGCGGGCACCCGAGCGAAGCGCCGTACGGGCCACATCCATGGCTACGTTGCCGGCACCGATTACGGCCACGTTTTCGCCGATCGCCACGCTCGTGGGGTCAACGAGGTAGTCGATACCAAACAGCACGTTGCCGCGCGACTCGCCGGGAATACCAAGCTTGCGAGCGCGCCAGGTACCGGTACCAACAAAGACTGCATCGTAGCCGTCGCGCAGCAGGTCGTCGATGTGGAGCGCACCGCCGATGGTGGTCGAGGGGCGAACGCGCACGCCGAGCGAGCACATCACGTGGCGGTACTTTTGCACGAGCGAGCGCGGCAGACGGAACTCGGGGATACCGTACTCCAGCACGCCGCCAATCTCGGGCCGCTGCTCAAAAACGGTGACGGCGCAACCCAGCTGCGCCATCTTAATGGCCACGGTCATGCCGGCAGGGCCGGAGCCGACCACGGCGACCTGTTTGCCGCACGACGGCGCGGGTCTCCACTCTTTGCGGTCCAAATACGCCGTGGAGATATAGTTCTCGATGCTCGAAAAATGTACGGGCGCGCCCTTGCGGCCCTGGATGCACGCGCCCTCGCACTGGCCCGAATGATTGCACACCATAGAGCAGACCGCACTCATGGGATTGTTCTGGAACAGTAGCTCGCCCGCCTCTTGCAGACAGCGCTGCTTAAAGAGGTCGATAACCTGCGGAATGGGCGTCTGCACCGGACAGCCCTTTATTTGACAGAACGCCTTTTTGCAGCCCAGACAGCGATTTGCTTCCTCAACGATGTGGATAGCCACGCAATTCCCCTCTATCGACCTGGACGAAATCGGCTTCTTAAACCAATTTGCCCGAATTTATAACCATACATACATCAACAGTGCGGAAAAGGGCACCGAAAAGCATCTCACAAACGCGCAGTAGCAACCCTTCCCTCGCACGGAACCACTGTGCAGCCCCGTCATCGAGATCAAAAGATTCGCCACCCCTACGAATGGCGAATCTCTCTACAGGCAGACGCCGTCTTTCCAGATACTGATCTCGTGGCAGCCGCGGCGCTCGGCACTCGTTAGCTTACCGCTCGCTGTATCCAGTACCAGCTGATACAGGTCGCGGGCAGCCTCGTCGAGCGTGCGTTCGCCTGTGGCAATCACGCCGGCGTTAAAGTCCATCCAGTTGGCCTTGTGGTCGCACAGACGCTGATTGGTGAACACCTTGAGGGTGGGCGCCGGTGCACCAAACGGCGTGCCGCGTCCAGTCGAGAACAGAATCATGTGACAGCCAGCAGCCGTCAACGCCGTGGTGGATACCATGTCGTTGCCCGGGCCGCACAGCATGTTCAAGCCATGCTTGGTAACCTGACCGGCATACGGCAGCACGTCGACGATGGGTGCGGAGCCGCCCTTCTGCACGCAGCCGCAGCTCTTGTCCTCGAGCGTGGTGATGCCACCGTCCTTGTTACCGGGACTCGGGTTCTCGTAGACCACCTCACCATGGCTAATAAAGTAATCCTTAAAACCGTTAAGCATGTCAGAGGCAGCGTTAAAGACCTGCTCGTTCTCGCAGCGATCGAGCAGGATGCTCTCCGCGCCAAACATCTCGGGCACTTCGGTGAGCACCGACGTGCCACCGCGGGCGACGACCATATCGCTCACGCGACCGATCGTGGGGTTGGCGGTAATGCCCGAAAGACCGTCAGAGCCGCCGCACTTAAGACCAATAACCAGCTCGGAGGCCGGAATGGGCTCACGCTTGGCCTGCTTGGCCAAGTCAGCCAGCTCGGACAGAATCTTGTGCCCCTCGATCTGCTCGTCGGCTACATCCTGGCAGGTGAGAAAACGAACGCGCTCGTGATCGAAGTCACCGAGCTCGTCGAGCACCTGCTGATGCGTGCAGTTCTCGCAACCGAGCGACAAGAACAGCACGCCCGCGGCGTTTGCGTGACGCGACAGCGCCACCAGCAGACGACGGGTCTGGGCATGGTCGGCGCCGGTCTGTGAGCAACCGAACGGATGCGGGAAGTAATAGACGCCCTCCAACGAGCCCTCGACCAGGTCCTGAGCCTGCTCGCACATGGCACGAGCGACTTCGTTGACGCAACCGACGGTGGGAATGATCCACAGCTCATTGCGCGTGGCGGCACGACCGTCGGCACGGCGGAAGCCCATAAAGGTCTCTGCCTCGACCGGTTCAACGACCGGATGTGTCGGATTGTAGGTGTACTCGACCTCACCCGAGAGGTTGGTCTTCACGTTGTGCGTGTGCAGCCACTGGCCGGGCTGGATGTCCTTCGTCACGTGGCCGATGGGAAGACCGTACTTGATGACATCCTCACCGGCTGCAATGGCGCGCACGGCCATCTTGTGGCCCTGCGGGATATCCTCCGCGGCAACGACCTCGCCCACGCCGGGAACCTCGACGGCAGCACCCTTGGCGAGCGGCGACAGCGCAACGATGACGTTGTCAGCCGGATTGATCTGGATAGTGTTCATTACAAAGAGTCCTAACCCTACAGGTTGAGCAGAAGTCGAGTGACGCCCGCCAGTTACCCGGCGGGCGTACAGAAGGATTTAGGCCTGAGCGTTCGCGAACGCCTGCTTGACGCCCTCGGAGCGCACGACGGCGAGAGCGTTGACGACAAACTCCTCCAGGCCGGCTATCTGCGTAAGATCCTCGCCCCACATTTGCTCGTTGGTGAGCACATCGTGCACCAGCTCGGCGTCGTCGGCGCCGGCGCGGGCAGCATAGAAGTCGAGCACGAAGGCGTCGTCCTGAGCGGTGTACTCGGTGCCGTCAGAGCGACGCAGGTGCAGGCCGTCGCCCTCGCGGGACACGAGCTCCTGCGTGTAGAAGGAGATGAGCGTGGCCAGGCTCGTCGCCAGGCACTTGGGCAGGTTGCCGGTCTCGGCAACGTAGTCCTTGAGCGTAGGCAGGTCGCGGGCACGCCACTTAGCCGTGGAGTTGAGGCAGATGGAGAGCAGCGCGTGGTCGATAAACGGATTGTCGAAGCGGTTCTCGACGGCGGCGGCAAAGGCCTTGCAATCCTCGGCATCCAGGTCGGTGGCGAGCGTCGGGATGACCTCGTCGTAGAGCATGGTGTTCATGAAGCCGCGGACGATCTCGTCGTGCATGCAATCGCGCACGATATCAAAGCCGGCAACCCAGGAACCCGGAACAAAGGCGGTGTGGGCGCCGTTGAGGATGCGGACCTTGCGCTTCTTGTACGGGGTGACGTCGGGGGTCACAAAGACACCCGGCAGACCGGCCTTCACGAAGGGCAGACGCTCCTTGAGCGACTCGTCACCCTGGATGCCCCACATCTGGAAGGGCTCGCGCACGGCCAAGAACGGATCCTCATAGCCCAAGCGCTCGGCCACGGCAGCGGCCTCCTTGGGATCGCGGATGCGACCCGGAACGATGGTGTCGACGAGCGTGGTGCAGACGGTGCAGTCGTTGGCCATCCACTGCGAAAACTCGTCCTCCCAGCCCCAGTCGCTCACGTACTGGTTCATAATGCGCAGCAGCTCCTCGCCGTTATGGTCGATGAGCTCGCAGGCGAGCACGATGACGCCCGGCTTGCCGGCAGCCCAGCGGGCATGGAGCACCTGGGCAAGCTTGGCAGGGAAGCTCGCGGGGGGCATGTCGTCGGCCTTGCAGGACGGATCGTAGGCGATACCGGCCTCGGTGGTGTTGGAGACGATAATCTCCAGGTCGTCGGAAACGGCGACCTCCATCATGGCACGGTAGTCAGCCTCGCGATACGGATTGAGGCAACGGCTGCAGGCGCTGATCACGCGGGAATCGTCAACCGTGTCACCGTTCTCCTTGCCGCGCACCAGTACGGTGTACAGGCCATCCTGGTCATTGATACCATCGGCGAAATCGAAGGCGCCGCTGATGGGCTGCAACATGACGACCTTGCCGTTCCAACCGGTGGCCTCGTTGCCCATATCGAAGAAACGATCGACGAAGGCGCGCAGGAAATTGCCCTCGCCAAACTGCAGGACCTTCTCGGGGGCGTCCTTGGGCAGCACGTAGCCCTCGTAGCCGATCTTCTCGAGCGTCTCGTAGCTGATGTTATTCATAGAGGTTTTCCTCTCAACTCAAGTCCCGGTACGGCATCGCCGCACCGGGTTGCATTCATGATTTTTCAAGCAGCGGGGCTATTTATCGATCGTCTCGATAGTGCTCTCGCCGATCTTGCCGCGCTCCCAGCGACCATTCGACAGGTCGTTGGAAATGGAATTGAACTTCTTCTCGGTAATGTCGTAGAGAGCGAAGATGATCAAGGCTGCCACCAGAAGGGCGCAAGCGGGATAAATCGTCAGAGCGCCCTTGATGCCAAGCAGCGTGGCGGCCGTCTGGGGCTTATTTGCCACATATCCGGTAAGGGCAAGGATGCCGCCAGAAATGATCGCAGCAAGGGATTGCGCAAGCTTACGAGAAAAGTTGAACGCGGCGTAGGTCGTACCCTCCTTGCGGATTCCCGTGTGCCATTCACCGTAATCGATAACATCGGAAACCAGGTTCCAGGTGATACCGTTGGGGATGGCAAGCGCGACGTAGCCGATGGTGACGAAGATGATGAACGTCACGGTATTGGTCGGCAGGATGAAGTTGAGGCCGTTTGCCACAGCGCCGACGATAAAACAGGCGACGCACGTGCGCTTCTTGCCAAAATGCTTGACGAGCGTCGGGATGGCGAGAATGGCGACAACCGACGTTCCGATCATGATGCCGTTGACAATGGGCTGCAACGCGATGTTACCCAGGTTGTACTGGCAGAAATACACCATCATGGTGTTGTTGGTATTCATGGCCGAGATGGTAAACAGCGTAAGCAGGATAACTGCTCCCAGGTTCTTGTTGGTGAAAACGACCTTGAAATACGTGCTGAATGCGCTCGACTTCTTGCCGGCCTTTCCCGCAGCCTTCTCCTCGGCCTGTCGATCGATACGGATATGCTCGCGCGTTCCCAAAAAGCAGATGGCGAATCCGGCGATGCCACACAGTCCCATGACGACAGCTGCAATCGTATAGCCGTGCGGATTGCCGTCGAGCGTGTCGCCACCCGCAAAGAACAGGACCAATGGGATGAACGCTACGCCCGTGATGAGCTGTGCGCAAAGCGAACCGGCCTGGCGCGTTGACGCCATGTGCGCGCGGTCATCGACGTCACGCGTCATTACCGTGGCCAGAGATCCGTACGGCACGTTGGTGAAGCTGTATACGACGCCCCAGATCATGTAAGTTATCAGCGCATAGGCAATTTTACCTGCCATGGGAATATCGGGCGCAGTGAAGGTCACCACGGTTAGAACGGCAAGGATCACGGCCGAAACCATCATGACCGGACGAAACCGACCGTGCTTGCCAATCTTCTTTCTACCGTCGACGAATGCACCGGCAATCGGGTCCATGAACGCATCGAAAATCTTGGTGACGGCGAAAATCAGGCTCACTACGCCCGGCGAAATCAGACAGATGTCAGTGTAGAACTTGGTCAGATAGGCTTGACCAAGATCGAACATGAATCCATTGCCCAAATCGCCAAAGCCATAGCAGATTTTCTCACGCCAGCTCAGCTTGATATCCTGCGAGCTCTGCATAGATCTCGAATCCGCCTGAGCAGACACGATCTGCTCGTTTTTCTGTTGCCCTGTTCCCATATGGTCCCTCCCCTTTGCAACCGATTTCACCAATCGGAGCACATACAGATCTATGCCTCGACGGTGCCCAGATCGAAGCCAAAATAGCGAACGGAATTGTTGTAGCTGATATCGCGCACGATGGTGCCCAGCAGCTCCATGTCGGCCGGATACTTGCCCTGCTCAACCCACTCGCCGATCACGCTGCACAGCACGCGACGGAAATACTCGTGGCGCGGATAGGACAGGAAGGAGCGGGAGTCGGTGAGCATGCCGACAAAGTTGCCCAGGACGCCCTCGTTGGCCAGAGCCGTGAGCTGCTCGCGCATACCGACCTCGTTGTCGTTGAACCACCAGGCGGAACCGTTCTGGATCTTACCGGCAGTCGGAGCCTCCTGGAAACAGCCCATCACGGTATCGATCATGGTGTTGTCGATGGGATTCAAGCTGTACAGGATGGTCTTGGGCAAGCCGCAGGTCTCCTGGATGGAGTTGAGGAAATCGGCGAGCTGGTCGGACGGCGTGTAGTTGGAGATGCAGTCATAACCGGTATCGGGGCCGAGCTTGGCAAACATAGCGCGGTTGTTGTCGCGCTTGCAGCCAAAGTGCAGCTGCATGGCCCAGCCCAGGCGGACATACTCGCCGGCGACAAACTGCATAAAGGCGGTCTTGTACTTGAGGACCTCTTCCTCGGTGAGCGGCTCGGCAGCCAGGCCCTTGGCAAAGATGGCCTCAATCTCATCGGCGGTAGCCGGGACATACATAACGTAGTCGAGTGCGTGGTCGGAGGCGCGGCAGCCCAGCTCGTGGGCAACATCGTAGCGCTTGGAGATGGCGGACTTCATGCCCTCAAAGTCGCTGACCTCAATGCCGGCAACCTCGGAAAGGTGCTTGCAGTAGTCGGCGAACTCCTGGCCGCGCTCGATGCGCAGAGCGGCGTCGGGGCGCATGGCGGGAACGACCTGAACGTCAAAACTGTCATCGGCGGCAATCTTCTTGTGCCACTCAAAGCTGTCGGCGGGGTCGTCGGTAGTGCAGATCATGCGGACGTTGGACTGCTTGATCAGGTTGCGGCAGGTAAAGCTGGCCTCGGCGAGCTTGGCGTTGGCAAGGTCCCAGACCTCCTGGGCAGTCTTGCCATTGAGGACGCCCTCGTAGCCAAAGTAGCGCTTAAGCTCCAGGTGGCTCCACTCAAAGACGGGGTTGCCAACGCAGCGACCCAGGGTCTCGGCCCACTTTTGGAACTTCTCGCGAGCAGGGGCGTCGCCAGTGATAAAACGCTCGTCGACGCCGTTGGCGCGCATCAGGCGCCACTTGTAGTGGTCGCCGCCCAGCCAAACCTCGGTAATGTTCTCGAAACGCTTGTCCTCCCAGATCTCCTTGGGAGAAATGTGGCAATGGTAGTCGACGATGGGCATGCCCTCGGCAAAGTTGCGGAACAGCTCCTCACCGGTCTTGGTGCTCAGCAGGAAATCCTGATCGTCCATAAAGTTTTTCATCAAACAGCCCCTTTGCTGGCAAGGCGGGCGCACAATACGCTCGTCATCCTCTAGGTGAACGTTCACCATCTTAGTGCAAAATGCGTTACAAGGTGAACGTTCACCTAACCATCATGGGGCGAACGGTAGGTTTTGACCGCTTAACGGTTGCCGAGCCATGGACCCTGCGTTGGATCGGCACAAAGAAAGGCCACTGACGGCAGATTCGCCATCAGCGGCCTTCGAAACAATTTTTCAATCCCCAGCCAAAAAGTACGCGGCAAGTAGGGAACTCCCTAAACGCATTAGATTCCGGCGAGCTCGCAGTAACGATCGACGTTGCTGGCAAACACCATCTCAACAGCCCCCTTTTGCACAGGCTCCGCCGGCGTCTTTCCCCACAGCAGGTAATCGCCTAAGGTCTTGGCGCCACGATATGCCAGACTCACCGGGTCCTTGTAGACGATGTTGGTAAAGATGCCCCGACGCAAAGCCAGCGCACTTTCTGGGAACAGGTCGTTGCCAATCACCATTACTTCGCCGGCCTTGTTAGCCGAGACAAGCGCATCGGCAATCAGCTCAGAGCCCACGGCGAACACGCTGCAGATCAACTCGGGGGCTTCCGATGACTTTAGACGCTGGTTGAGCTCGTGCTCGAGCTGCTTGACCTGGGCATGAGCACCGGTCAGATCCTCGACCTGCCAGGGAACATTGTGCTCGCGAAGGTAATTGTGGAAGGCACGAGCGGTCAAATAGTGCGAGTCGGTATAGGGGTCGCCCGCCAATAAAAGCACGCGGGTATCGATCCCGGAAGCGTGAACCAGGTTGGCCGCCTGCTCGGCCATCAGGCTTCCCGCTGTGGAGTAGTCGGCCAAACTAGCGCCCAGACGATCGAGGTGAGGGCGGTCGCCGTCAACGAGCTCAATCGTCACGCCCGCCTCGGCGATCTGCCCCAAAAGCTCAGTCGCACGATCGTCGCCCGGCGCATAGGCGAGCAAACCATCAATCTTCTCGCCCACCTGCAGACGCTCGTCGATTTGCTCGAGTGCATCAGCGTAGCCGCCCACGCCAAATTCAACGCGTTCAACGGTAATGCCCTGGTCGATGACCTCTTGCTCAAAGCGATTGCAGCCTTCCCATAGGTAACGATAGAAATAAGCGCCCTCACGCGATGCGCACGGCAGACAAAACAGCAGATTGATGTCCTTACGACGCAGGCTCGAAGCACTCGTGTTGCGGTGATAGCCCATCTCCTCAGCCTTAGCATTAACCTTGGCACGCACAGACTCGCTCACGCCGGCCTTGCCCGTAAGGGCCTTATGCACGGTGTTAATGGAAACGCCAAGCTCGGCGGCTATGTCCTTCATGGTGACGCGTGCGCTCATAGGGTTACTCCGGTACAGACGGGCAGCTAATAAATAATTCAGTTAACGATACCCCAAAAAATGCATGTCTACTCGCCGCACTCACGCTCGAATGTGTAAAAAGCCCCGCGAACGGATGCTCGCGGGGCGTTCAAGATACCCAGTTGTTTATTTGACACCGCGGCCTAAATTCTCAGCCACTTTGTCGACGCCTTTCAGTGCGGCGCACGTCTTTTTGTTGGAGCAATGCCCGGTGCAAACGCCGCCCTGAGCGCAGTCGGCGCAAGTGCCCTTGCGGTAGATGCGCACGCATACCGCGACAAACGCAATACCGATAACAGCCAGTACAACAATATCGATAGGTGCCATAGCAAGCCTCCTCTAGTTAACCATCACTTACTTTACCCCATTCTCCACCTACCGAATAGGGACAGGTTTAATTTGGTCAGTTTTATCTGCGGAAATGCCATATCTCTCCCACCAAAAAAACCCGAGTGTCGCTGAGACACCCGGGCTCGTGGAAAGGGGCTAATCCTTATTCGGACTTAAGCGGAAACTGCGGCGGAAGCAGTGTTGGTCTCGTCCTCGTCGGTCCATGCATGCTTGGGCATGGGACGGAAGATCTGGAAGAGCATCGCAACCAGCAGCACAATGGCCACAATCGTCCAGATACCAAACTGCCCAAGAACAAGCAGGTTGTAGAACTGGTTGATGAACAGACCGATCACCCAGGCAAAGGCGCACTCGTAGCCGATGGCAATCGCGGTCCACTTGCCGGAGTCCATCTGGTTGCGGATGGTGCCCATGGCGGCAAAGCACGGAGCGCACAGCAGGTTGAAAGCGCCAAAGGCAACGCAAGCGCCCATGGTGGGGAACATGCCGGCAAACGCGGTCCACAGGCTCGGGTCGGTCTCGGCGGCGTCGGCAACGGACAGCAGCGAGCCGGCGGTGGCGACGACGTTCTCCTTAGCGACGAGACCCGAGACGGTCAGCGCGGTGGCCTGCCAGGTGCTAAAGCCGAGCGGGGCGAAGATCCAGGCGACCAGGTTGCCAAGCATGGCGAGCACGGAGTAGTCCATGAACTCCTCGGGGATGCCGTCCATCGCAGGCAGGAAGCCAAAGGAACCGTTGTAGCTACCAAAGTTGGAGAGGAACCAAACCACGACAGTAGACGCGAAGATGACCGTGCCGGCCTTCTTGATAAAGGCCCAGCAGCGCTCCCACACGTGCAGCGCCCAAGAGCGGATCGCCGGGAAGTGGTAGGCAGGAAGCTCCATAACGAACGGCGTCGGGCGACCGGCGAAGAGCTTGGTCTTCTTGAGCATCAGACCCGAACCGATGACGGCGAAAACGCCCAGGAAGTAGAAGAGCGGGCTGATCCACGCGGCGGTGGTGGAAGAATCGCCGATGATGGAACCCATGAGCAGGGCGATGATCGGCAGCTTAGCGCCACAGGGAATGAACGTGGTGGTCATGACCGTCATGCGGCGGTCCTTCTCGTTCTCGATGGTCTTGGTGGCCATGACGCCGGGGACGCCGCAGCCCGAGGACACGAGCATGGGGATGAAGGACTTACCGGACAGGCCAAACCGGCGGAACACGCGGTCCATGATGAAGGCGACGCGGGCCATATAGCCGCAGTCCTCCAGGAAAGACAGCATCACGAACAGCAGGAACATCTGCGGGACGAAGCCGAAGATGGCGCCCAGGCCGCCGACGATACCGTCACAGACGAGCGAATCGACCAGGCCGCCGTCCTCGGTGCCACCCGCCACAAGGGCGTCGTGCACCACGGTGGTAATACCCGGAACATAGGGGCCGTACTGTGCCGGGTCGACCGAGTCGGCATTGTCGCCCGCAGCCTCGACAGCTGCGTCGTAGGCGTCGCGACCCCGGCCGAGCACATACCAGCCGTCGGTGCCGAAGAGCTGGTCGTTGGTGAAGTCGGTCACCGTGCCGCCCAAGGTAGAAACGGCGATGTAGTACACGCAGAACATGATGACCACAAAGATCGGCAGGCCCAGGATACGATTGGTAACCACGCGGTCGATCTTCTCGGAGGTGCTCATCTTGGCCGGAGCCTTGGTCATGCACTCATCGATGATGTGCGCGATGACGCCATAGCGCTCACCGGTGATGATGGACTCGGCATCGTCGTCGCAGTCCTGCTCGCACTGGGCGACCAGCTCCTCCACGCGAGCAGCCTTCTCCTTAGTGAGGTTGATGAGCTTGCAGGCGTCCGCGTCGCGCTCGAACAGCTTGACGGCGTAATAGCGGCGCTTTTTGGCGGGAACGCTTGCCGGCAGATTGTTCTCGATGTGGTCCAGAACGTCCTCGATGGAGGAATCGAACTTGTGCTCCGGCACCTGGCCCTTAGAAGCAGCGGACTTCTTGACCTGCTCGAAGAGTTCCTTGATGCCCTTGTTCTTAAGAGCCGAGATCATCATGACCGGGCAACCGAGCTTCTTGGAAAGCTTGTCCGTGTCGATCTTATCGCCGTTCTTCTCGACCAGGTCGGCCATGTTGAGGGCAACGACCACGGGCAGGCCGGTCTCGATAACCTGAAGCGCCAGGTACAGGTTGCGCTCGAGGTTGGTGGCGTCGACAACCTGGACGACCACATCGGGCTCGCCGCTCATGAGGTAATCGCGCGAGCATTGCTCCTCGGGGCTGTAGGGGGAAAGCGAGTAGATGCCAGGGAGGTCCGTGATGGTAACGTTCTTGTCGCTTAGGAGCTTGGCTTCCTTTTTCTCAACCGTGACGCCGGGCCAGTTGCCAACGTAGCCGTTGGCGCCGGTGATCAGGTTGAAAAGCGTGGTCTTGCCGCAGTTGGGGTTACCCGCCAGCGCGACATGGATCTGAGAATCCGCCATTCAATCCTTCTTCCTTGTGTGCCTGTGCTGCTTTCTCCGCGCAGGCTGGATAATGTGCTTAAAATTGCAGCATTAAGTTAGAAATACCTAACTTTATCTGCAGAAATATGCGCCGCGAGTCCTTACTGGACCTCGACGACGGCGGCCTCCTCCTTGCGGATGGAAAGCTCGTAGCCGCGCACGTTGATCTCGACCGGATCACCGAGCGGTGCAACCTTTACGACCTTGAACGAAGTGCCCTTGATGAGCCCCAGGTCCATAAGGTGGCGGCGAAGCGCACCCTCACCGTGAAGCTTGACGATGGTAGAGCTCTCGCCCACCTTAACGTCACCCAACGTCTTCATCCTCTTGTCCCCCTTTCGGTTTTTATGAAATGCTGCAGACTAACCGACGGTCATGATGTGCATGGCAACCTTGGAATCGATGCCAAAGCGCGCGCCCAGCACCGTGACGATGATATTGGCGCCACTCGAGCTCACCACGTGGATTTCGTTGCCCTCGACAAAGCCGAGGTCCTTGAGGTGGTGTTTCATGTCCTCATTGCCCTTTACACGAGACACGCGCACGGTTTCGCCCGCTTTTACCATCGAAAGCGGCATGGCCGGCATCTGCGGTCCGCAAGACATGAGTTGCTCCTAACGTCAGTTCGTCCTCAACATCGACGCGATAAAAGTTAACCACGTCTATGTTCGCTTTAGTAAACTAGCACGCGGTTAACTTTTTGGAAAGGGTCCCCATTCAGATTTCGAAAAAGTTTCCTATACGAAACAAAAAGGCGCGGCAAAGGACCATCCTTTACCGCGCCCTATCATGCTTAAAGCGAGAGGTTTCTAATCGACGTAACGCAGGAAGCCTCATCCACGCCCGAAACGCGGAACACAACATCCTCGCCGCACTCGCCGTAGAGGGCCATCAGGCCCATAACGTCGCGACCGTCGGTATGACGGTCACCGATGCTGACCGACACGTCGCTACGATGCTTGGCGATAATGTCATAGAGCAACGCAACCGGGCGGGCATGTAGTCCCAACGGATCTTTAATCGTCTTTGTAAACTCGACCATGTCCCCTCCCACGACATCGCACATTCGGCCGGCAAACCCAGCCACGTGGTAGTTATTGTAGCGTTAGATGCTTGTCGAGAGCCCCTCCGGATACCCCGTGGTCAAAAAGTGGCAAATATGAGTACTGTCACCAATTTAGTAGCAGCAAAATCGAGAGCAAATTGCCTACTTTGAGCGATTCGAAGAGGTTGAAAGCCGTCAAACGCCCTTTATAGGGGGTTAGATAGATTGATTTTGAGTCCATTTTCGCTCAGAACAGGCCGAAAAATATGACACCTATTTTGCAACAGTACTCATATTTGGCGTTTTTTGACCACGGGGTCCAAAACCATGCCCCAAAACACAAAAGGAGAGGCCTCGTAAGGCCCCTCCTTAGGAAAGGGAATCGATTTATTCCACAGCCGTAGATTAATCCTAGCCGCTACTCCATCATGTCGAGGACGGAGGGACGCAGCTCGCTCTCGGCAGCCTCGGGATCGGTCTCGCGCAGACGGTTGATATAGCGGTTGTACCACATCACGGCAAGGCCCAAGAAGACAACCACGCCGCCAACGTTGTAGACCAGCGTCAGCCACAGCGGCTGATCGAGCGGAATGGTGCCGCAGATAAGCACGAAGCAGAAGACCACAAGCAGGAATGCGGCAACGACCAGGCCAAAGCTGCGCGAACCCATGCGGAAGCCACGGGGGGCGGCATCAAAGTTCTTGCGCAGCATAAAGTAGGCAAGCAAAATCAGCAGCGGTGGGAGCAGAGCGGTGGCAGCAGTCATGTTGGTAACGATCATGAGCAGGTCGTCGAGGTTACCGGAGCCCAGGGCCGGAATGATCAGGATGGGGACGACGATGGCGAACTGCAGCCAAGCAGCGCGGGCAGGAATGCCATGCTCGTTGAGCTCGACGATCTTGCTACCAAAGACGCCCTTGGGGATCTCGGTGAAGAAAACCTTGATGGGAGCAGAGGTCCACATCATGAGGGAGCCCAGCGTGGCGGCGAGAAGGATCAAGCCGATGGCGCGCGTAGACACTTCCATGGGAATGCCAAAGTGGGCAAAGACAGCGCCGAATACGTCGAAGATACCGGTGGAGATGGCAACGCCGCCCTCGGGGATGAACAGGTTAACCAGCAGCGAAGCGCCTGCATACAGAAGGCCGATGGTCAGGCCGGCGATAACGACGGTGCGCACGAAGGCCTTGACGCCACCCTTAAGGTCGTTAAGGAACACGCCGACAGACTCAGCGCCGCCAACGCCCTGGATGATCCAGGCAAGCGTACCGAAGAAGCCCCACGCAGTTGCGAAGTTGCTCATGTCGGGAGCCATGTTAGCGGGAGTAGGAGCCGTAGCGAACTCAACGCCGCCAAAGGCAGCGGCCAGGGACAGCAGGATGAACACGGCGGTCAGGCCGAGAGCCGCGGTCGAACCGAAGGAGGAAATGGAGCCGATCCACTTAGCGCCCTTGGTCGAAACCCACGTGGCGATAGCAAAGACGACGATCTCGATAATGGTGATCCACAGCTGCGAAAGCTCGGCGTTGGCACCAAAGAACACGTAGCTCGCGTAGATGATGACGTTGGGCAGGACGGACGCAAAGAAGAACAGGTTAACGAACCAGTAGCTAAATGCCGTCAGGAACGCCCAGCGACCACCCATCGAGGTCTTAACCCATGCGTACACGCCAGACTCGGAGTCCTTGTTGAGGCCGACGAACTCGGCGGTAACCAGGGTATAGGGGACAAAGTACAAAAGCGTGGCGAAGAAGAACGACGGCGCAGCTGCCAAGCCGATGGCCGCGTTGTTGTTGATGATGTTCTTGATACCGAACACGGCGGCGACCGTCATGCCCAGCAGAGCGAACGAACCAATCGTTCCTCGTTTTTCAGAGCTCATAAGCCCTCCCAATCATCTATTAAATGTCATCTAAAACCGTCCGGGCTGCAAGTGCAAACACGGACGGTGCACCTGCTAAGGGGAATGGGGAAAAGGGAGTCAACAAAGCCATCCCCCTTAACGGCGCGAAGCAAACGTCCAGGCGGACGAATACTACTTGTTGGGGAAGGAATATCCTTCAACCGTCACGTGCAGTACCACGACGCGGGGATCCGCGGCATCAGCCACGACACGGTAGGCCTCGTCGATCTCGACGACAGCAACGCCGCCGGCGGGAATCGTCACAGTCTCCCCCGTACCCTCAAAGCGCTCGCGATCATCGATATCGCTGTAGGCGCGGGTGCAGGTGAGGCCTGCCTTGGGGGCAACCTCGACAGTCAGGTCGCCGTCGAGCGGGGCGAGCACGGCATGATAGCGACGGTGACCGACCAGATCGGCGGTAGCGGCCTCGTGGGCGTTCACCCACCAATACACCAACGAGTCGCCGATGGAGTAAGCCACGTCGTGCTGTAGGTCGGCAACGCCATCGAGCGCCTGGCCGGTGCGCATCCACTTCTTGACGGACTTCATCTGAGCGTCGAAATCGGCGCGCGAGTTAAAGACATGCATGGCTTATGCCTCCTTAATGGGTGCCAGCGCCTGAGCCAGATCGGCAGACGTCAGCGGTCGCAGGGACACCTCAAAGCTGAAGCTCTCAAAACGGGTGCGATAGGAATCGAGCACCTCGGAACCCCAAGAGTTCGAGCCAAGGCCGAGCAACTGGTCGTTGATGTTGACCGTGACCGTATCGCCCTTGACAAGGTCGTAGACGTGCTTGGCGTTATCGATGGCCTCGCAGCTATAGGGCCATGCCGAGAATGAGAACGGGTTGGAGGCGGCGTCAGCCGGACGGGTCACCAGCACACCGTCACCGTGGCTAGAGCGCAGAGCAACCCAGCGGGTACCCTCGCGGTTGGCGCAGTCCTGAGGCATAACGTAGGGCGTGAACATGTCGTCGACCGTGGTGCGGTAATGACCGACCGGGTTGGCGCGCAGCGAGTCCGGATAGTTCTCGCCCGGACCGTGGCCATACCACTCGACGGCACGATCGCAACCGGGGACTTCGAAGGAGATGCCGATGCGCGGGATGATATCCGAGTAATCGCCATAGGGCTCGCCGGAAACCTTGAGGTCGACACGACCGCTCGGAAGCACGGTGTAGACGAGCTCGACGCGCATGCCGAACGCGCGGACGGGAGGAGCGATACGCTGGCTCACGGTCACGACGACCGCATTGCCATCCTGCTTCCAAGAAACCTTGCGGGTAGACGTCTGCATCACATCGATGAAGTTGTCCTTCCACAGTGAGTCATACTCCTGCGCATGGTTATCGACGAGCGGATGCCAAAAACCAACCTGAGGACCAGAGGCCATGACGTCGCGGCCGGATGCCTTCCACTCGCTCACGGTACCGTTGACCTTGCTGAAGGTCAGCTCACCGTTGAGGGAGTGAATGCGGATTTCCTGCTCGGTCTCCTCGACCGTAAGCTCAGGACGAGTGGGAGCCGCGATGGCTGGCGCCGGATGGTTGGCGATGGCAAACTGGCTTGCACCCAGTTGGAACATCGGCTCGCACCAGACGTGAGCGGCCATGGTGTAGGCGTGCACGGTCAGCAGGGTCTCCCCCACTGCGGCCTCGCGAATCACCAGCGGAAGCTGGACGGACTCGCCGGGGGCAACCGCACCGGGCATGAGCGTCTTGCGGCACACAACGTCGCCGTCCACCAGGGTCTCGGCCGACAGGCAGACATCCTCGAGGGTGGTAAACCAACGCTTGTTGGTGACGGTCAGCTCGCCTGCCTCGGCGTCATAAGCCATGCGAACCGGGCAGATGACCTGGCCATACTCAGTGAGGCCCGGACTCGGCTGCTGCCAGGGGAACACCATGCCATCGATGCAGAAGTTGCTGTTGTTGGGGTAATCGCCGTTGTCGCCACCATACATATCGTAGGCAACGCCGTCCTCGGTCACAGCAGCCAAACCGTGGTCGCACCATTCCCAGATAAACTGGCCTTGGATGCAATCCCAGCGATCGAAGACCTCCTGGTACTCGGACAGGCCTCCGGGGCCATTGCCCATGGAGTGACCGTACTCGCAGTTGATGCGCGGCTTGGGGAACGGATGCTCGCCAAAGTCGTTCATCTGCGACACACGGGAGTACATGGTGGAAATGACGTCGACGGTATCGGCGTTGCGGTCCTCCTCGTAATGGACCGGGCGACCATCGAGCTCGTGAGCCTTGGCGTACATCGCGCGGATGTTGCAGCCATAGCCGCTCTCGTTGCCCATCGACCACATAATGATGCAGGCGTGATTGCGCTCCTGCATCACCAGGCGCTCGATGCGGTCGACGTAGGCCGGCTCCCATGCCGGGTCGTCGGTGACCAGGGCGATATTGCCGATATTCTCGAAGCCATGGCTCTCCATATCGGTCTCGGCGACCAGCATGATACCGTATTCGTCGCACAGCTCGTAAAAGCGCGGGTCGTTGGCGTAGTGGGACGTGCGCACCGCGTTGATGTTGTGCTGCTTCATGAGCTCCAGGTCGCGGCGCATACGATCGAGGCCCACGGCGCGGCCCTTGTGATCGTCGTGATCGTGGCGGTTGACGCCATGCATCTTAAAGTAGGTGCCGTTGAGGTAGATATGATTGCCCTCGACCGTCACCTCGGCAAGGCCCTGGCGATGCGGGACGTACTCGCTGACCTGGTCACCGTCGTAGACCTCAAACGTAAGGTCATAGAGGAAGGGGTCCTCGGGATTCCAGAAGTGGGCATCGGCAACGCTGCACTCGGCATGGCCGTCGACGCACTCGCCCGTAGCCACCACGTTCTCGCCATCGCTGAGCGTAAACACAACGCGGGAAGCGCCCTCGGCAACCGTATCGAGCGTAATCAGAGCGGTATCGCCCTCGCGGTGCGTGCGGAACCTAAAGTCGACCAGGTGCGCGGCGGGACGCTGCATAAGGTACACATCGCGGAAGATGCCCGAGGCCCACCACATATCCTGATCCTCGATATAGCTGCCATCGCTGTACTGCAGGACCTTGACCGCAAACAGGTTATCGCCCTCGACGAGCGCGTCGGTCACGTCGAACTCGGCAGACAGGCGCGAGCCCTTGGTCATGCCGATAAACTTGCCGTTGACGTACAGCTCGCCATAGCTCTCGATGCCGTCAAAGCGAATGATCTCGCGAGCGCCGGCAGGCACGGCGGGAAGATTGACGATGCGCTGGTACACGCCCGTGGGATCGTCAGAGGGAACGAACGGCTGATCCACCGGGAACGGGAAACCCTCGTCGGTGTAGGCAAGGTTGCCATAGCCGTCTACCTGCCACAGGTGCGGAACCTCCACGTGATCCCACTCGGGCTCGTACGTGGAAAGCTCCTCGTTAGAGACGGCAGCAGGCCCCTCAAAGAGGCGGAACTGCCACGAGCCGGACAGCTGGACAAACCCGCGCGACAGCTCGCGGCTGTACGTAGCGGCGAGATCGGCGGTCTCGTAACCCATGAAGTACGCATGGGGTGCCAGGCGGCTCCTGTGGGTGAGCGCTTGGTTTTCCCAATCGTTAATGGCGTCCATGGTGATGCTCCTTCGTCATCGTAGTGATTCTTGTGCAACCGGTTGTCCTTATCTTACGGGCGATGCAAAATACTGTGCAACCGGTTGTCCGCTGAACGGTCGATTTGGCCGGGTTAACGGTGCAACCGGTTGTACAATCGCAACACTTATGTCACCCTGAGTATCGAAACTCAGCACAAGACATCGTTCTTAAGCTCGTAGGCAACCTCCACGCCCGCTGATATCTCACCCACACGAGACGTATTCGATTTCGGCTTGGTTGCAAAACGACACCGGTCACCGGATATCATGAACGCTGTTCAGGCGCACTATAGTAAGCTGTATCCGCACTAGCCCGTATCAGTGACAACATCGACCGCATTTTCCAGGAGACGCCATGACACAACCAGTTCGCACCGCACCTACGCTTGCCGAGGTTGCCGCAGCTGCCGGCGTGTCGCGCTCCACGGCATCGCGCGCCCTCAACGATTCGCCCCGCATTAGCGAGGAAACCAAAAAGCGCGTCCGCGCGGCGGCCAAGGAAGTCAATTTTGTCCCCAACGCTCGTGGCCGAGCGCTCGCTGTCGGGCGCACGGAAATCATCGCCGTGCTCGTGACCGAGCCTCTGAGTGAACTCTTCAGCGACCCCACCTATAGCGAGTTTTTGAGCGGCATTACCGAGGAACTGTCGGAGTCGTCCTATCTGCCCGTTATCTTGCAGGCGTCTTCTACGCATGAGCGCAACCGCGCACGCGAGCACTTTGAGCGCCGCTCGTTCGACGCCGTGGTCGACGTCTCTCCCTACAAAGGCAGCGAGCTGCTCGAGGTGCTGCGCGAGCTGGGCGTACCCACCGTGTTGTGCGGCCAGCTCGAGGGCCACCCCTATCGCGATGTGTTCTCGACGGTCTACTCTGACGACGAAGAGGGCGGACGCTTTGCGGCACTCGCCATGAAGGGGCGCGGCCGCAAAGATATCGTCGCCGTGTTGGGACCGCAAGACAACCCCGCTGTTGTCGACCGCCTGCGCGGCTACCGCGCCGTCTTGGGCGAAGACCTCCCAGACGCAAACGTTATCTATACCGGCTGGAACAGCGGAGACGGCTATCAGGCCATGCACCTGATTCTCGCGCGCAAGATTGCTTTCGATGGCGTGCTCTGCGGATCGGACCGTATCGCGGCTGGCGTCATCACCGCACTCAACGAGGCAGGCCTATCCGTTCCTGCGGACGTTTCTGTCGTCGGCTTCGACGATCACGAGATTGCGACGCGCTGCGTCCCCGCGCTCACGACCGTCCGCCAGCCCCTGCGCGAAGAAGGCCACATGGCCGCCAACATTGCGCTCGACATGATCAAGGGTGCCGAGCCTACCACCTCCGTGATGCACATGCAGCTGATCCAGAGAGACTCGCTATAAGAAACTGGGGCAGGCTTTCTGCCAGACAGTTGTTGCGGAAAGCCTGCCCCGTTTTGAGCGCTCATTCTGGGGCACAGTTTCCGTTAGACAGCTCAACCGGAAAGTGCGACCCGTTATTTGGCTGGGTTCTGGGTCGCAGTTTCCGCTGAGCGACCCTGGCGGAAAGTACATCCCATTCTGGACGCAAATTCCGGGACGCAGTTTCCTCGACGTCCGGTCACCCCATGCCCTCACAACCTCGGCGCATAAAAAACGAGGGAAGGCACGTGTCCTTCCCTCGTTACGGGCAATATGTAGCCGCTCGCCTACATCAGGCGCAGGCTGACGTCCTTGAGCTGGGCGCCGCTAACGGCACTCGGGGCGCCCGACATGAGGTCGGAGCCGCTGGCCGTCTTGGGGAACGCCATGACGTCGCGGATGGAGTCGGAACCGGTGAGCAGCATGCACACGCGGTCCAGGCCCAGAGCGAAACCGCCCATCGGGGGCGCACCAAACTTGAGTGCCTCCATGAGGAAGCCGAACTGAGACTCGGCACGCTCCTCGGTAAAGCCCAGGAGCTTGAGCATGGACATCTGCATCTCGGCGTTGTGGATACGCATACCGCCGCCGCCGGCCTCAAAGCCGTCCATGACAAAGTCGTAGGTGCAAGAACCGGCTGCCAACGGATCGGCCTCGATCTTGGCGATGTCGGTCTCGGTCGGCAGGGTGAAGGGCTGGTGCTCGGCAGCGTAAGCCTTGCGGTCCTCATCCCAGTGGAACAGCGGGAAGTTGACGACCCACAGGAAGTCGTGGCCCTCGCGCTTGATCTCGAGCGCGTTGGCCATGTGGGAACGCATGCCGCCCAGGATCTCGTCAGAGAGCAGGCGCGGGCCGGCGGCAAACATCACAAGGTCGCCGGGCTCGACGTCCATGCGCTCGCGCAGGGCTGCCATCTCCTCGTCCGAGAAGAACTTGACGATGGGGCTGTTGATAGAGCCGTCCTCGCGGAAGGCGATCCAAGCCAGGCCCTTGGCGCCAAACGTGGAAGCCACGCCGGCGAGCTTATCGATCTTGGCACGTGCCCAGGCACCGGCGCCCTTGGCGTTAATGGCCTTGACGGCAGAGCCCTCCTCGTTTGCGGCAGTCGCAAAGACCTTGAACTTGGAGTTGGCAAAGATGTCGGTCAGGTCGACCAGGTGCATGCCATAGCGGGTATCGGGCTTGTCGGAGCCATAGGTGTCCATGGCCTCCCAGTAGTCCATGCGACGCAGCGGCGTGGGCATCTCGACGCCCATGCGGCCGAAGGCGTCGGCCAGGACCTCCTCGAGCGCGCTCATGACGTCATTCTGGTCCACGAAGGACATCTCGATATCGACCTGGGTGAACTCGGGCTGACGGTCGGCACGCAGGTCCTCGTCGCGGAAGCACTTGGCAACCTGGTAGTAGCGCTCGACGCCACCGACCATGAGCAGCTGCTTCAGGAGCTGCGGGGACTGCGGCAGGGCGTAGAAGTTGCCCGGCTGAATACGGCTGGGAACGATGAAATCGCGGGCGCCCTCGGGCGTGGACTTAAACAGGGAGGGCGTCTCAACCTCCATGAACTCACGGTTGTGCAGCGCCTCGCGAATGGCAAAGGTAAAGTCGGAGCGCAGCTTGAGGTTGGCCATCATCTCGGGACGACGGAGGTCCAGATAGCGATAGCGCAGACGGGTGTCCTCGCTGGTCTCGATGCCGTCCTCGATCTGGAACGGCGGGGTGACGGACGTGTTGAGCACCTCGGCGTGGTCGGTCAGGACCTCGATCTCGCCGGTCGCGAGCTTGGTGTTGGTGGTCTCCTCGCCACGGGAGCGCACGACGCCGTGGATCTTGATGGGCCACTCGGGACGCATGGTCTCGGCGATCTTAAAGGCGTCGCCGTCGGAGTGCTCGGGGTCGAAGGTGAGCTGCGTGATGCCCTCGCGGTCGCGAAGGTCGCAGAAAATAAGGCCGCCGTGGTCACGGCGACGGCTCACCCAACCGGTGAGGGTGACCTCTTCGCCCACGTTCTCGCGGCGAAGCTCGCCGCAGGTACGGGTGTGCATGGAATGCTCGTCGATGGGACGGGTCTGGCTCATACCAGTGATCCTCCTTTATGGATCTGTGCCGCCCCGTGTCGTTCCGGGCGGCGTCGTACAGATTTGCCCAGCCTGCGTAAACCGCGCAGCCAGACATGGCGTTCTATCTTATCGCACCTGTGTCGATGTGCCGCGGAAAAGTGGCTCCTGCCCAAAGACTTGACGGAGACGAAACAATTGACGCACCGCGGCCGTCGCCAACGCGCGCCACGTGCGACAATGTGCCCCAATACAACTGCACTCGGAAAGGCCCGCCATGACTGCACGCCTCATCGTTATGGATATCGACTCCACGCTCATCAACCAGGAGGTCATCGACCTGTTGGGCGAGGAAGCCGGCGTGGGCGAGCAGGTGGCGCAGATCACCGAGCGCGCTATGCGCGGCGAGCTGGACTTTAAGCAGGCACTTGAAGAGCGCGTGGGGTTGCTTGCCGGCTTGGACGAGAGTGTGTTCGAGCGCACCTTTGAGCGCGTGACGTTTACCCCCGGCGCGCTGGAGCTTGTGCGCTCGGCACACAGCAAGGGCTGGAAGGTTGGCGTGGTAAGCGGTGGCTTCCATGAGGTGGCCGACAAGATCGTGGCCGCCGCGGGCATCGATTTTTGCCTGGCTAACCGCCTGGAGGTCGTGGACGGCAAGCTCACCGGTAAGTTGGCGGCAGACATTGTGACCAAGGAGTCCAAGCTCATCCGGCTGCTGGATTGGGCAGTCGAGTGCGGTGTCGATATGGCCCACACCGTCGCGATCGGCGACGGGGCAAACGATATCCCTATGATTCAGGCCGCGGGCACGGGCATCGCGTTTTGTGCCAAGCCCAAGACGCGCGAGGCCGCCCCGTTTGCCATCGACGAGCGCAACCTGATGCTCGCCATGGACATCATCCTGCGCGACTAGCCGATCCGTCTAACAATTGAATCAGTCTGTCCTATAGTTTCCGAACAATTTTGTCTTAGTGTTCGGAAACATACCCTTTGAGTGCTAGACTTTGCGCCGTCGAAGGGAACATATATGGATAAGCGAGATCTTGAGCAGCTGCTGAGCGATGTTGCCGGCGGATCAGTCACCCCTGCCGACGCCCTCACGCGCATCCAGACGGCGCCAACCGCCGATCTGGGCTTTGCGCAGCTCGATCTTTCGCGCGGAGTGCGCCAGGGAGCCGGCGAGGTTGTCTACGGTGCCGGTAAAACCGCCGAGCAAATTGCCGCCATTATCAAAGCATTACTCGATGCAGACCAGGAGCGCATCCTGGTCACACGCTTGGATGCCGAAAAAGCCGCGCGCACCGCTGAGCTTCTCGGCAACGACATTGACCTGGGATATGTCCCGGACGCCCAGCTCGCCCTCGTGGGTGGCAAGCCCTCCCCCACCGGCAACGGACGCATCGTCGTCGCCTGCGCCGGCACGAGCGACCTGCCCGTCGCCGAAGAGGCGGCACTGACGGCCGAGTTCTACGGCAACGAGGTCGATCGCCTCTACGACGTAGGTGTCGCCGGCCTGCACCGCCTGCTCGCTCATGCCGAGGAACTTGCCCAGGCGCAGGTGATCATTGCCGTCGCCGGCATGGAGGGCGCGTTGGCGAGCGTTATCGGCGGCCTGGTGAGCTGTCCGGTCATCGCCGTCCCCACCAGCGTGGGCTATGGCGCAAGCTTTGGCGGCGTAGCCGCGCTGCTCGCCATGCTCAACTCCTGCGCCAGCGGCGTTTCGGTTGTCAACATCGACAACGGCTTTGGTGCCGCCTACCAGGCAAGTCTTATCAATCATCTGAGCGCTGGCACGCCCTGCGCCCGTTAAGGAGCATTCCATGTCCAACCATCAGCACACGCTTATCATCGACGGCACCTCGGGCATCAGCGGCGACATGACCGTCGCGGCCCTGCTCGACCTGGGCGCCAGCAAGGAGCACCTGCGCGAACAGCTCGCCACGCTGCCGATCGACGGCTTTGAGATTGCCGTTACACGCGTAAACAAGCATGGCATCGACGCCTGCGACTTTGACGTTCAGCTGGCAGAGGAGCTCGAGAACCATGATCACGACATGGCCTGGCTCTACGGCAACGAAGCAGCTGGCGAGCACACGCACGAGCATGAGCATCACCATCATGATCATGGCGGACACGAACACGAGCACTGCCACGAGCATGACCATGAGGGCCACGGTCATGGCCACGAGGACCATCACCACACCCACCACCATCATCACCGCTCGCTAGCCGACGTCACGGAAATTATCGAGAATTCGCAGCTAAGCGATGGCGCCAAGCGACGCGCGCTCGCCATCTTTACCGCGCTCGCCGCCGCCGAGGCCAAGGCTCACGGCAAAACGCCCGAGACCGTCATGTTCCACGAGGTAGGCGCCATCGATTCCATCGTTGACATCTGTTCAGTCGCCATCTGCCTCGATGACCTGGGTATCGAGGACATCGTGGTCGAGTCGCTCTCCGAGGGTCACGGCACCATCAACTGTGCCCACGGCCTTATGCCCATCCCGGTGCCCGCCGTCGTCAACCTATGCCAAGCAGGCAATATCGCCCTCACGCCTGCACCGGTCGCCGGCGAGCTCGTGACGCCCACGGGCGCCGCCATCGTCACCGCGCTGCGCACGTCCGAGCATCTGCCGGCCTGCTACCGCATCGAGGCCGTCGGCTACGGCGCCGGTAAGCGCCCCTACGAGGGCTGCTCCGGCACGCTCCGTTGCCTGCTTGTTCACGTGGATGCATAGCCATGGATGCCCGCAAAATCAAAAGCCGCGCCGCTATTGTCACGGCGTTTTCCGAGCTCCTTCGCGAGGAGGACTACGGCAAGATCACCGTCGGCGACATCATCGCGCGCGCTCACGTAGGCCGCGCGACATTCTACGGCCTCTTTAAGAGCAAAGACGACCTACTATCCGAGCTCGTGAGCGACATCTGCGCCCACGCCCTCGACGACGATGGCACACCACTCGACGACCCACTCGTGCAGGTCGAGCATATCCTCAACAATCTCTGGGAGTGTCGCCAGGGCGTTCGAGCGCTGGTAGCCGGCGCCGGCTCACGCGTCTTCGCCGACTGCCTACGCAAGACCATCATGTCGCGCGCAGCCGAAACCGTCCCTACCGACCCAAACGGCCCCGCCGCCACCATGAATCGCAGCTTCCTACTACACCACATAGCCTCGAGCTTCGTAGGAATGGTCCAATGGTGGGCCTGGCACAACTTCGAAGCCCCAAAAGAGGACGTAGCCAAAGACTACCTATCAGCCATAAAACCCCTCTTCACCTAAATAAGTAGCTCATCCCAAAGCATCGCCCCAACCCAGGCCGCCACGCATCCCAAAGTGCCGCTCGCGTTTCAACGCCCCCAACAGCAACAAGCCCCTCCCATCCAAATCCAAATTCAGATTTATATGTTGGGTTGCTTGCTCGAGCGCAGCAAAGACCCCGCAGCTGGCCGCATGGGGTAACTTCCCAGCACATTCCGCACTGATATCTTCTGTATTGAAGACGTCGATGATGCACCCGTATACCATTGACGTCGACACCATC
>CAUAAZ010000004.1 GCA_958427145.1 uncultured Collinsella sp.
GCATCGACCTGCGCCGATGCCCCCAACGTGGACACACATTTTGTCCTATAAGCCTTGTTTTGCATCTGTACCGTTGACGCATCTGAGTGTGCCATTCGCTCCGACGCGTAGGTTTTGGCGGTAATTCCGAGGATAATAACCGCCAACGTTAGCATCCCAATGGCGGCAATCTTCGTCACGCGGATGCGAGTGGCAGCGAGGCCACGCGAAGGCGTGCCCTTCGTCTCATATCTGCTGCCATGCTGCGGCACATACTCGTCCCGCGATGCGTTGTTTCGCACGTGGTCTCCTGACTGCTACCGTTTATATACGAGCAGCATAATACCGAGCAGGCATTTCTTTCCAAAGATATTCAGCGGCGTTTAAGGTGTCTTTAAAGAAACCACAAGCGTATTTATCCAAATGGCGCGACTCTGTTGCGCATCTCTGTCCAAAACGCAGTTGCGGTGAAATAGTTCCTGCTTGGGCGGCATAAGCCGAAAAACAAGAACTATTCCACCGCAACTTGACGGGGCTCTTTAGCAATCAACTAGGTGCCCGGGGGCACTCATTTAAGTCTGTCCCCAATGAGTGCCTTTGGGGAGCGAAAATGGCTCGCTAGCCGATGGCGTTTTTGAGTTCCGCGCGGCGCTTTTTCATGCCCGTCATGACGGCGTTGCGCAGCTCGGGCATGCGCGCGGTATCCATCTGTGGAACACCCTCGAGCTTATAGGGAATACCCAGTTGCTCGTACTTGACGACACCCATCGTGTGATACGGCAGCATTTCCAGGCCCACCACGTTGTGCCATGGAGCGATCAGACGACCGAGCTTCTCGCACTCCTCAACCGTATCGGTAATGCCCGGCACCACCACGTGGCGGATAACGACCTTAATCTTGCGGCGCGCAAGCTCATCACCAAACGCCAGAATGCGTGCGGGATCGCAACCGGTCAGCTTTTTATGCTCGACGGGATCGGCATGTTTAATGTCGAGCAGCACCATATCGGTCTCGTTGAGTACGGCATCGAACTTCTCGGGATGCGCGGGATCGAACGCATAGCCGCAGCTATCCAGGCAGGTATGCACGCGACCCTCGGGGTTGTTGTGCATTGCACGGAACAGATCGGCCAAAAACTCGGGCTGCAGGAGCGGTTCGCCGCCGGACACCGTAATGCCGCCGCTGCGGTAAAACTCATGGTTGCTCTGGAACTCGTCCATCAGGTGCTCGACGGTCACCATGGTGCCGCCGTTAACCGACCAGGTATCGGGGTTGTGGCAATACGCACAGCGCATGGGGCAGCCCTGAACAAACACCACAAAGCGGATGCCGGGTCCATCGACCGTTCCCATCGTCTCAATCGAATGCACGCGGCCCAGGGCAAACGCAGAGTCCTCGGGACGAGCGTCCACACCCTCGAGCGTCATCTCAGCCATTCCCGCTACCTTGCCTCTCATTGGTTTTAGCTACATAAATGCCAGAGTCATTCTAGCCCATATGCATGATGGCGAAACGGTTTAGCGGTCAATTGGGTTGTTCTATTTGGCCCCACGCAAGAGCGGCGGGAAGGTTGTCGCAACCCGCCCGCCGCCGAGGCAATAGAAATCGATAGACGCCAGGCCTTACGCTTTAAGCGTGAGCACCGCACCGAAGGCGGTCGGGCCGCAATGGCTCGAGATGACGCCGCCGACCTGAGTCCAGGTAACGTCCTTAAAGCCCAGGTCGTGCGCATAGACTTCCATGTCGTCGCGCAGCTCCTGGGAAAGACCTACCGAATACGCCAGGCCAATGTGCGAGTAGTCAATCTCGCCCTTCGCAACCATGTGGTCAATAAAGGCACGGGCGCACTTGAGCATAGAGCCGCGGAACTTCTTGGTCGCCACAAACTTACCGCCCGTTACTTCAATGCAGGGCTTAATCTTGAGCAGGTGGGCGCCAAGGAATGCCACGTTGGACAGACGACCGCCTGCCTTAAGGAAGGCTAGGTCGGTAGGAACAAAGCCCAGCAGCACACGGTCCATGACGGAATTCGTAAAAGCAAAGATCTCGTCGACGGTGGCATCGGGGTGAGCCTCGATGTATTTGGCGGTCTCGACGACAACGAGCGACTGGCCCACCGAGACAAAGCGCGTGTCCATGGAGTAGACGTAGTCGCGACCCTTGGCGGCGATCTTCGATGATTGATGCGAGCAGGTCGTGGCCTCGGAGTACGCAAGATGCAGAATGGTCGCATCGGGCTGCTCGGCATGGATACGGTCATATACGTGCGCAAAATCCGCAGGCGCACAGCCACTGGTCTTGGGCATTACGCCAAACTCGTTGCAGCGTGAATAAATCTCGAGCGGATCGATCGAGCCGTCCTCGACGGTCTCGTCACCAATCGTGACATGCATAGGCACGCGCACGATACCGTAGCGTTCGCAGAGCTCCGGCGTCACATCCGACCCAGACTCAACCACGATTACGTACTTGCCCATTATTATCACGACCCATCTCTACGTTGGTTTTTCAATACATGACACGCGCCGCCGCACTGTTGCACAACGGCGTCCAAGCGCCAAAGAGACGCCGCCCCTTGCACACAACAAAGGACAGCGTCTCCCTGGAAAACTCCGTGCTTATTTAGGATTCCACACGGTTTATTAAGGAGGGTTACTTGTTCCGCAAACGGTCGCTATATATGCGGTAAGCGGTAGTTGGCCGCGACAACTGCGACACATTCCGTCCAGTAAATCCAATCGTGCTCCACGCACGGTTAATGCACGAGGCGGTAGAAATTCATCGATGCCGCACCCTCGGCGTGCAGCTCCATCGCCGGAACCGCCGGCGAATAGGTACGGCTCGTAAGTGCCGCCTCGCCGCCATTTGCAAAAATCTCGACCATCGTAGTGTCCGAAAGCACGCGTAGGTCGCGAAGCTCGCCGAGCTCAATCGACCTCTGGTCGCGCCCATAGCCTTCGTCACCCATATCGAGGGTAAGCATCCCGTCCGTATAACGCACAAAGACACCCTTGCGGATTTCGAGCTCGACCATCTTGGCGCCCTCGCAGGAAACCACAAGATCAAACAGGCGGCCCGGCTCCTCAACGGTTTCACCGCCTGTCGCGCGAACGCAGTCGCCGCGCATCCTCTCAATCTCGTGCGCCGGCTGCTGGCAGAGCTTACCATCGCGCATGCTCAGCTCTCGCGGCACCGTCAACGCGCACTGCCACCCGCGCGCCACCGTCGGGTTTTCCGCCGTCGCATCGGGGCAACCCGACCATCCGATCATCAAACGCCGGCCTGCAGCATCCTCAAAGGACTGCGGAGCATAGAAATCAAAACCGGCATCGACCATCGGGGGCATGCCCTGCCTGACGATTTTAAAGCTCGGCGCCTCCCAATCGGCCTCGATAGGGAACCACACGCACTGATGCGGATTGCGGTAACGCCAACCATCGGCAGGCACACCCTGCGGACAGCAAACGAGAATAAGCTCGCCATCAAGCTCAAACAGATCAGGGCACTCCCACATAAAGCCAAACTTCTCGCCCAGCTCAATGCGCGTCGCATAGCTCCAGACCCCTAAATCACGCGAAGTATAGACAAGCACGCAGCCACGGTCGTCTTTCGTACGAGCGCCCAGAACCATGTAGTAGATACCATCGTGCTCAAGGATCTTGGGGTCGCGCACGTGCGTACCGATATCGTCGGGGTAATCGACTGGTCCAACAGCCATGCGCTTCTCGCCCAATTCGTCGGGATTCTCGGCAACCATATGAATCTGGTTTTGCTCACGGCCCGTCAACACGTAGTCGTAATCATCGCGGTCAAAATGCTTGACGTTGCCGGTATAGAAGTAGTGAATCTTGCCATCACGTACAAAGGCAGAACCAGAATACGCTCCGCTCGAATCCAAATCGGAATCGGGGAACAGCACGGGGCCGTGATTCTCGTACGTCACAAAATCCTTTGTCGTCAGATGGTTCCAAAGCACTGGACCGCCATGCGCAGCATCGAACGGATCGTATTGATGATAGATGTGATACGTATCACCAATCTGAACCAAACCGTTGGGGTCGTTGAGCCAGCCAAGCTCAGGCTCCACATGGAACAGAAGCCTATCGGGGTCGGACGCGATGCGAGCCGCCGTCTCATCCTGTCCGACACGCCACTGCTCATAGTCCGCGCGTGTCACCTTGTTTTTTTGATTTAACATCGCCGTTGACTTTCTCGTCTATGGGGAAGGACGCTCGACTCACACGAGTCGAACGCCCTCCTCAAATGGACTTATCCTCAGATTACACTGAACGGCTCAACTAGAAGCTAACGTCGAAGCCAGCGCCAGCGCCCTCTTCATCGGTGGTCGGCACGCCCTTTGCCTTGTTGTAGGCAAAGATCAAGACGATCGGCACGATAAAGGCGATGAGATTGCCAGCCACATACCACACGAGGGTCTCGGGCGTAACGATGAGCAGGCCAAGCACGCCGGTCAGACCCTGACCGATAGCGCGCACCTCAAAGAGCTTGACGAAGGCACCGCCGCAGCCTGCACCGATGCATGCGCAGATGAACGGGATGATCGAGTAGCGCATGTTTGCAGCGAAGATAGCGGGCTCGGAGATTCCGACCAGCGTCGGGATAAAGGACGACATGCAGATGTTGCGCTCTTTGGAGTGCTTCTTGTGAATGAGGTACATACCGATGGCGCCGCCGCCCTGGGCGATGATGGAAACCGACCAGATGGCCTGGATGTAGTTGAAGCCAGTCGTGGCAACAAGGTTTGCCTCGATACCCTGGATGAACTGATGCGTACCGGTAACGACGAGCGGCTGCAGGAACGCGGCGAAGACAAAGGCACCAAAGACGCCCATCCTGTTGTACAGGATATCGATTACGCCGGCGAGGACGTCACCGATCAGGTTGCCGAGCGGGCCGAACACGGTGAACAGGGCGACGTTAGCAAGAATCAGGGTAACGGTCGGGACAAAGACGAACGAAACGACCTCGGGGATGTACTTCTGGGCAATCTTTTCGACCTTGGCCATAAACCAGGCAGTCAGGATTGCAGGGAATACGCCGCCCTGGAAAGCAACCATGGGAATGGATAGCGGACCGAAGTTCCAGTACTCAGCACCCGTCGGGTCCATAACGAACGTGTTGCGGTTCATAAGGCTCGGGTGAACCATGACGATACCGACGAGGATGCCCAGGATCGGGTTACCGCCAAAACGCTTGACCGCGCTGTACATAACCAGGACAGGCAGGTAGTCGAACGTGGTGGCGATAATGGCAAAGAAGCTTGCGAGGTTCTTGAGGAACTCGCTGTGATCGGCGAGGCTGCCTTCCATGCCAAAGAGGCCGTTGGCAACGATCAGTGACTTAAGGCCGATGATGATTGCAGCGCCGACGAAGGCGGGAATGATGGGGATAAAGATGTCCGAGAATACCTTGAGGACCGAGAAGAACTTGCCCTTCTTGTCCGCCTCAGCGCCCTTGACCTCGGAAGCACTGATCTCCTTAACGCCCGTCAGAGCCATAAACTCATCGTAAACCTTGTTGACGGTACCGGTACCGAAGATGATCATGAGCTGGCCGCTGTTGTACAGCACGCCCTTGACGCCATCGATGTTCTCGAGCTCGGCCTTGTTGTATTTGCTCGTATCCTTGAGCACCAGACGCAGACGGGTCACGCAATGCGTGGCGCCCTCGATGTTCTCCAGTCCGCCGACGTTGTCGACGACTTGCTGGGACACTGCCTTGTAGTCCATGTTCCTCTCCATTCCTTTTCTAAATCATAAAACGTTTTGATGCCATTACAGAGACGCGATCGTTGCATTTGCGCACTTGAGCGTACCGTCGGTGACCGTCAGTGCCACACCCTGGCCCTGCTTATTGCAGAAGCGCGCGTTAAGCGCAACATCATCGACAAAGATGGTCGCGATATCGTCGTCAACGACCAGGCGCACATGATGAGTGCCCTCGCCCTTAAAGAACAACGGACGCTCGAGGCCCATGTTGTTGACCTGGAACCACGGATACTGGGGGGCCGCCGTAAACTCGAGCTTGCCCTCACGCAGGTTGGCGCGGAACTCATAGGCAAGACCGGACTCGGCGTCCTCGGCGAGCTTAACCGAGAAGCCGGCAGCGTCACCGGCGAGCTCGATGTCGGCGTCGAGCATATAGGTGGAACCGGCATCCGCAGCGAGCACCTGCTCGACCTTGCCCGACTCGCAGGAAAGCTCAAAGGCCTCGACTGCCTTAGCCTCGCCAAAGGCGCCAAGCATGCTGTCGGGGAGTTTGGTGCCAAGCGTTCCGTCGGCACGCTGAACGATCTCGAGGGGCATAAAGGTGCCACCCCACAGGTAAGAGCTGGGGTCGCCGCCCTCGTCACGCGTAGGAACCCAACCAAAGAGAACGCGACGCTCGCCATCAAATGCGGTGCGAGCGGCGTAGTACGCGCGGCCGTCGAAGGAGTCGTCAGCGGGGGTAATCCAAGGACCGTTGATGGACTTGGACATGCGGTAACGGGTCTTGTTGCCGTCGCTGTACTCGGAAAAGACGAGGTACCACCAGTCGCCCATCTTAAAGAGATCAGGCATCTCAAACATGGTGTACAGGCCCGGGTTCCACCAGTCGCCCTGGAACTCCCAGTTGGTCAGATCCTTGGAGGTGAACTTGACCAGGCGGCCGGTCATCAGACGCTTGTCCTCGCCCACACGCGTGCCGAGGATGAGCATGTACTCTTCGTTCTCCTCATCCCAAAGCACAAAGGGATCGCGCCAGTTGCGGTCATCGTAACCCTCCTGGGGCGGAAGCAGCGTCTCGGCGATGTTCTTCTCCCACTTGACGGCGTCGTCGCTCGTTGCGTGAAGAAGAACCTGCTTCATCAAACGTGCGCGGACCTTATCGCGATTGCAACCAGTGTAGAGCGCATGGTACTTGTCGCCCACCTTAAACACCGTGCCGGCATAAATGTACTGGTCGACTTCCTCGTCGCCGCCACGCTCAAGGCTCTCGCCAAAGTCCTTGTAGTTGACGAAATCCTTGGTCGTAGCGAGTGCCCAGCCAAACGGCTCTCCGAAAGGTTCGGGGTTACGCGTGTCACGCTGATGATAGAGATAGAACGTGCCGTCCTCGCCGTACGGCATGATGTCGCCTACCCAAATTCCCTCAGGCTGGTAATACACCTTGTGCATCCGAGACTTCCTTTCCACGACATACTAACTCGGTACAATGGCAAGATATGTCAATCGTTTTCATATGTCAAACGTTTTCACACCAATACGTCTTTTCGCAGTTCCAGTCGTCGGCAAACGGTTGACATATGCCGGTGAACGGTCATCAGAGGCGTTTGAGGAATTCTTTTGGCACGGGATGAACTACGCGGTTTTGCCCTCAATGAGTTCAACGGGGAGCTTGATATTCGATTCGGGATTATCGCCGTTAATAAGAGCGATGATGGATTGCGCCGCGAGCTCTCCGATGCGATCGATATCTTGACGTACGGTTGTTAAGTCAGGCATAAACGTCATAGTTCGGCGGGCACCATCCGCGCCCACGACCTTAATATCGTCTGGAGCGCTCAAGCCGCGCTGCTTCATCACGTTGAGACAGATGGCCGCCATCGTATCGTCTCCCGCAAAGATGCCGTCAATATCGGGGTTCTCATCGAGGATCTTCGCAACGACCGCGCCCTTTTCGTCGTCGGGCTTAACGAACTCAACCTCACGGACAAGCGCGGACAAACCGGCCTGCTCAACAACATCGAGGTAGGCATCGGTACGCTTATTGGCAGGCATGCGCATGCGGCTATTGCTGCGCAGGCACAGGATACGCCTGCAGCCGTCATCAATCAGACGGCGCGTGGCGAGCTCGCCAATGCCATAGCTGTCACTTGCAATCTGGACAGAGCCCTCGCCAAGATCGCAGTCGATGCCAACCAGGCTCAAGCCCATCTCGGCATATGCCTCGGCACCGATATTGAGGGAGTTGACGATGACGCCGTCGACCATATTGCGGCGGAGCATGTCAATATAGGAACGCTCAAGATCGGGTCGATTGGCGCTGTTGCACAGCAACATCTTAAAGCCGTTTTCCGCTAACGTGCGCTCGACCGCCTGCACAACCTGAGCATGGAACGGGCTGCTCACAAAGGGAACGATCATACCGATAAGATTCAGGCGACCGTTGAGCATGGCACGGGCGATATCGTTGGGCGTATAGTTGATGCGCTCCATCGCGGCATGGACCTTATCGCGGGTCTCTTGGCTAATATAGCCGCGATTATTAAGCACGCGAGATACCGTAGTAGGCGAAACCCCCGCCACCGCCGCAACTTCCTTGATGCCAGGCTTAGCCGTATCCTTAGAACGAGCACTCTCGCGAGCCATAGCACCCTCCCCCATCAACATGTCATACGTTTACATACGAACAAAGCATACCCCAACAACAGCGGGAAGACGGTAACAGCACAAGTAAGTAAACGACTCATCCAAATAATTAGGAGAGTTCCGCCTAAAGGGTGACTACACAGGACCCCCGCCGGGGCTGTTTGGGCTACCTCCCAAAACATTCCGCAGGACGCAAAGAGGCTCGCCGCACGAAGTGCGCAGCGAGCCTCTTTGCATGTCCGAGGACACCAATTTAATTTAGCGTGGTTCCCTAAAGGACGACAACGCAGGAGACCCGGCAAGGCCGGGAGCACTTTGTCTCGCAAACATTCCGCAGCCGCGAAGCGGCGAGGACGTTTGAGAGGCAAAGTGCGTAGGCCTTACCGGGTCTCCGGTGGGAGTTGAGTCCCTTTAGAACTTGTCGTGGAAGGTACGCGCAATGACCTCGTCCTGCTGCTCCTTGGTGAGCGTGTGGAAGTTCACGGCGTAGCCGGAAACGCGGATGGTCAGCTGCGGGTACTTCTCGGGGTGAGCCTGAGCGTCGAGCAGCGTCTCACGGTTGAAGACGTTGATGTTCAGGTGGTGACCACCCTTCTCGGCGTAAGCGTCGAGCATGTGGACCAGGTTATCGGCCTGGGTCTCGGAAACTTCAGAAACCTTCATAATGTGTCTCCTTCGATTAATAGGCGCCGGCCGAAACCGGCGCACTAATCAGTAATCGTTATTGTTAGTATAGCACTAACAATAGTTACTCGCCCAGCTGATCAAGGTCGATATCGCCAAAGAACACCTGATCCTCCTTGCCGAGCGCACTCGGGATGATGGAGAAGGTGTTGGAGATGCCGTCCTGAGCATCGCGGAACGGGAGCTTGGAAACCGAAGACAGCGAAGCGATGGCGCCGTGGCTATCGCGCTTGTGCATGGGGTTAGCACCCGGGGCGAACGGCTGGCCAGCCTTGCGGCCGTCGGGCGTGGAGCCGGTCTTCTTACCGTACACGACGTTGGAGGTAATGGTCAGAACCGAGGTCGTAGGCACGGAGTTGCGGTAGGTATCGTTCATGCGGATGTACTCCATGAACTGGTGCACAACGTCGTGAGCGATCTGGTCGACGCGGTCGTCGTCGTTACCGTACTTGGGGAACTCGCCCTCGGTCTCGAAGTCGACGATGATGCCGTTCTCGTCGCGGACGGGGTGGACCTTGGCGTACTTGATGGCGGACAGGGAGTCGGCCACGACGGAAAGGCCAGCGATGCCCGTAGCGAACCAGCGGTGCACGTGCTTGTCGTGCAGAGCCATCTGGATGCGCTCGTAGCAATACTTGTCGTGCATGTAGTGAATGATGTTCAGCGAGTTGACGTACACGCCAGCGAGCCACTTCATCATGTCGTTGTACTTGGCCACAACGTCGTCGTAATCGAGCGTATCGCCCTCGACGGCGCGATACTTGGGGCCGACCTGCTTCTTGGAGACCTCGTCAACACCGCCGTTGAGTGCGTACAGCAGGCACTTGGCCAGGTTGGCGCGAGCGCCGAAGAACTGCATCTCCTTGCCGATGCGCATGGAGGACACACAGCAGGCGATGCCGTAGTCGTCGCCATGATAGACGCGCATGAGGTCGTCGTTCTCGTACTGGATCGAGGAGCTGGCGACAGAAGTCTTGGCGCAGAACTTCTTGAAGTTCTCGGGCAGACGGGTCGACCACAGAACGGTCATGTTGGGCTCGGGGCTGGTGCCCATGTTCTCGAGCGTGTGCAGGTAGCGGTAGCTCATCTTGGTAACGAGCGTACGGCCGTCGACACCCATGCCGCCGATGGACTCGGTGACCCACTGCGGGTCGCCGGTGAACAGGGCCTGGTACTCGGGGGTACGGGCAAACTTGACCATGCGAAGCTTCATGATGAAGTGATCCACGAACTCCTGGATCTGCTCCTCGGTGAAGGTACCGTTGGCAAGGTCGCGCTCAGCGTAGATGTCGATGAACGTAGAGGTACGGCCGATGGACATGGCAGCGCCGTTCTGCTCCTTGACGGCAGCAAGGTAGGCGAAGTACATCCACTGGATGGCCTCCTGCGTATTGGTAGCAGGGTTGGAAATGTCGAAGCCATAGGTCTCGGCCATCATCTTGAGCTCGCCGAGGGCACGGATCTGCTCCTGCAGCTCCTCGCGGTCGCGGATGTTGTCGGCAGTCATGACCGTCGGGGTGGAAGCCTTCTGGGCCTCCTTGTCCTTGATCAGGTAGTCGACGCCGTACAGGGCAACACGACGGTAGTCGCCGATGATACGGCCGCGGCCATAGCCATCGGGCAGACCGGTGATGATGTGAGCCGAGCGGCAAGCACGCATCTCGGGGGTGTAAACATCGAAGACGCCAGCGTTGTGGGTCTTACGCTCGAAGGTGTAGCGCTCGACAACGTTCTCGTCGACCTTATAGCCGTGCTGGCTGGCAGCCTGGCAAGCGATGCGGATACCGCCGTTGACGTGCAGCGCGCGCTTGAGCGGCTTGTCGGTCTGGAGACCGACGATGGTCTCCTTGTCGCGATGGGCGTTATCGATGTAGCCAGCGGGGTGGCTCACGATACCTGTGACGATCTTGGTGTCCATATCGAGGACACCGCCCTGCTCGCGCTCCTTAAGCAGCAGGTCGAGAACCTCGCCCCACAGCTCCTTGGTACGCTCGGTCGGACCGACGAGGAACGACTCGTCGCCCTCGTAGGGGGTGTAGTTCTTCTGGATGAAGTCTCGGACGTCAACTTCTCCCGTCCAGATGCCTTCCTTGAAGCCTTCCCATGCCTCCTGCATTGTGTAACCACGCTCCTAGTTACGTGTAATGCGGCGCTCTCTCACACCGCTGCTTATTGAATTCTTGAATGTTCGGCTTGCACTACCGGCTTCTTCCGTTCTTCACCACACGCTGGTGCAGAGAAAACGTTTGTCCACCTTGGAACTACAACCCAAAACCCAAGATTTCACCCGTCTGAGAAGGATAACATAGCGACCCTCTCCATCTGGGCTGTTATATGTTTCTTTTTTTATATCATAAGGGCGTTTTTTACAAACCCGCAGGAAATGCGCGCGCGAACAACTACCGTTCACCGATTTGTATGTTATTTTTCCTTGCCTTTGTACGACGTTCGCTCTAGCTGTTATGCCAGCTTTAGCAGGGTAAAGTGTCTCAGAGACCCTACAGAAACTGCAGGGCGGCCACGGGATCCCCCGTGGCCGCCCTGTGGCGTAGCTAGTTTTTAGCTTTGATTGCCGCTTGGCATTAGGCGGCTGCGGCGGCCTTGTCGGTCGTTGCCTTGCTATTGCCGTTGCCCTGGCCCTCAAAATGCTTGTAGCACCAGCTGGTGACCAGCGGGGTCAAAATAGCCGTCACGATTGCGCAGGCAGCAACCTGTGCCGTAGCCGTCGCGAGCACGGCGCCGCCGTACATGGCCCCGTTGACGCTTGCCATGGCAGCAGGCGTGGCCACATTGGCTCCGGCGCAGCTCGAAATGGCCGCACCTGCGACGCCCGTACCACCCGTGAGCTTATCGACCGCGATGACGGGAATTGCAAAGACCACCGAGCAGATCACGCCGAGCAGAATACCGGGGAGACCGCCATTAATGAGCTGGCCAAAGGTCATGGTCGAGCCCATGGCAAAGAAGACGAGCACGATGATGGCGGAAAGTGCCGGCGCCATCATCTTCTTAAAGCTGGGGAACAGGTTACCCAGAATAATGCCGATGACGATCGGCAGAATGGCACCCACGAGCGACCAGCCGATCGGAGCCTGACCGGCAGCGCCGAGCACGATCATCGTGACCGGAGGGCCGACAACGAGCGTGGTGATGGCGACGGCGCCACGCTCGGCCTCGTTGCCCATGGTGCCCATCAGACCAGCGTACATAGCGTTGTTGGCGCCGGTGCAAGCCGCCAGCATCACCATGGCAGAGATGCCAAACAGGTTGTCGTTGAACACATAAAGGATGAGCAGCGACACGGCAACGACCACGATCTGCTTGACAGCGATGATGATGGCGCCGCGTGCAGCGGCGGCGGGAGCACTCTTAAACGAAATCGTCGTACCGACGATGAGCAAAAAGGCGCCAACGAGCGGGCCTGCACCCTGCTGGGTCATGCCAAGCGTAAAGCTACCGAGCGTTTTAAACAGGTCGGGGAATAGCGTGTTGAGCAGGCAGCCCAACAGAAGCGGCACCAAGATATTGGCGCCCGGGATGGAGGACATCTTAAAGAACGGCTCCTTTGCCGCCGGCGCCTCCACCGCAGTCGATTCACTCATATATATCTCCTTTGGATGCATGCGAATCGTAGCCGCACGCGCCTATGTCAGAAAGAAGGCGACAACCCCGAGTCGCCAGGGTCGCCGCCAAACGATCACCGCGGGGTATTACCCGTCCAGGACGATGCCGCCGTCGCAGTCACCAATCTCGCCGTTCACGAAGCTGGCGAGGTCGGAAGCGAAGAACAGCACCATCTGCGCAGGCTCGCTGGCCTGGGCGGCGCGGCCCAGAGGAATACCGTTGATGATGCGCTGAGAGTTCTCGTCAGAGAGAATCGAGGTCATATCGGTCAACGTGAGCGACGGGCACACAGCGTTGCAGCGGACGCCGAACTTGCCGCCTTCCTTGGCGACTGCCTTGGTTAGACCGTTAACACCGGCCTTGGAGCTCGCGTAGGCAGCGGTGCCGAGCAGGCCGCCGCCGATCTTGCCAGCAACAGAGCTTACGTTGACGATAGTGCCGGCATGGGCCGCCTTAAAGTGCGGGTAGACGGCGTTCATCATGGTAAAGGTACCGTTGAGGTTGATGTCGATGGTGCGGCGCCACTCGGTGTCATCGATCTCGTCGAACTTCTTGGTGCTGATGACGCCAGCGCAGTTAATCAAGATATTGGTTTGCGGCAGGTCCGTAAAAATCTGCTCGACGGTCTCGCGCGCCTTGGGCGCATCGGCGACATCGAGCTGATAGAACTTGTTGCCCTCGCCAAGCTCGGCCACTGCGGCCTCGCCCTTAGCAGCGTTCCTTGCGATGAGCGCGACATGTCCGCCGCCCGCGACGATGCCCTTGGCGATCTCGAGGCCAATGCCCTGAGTGCCGCCCGTGACAATCGCGGTCTTGCCCGTGAAGTCAAATGCCATGACTCCATCCCCCTTTATGTAAGGTGTCTCCTTGCGGGAAGTTGGAGCATCGCACGTGGCGATTATATGAGTCCCAGTCGTCATGGTGGTGACAACCCCTCGCCTAACCGCGGGCATGATAGTTCTTTGAAACGCTTTAGCAATTGAATGATTTTAAGTCTTAATGAGCTCTTAATATTGCCTACTGTATGAGGCCCGCGTATGGGGGTATCATCTTCCACCGAAAATAGTTTCTAGTGTTAGGGGTTTTCGGTGGAAGATACCGATTTCCATGAGCTTGGGCGTCAGCTCTTTACCGAGTTTGGCAGCATGCACCAGCGCGTTTCGCGCTTTGCCGACCAGGCTCTGGGTGGCGAGATGGCCGTCATGCGCGCCCTCATGCGCGCCGGCGGCTCGCTCACGCCGAGCGAACTCGCTGATCGCGCCTGGGTCTCGAGCGCCCGCATCGCCAATATCCTGCGCGCCCTCGAGGCCAAGGGCTGGGTCGAGCGCGAGCACTCAAAGACCGACCGTCGTCGCGTACACGTCACGGTGACCGACAAAGGATTCCAGGTTATCGAAATCAAACGTCGGGAATTCGAGGACCGCACCGCGGCCTTCCTCGAGCAGCTTGGCGAAACAGATACCCAAGAGATGGTGCGCCTTCTTAGACGTGCCAACGAAATTATCGACCGCAATCAAGAAAGGAGAGATGCCGAGTGAGGATTCTCAAGCTCTTTAAAAAACATATCCTGGCACTGTTCGCAGCTATCGTACTTATCGTAATCAGCTGCAACGCCGATCTGGCGCTGCCTACCTATATGAGCGACATCGTCGACGTGGGTGTGCAGCAAGGCGGCATCGCGTCGCCCGTACCCGACACCATCCGCGCCGAATCGCTCGACGACCTTGAACTCTTTATGAGCACCAAGGACGCCAAAGCTGTGGAGGCCGTGTTTAGCAAGGCTGACAAAAATGGCATTCGAACGTATAAGGGTACCGAGGAAGAGCGTGCCGATGGAGGCAAGATTGCCGACATTATGAGCCTGCCCGAAACTGTCGTCCTTTCGCTCAACCAGGGCATTGACGCCGACTCCATGGGCGACATGATGGGCTCGTCCAGTGAGAAAGACAACAACGCTGCCCAGGCCATGCCCACCCCCGAGCAGATGGCAGCGATGACGCCCGAGCAGCTCGCCGAGATGCAGCAGAAGGCCGCGGCGGCGCAAAACATGCAAAAGCAGATTGATGCCGACGGCGGCAAGATCACCATGAAGAGCCTGCGCCTGGGTGTCGAGGGCGGCCTAATCGACCAGGGCAAGCTCGTCGAGGGCGCCAACCAAATGGCGGACAAAATGGGCTCCATGTCGGGCTCCATCGTCACCCAGCGCGCCGTGAGCTATGTGCAGGACGAGTACAAGGCACAGGGCATCGACCCCGCCGACGTGCAGAACGCCTACCTGAGCCGCATGGCGACCACGATGTTTGGGCTGTGCCTCGTGTCGCTCGTCGCCACCATCCTGACCGGTGCCGTGGCTTCGCGCACCGCCTGCTCCATCGCCCGCGACCTGCGCCGCGAGACCTTCAACAAGGTTATGCACTTCTCGCCAGCCGAGGTGGGCAAGTTTAGCCAGGCCTCGCTCATCACCCGCTGCACCAACGACATTCAGCAGATCCAGATGGCCGCAACCCTGTTTATCCGCATGTGCCTGATGGCCCCCGTCATGGGCATCGTCGCCGTCATGCGCGTCCTGGCCAACCATACCGGTCTGGAGTGGACCATCGCCGTGGCCATTATCGCGGTTTCGGCCGTTGTCGGCGTGCTCATGGGCCTCACCATGCCCAAGTTCAAAAAGATGCAGAGCTTTGTGGACCGTGTGAACCTTACCGCCCGCGAGCTGCTCGACGGCCTTATGCCCATCCGCTCGTTCAACCGCGAGGAACATGAGCTCGAGCGTTTTGACAAGGCTTCGCTCGACCTGATGACCACGCAGCTCTACACCAACCGCGCCATGAGCTTTATGATGCCGCTCATGATGCTCGTCATGAACTGCATCACCGTGCTTATCGTCTGGTTTGGCGCGCAGGGCGTGTCCGACGGCGTGATGCAGGTCGGCAACATGATGGCGTTTATCTCCTACACCATGCAGATTGTCATGGCGTTTATGATCCTCACCATGGTTTCGGTTATCCTGCCCCGCGCCGAGGTCGCAGCCGAGCGTGTGGAAGAGGTCATCACTTGCCCCACGAGCATCAACGACCCTGTCTCGCCCAAACTGCCCGTGGCCAGCGCGCCGCGCGGTGAGCTCACCTTCCGCGACGTGAGCTTCCAGTATCCCGATGCCCGCGCCGATGTCATCAGCGGCGTGAACTTCACCACGCATGCCGGTCAGATGCTCGGCATCATTGGCTCCACGGGCTCGGGCAAGTCCACGCTCGTGCAGTTGATTCCGCGCCTGTACGACGTCACGGGCGGCAGCATTTCGCTCGACGGCATTGACGTGCGCGACATGACCCTTTCCGAGCTGCGCCGCCGCATTGGTTACATCCCGCAGCAGGGGCGTCTGTTCTCGGGCACCGTCGAGAGCAACCTCAAGTTTGCCGGCGACATGGTGAGTGACGAGGATATGCGCCAGGCAGCACGCGTCGCCCAGGCGGAGGACTTTATCGCCGAGCGCGAGGACGGGTACGACTCCCCTATCAGCCAGGGCGGCTCCAATGTTTCGGGTGGTCAGCGCCAGCGTCTGGCCATCGCCCGCGCGTTGGCCAAAAAGCCCGAGGTCGTGGTTTTCGATGATTCGTTTAGCGCCCTCGACTACAAGACCGACGCTCGCCTGCGCGAAGAGCTTGCCAAAAACGTTACCGACGCCGCGCTCGTGGTCGTGGCCCAGCGCATCGCAACCATCATGCACGCCGACCAGATCATCGTGCTCGACGACGGCCACGTGGTGGGCACCGGTACGCACGAAGAGCTGCTGCGCAGCTGCCCGGCGTACCTGGAGATCGCACAGTCGCAGCTTTCCACCGAGGAGCTGGGGCTTACCCAAGAAGAAATTGCAGCCGTCACGGAAGGAGGCGAGCGCTAATGGCAGACGAGACCAAGACTCAGATTCCCAAGCCCACCCGCCAGCGTGGTCCCATGGGCCGCATGGGCGGCATGCGTCGCGGCGAAAAGGCCAAGGACTTTAAGGGCACCATGAGGCAGCTGCTCGGCTATATCGGCCAGCACAAGATTGCCGTGTTTACCGCCGTCGCCTTTGCCGTGTGCTCGGTCATCTTTAACATTGTGGGACCTAAGGTGCTCGGCCAGGTTACCACCAAACTGTTCGAGGGCTTGGTCGCCAAGGTCAACGGCACCGGCGATGTCGACTTTGCCTGGATCGCCAAGACGCTCGGCTTTTTGCTCTGTCTGTATCTGGCGAGTTCTGTCTGCAGCCTGATCCAAGGCTGGCTCATGACCGGCGTCACGCAAAAGATTTGTTATCGCATGCGCAAGGAGATCGCCGCCAAGATCGCTGTCGTTCCGATGAGCTACTTCAACGGTCACAGCAAGGGCGATGTGCTCAGCCGCATCACCAACGACGTCGATACGCTGGGTCAGTCGCTCAACCAGAGCGTGACCCAGCTCATCACGTCGGTGACGCAGATTATCGGCGTGCTCGTCATGATGCTGTCGATCAGCCTGCCGCTCACCGGCGTCACCGTGCTCACGCTGCCGGCCGCTGCGATTATCCTGACCGTGATGATTCACTTCTCGCAGCCGTACTTCCGCGAGCAGCAGCAGGTTCTGGGCGCCGTCAACGGCATCATCGAGGAGGACTTTGCCGGCCAGAACGTCATCCAGGTGTTCGACCGCGCCGAGGCTTCGATCGAGGAATTCGACCGCCAAAACGACCGCCTCTTTATTAGTGGCTGGCGCTCGCAGTTCCTGTCGGGCCTGATGATGCCGCTCATGAGTTTGGTGGGCAACATGGGCTACGTGGGCGTCGTCGTGGTGGGCGCGCAACTCGCGCTGACCGGCAATGCCACGCCCGGCGACATCCAGAGCTTTATCCAGTACGTTCGCAACTTTACGCAACCCGTGCAGCAGCTGGGCAATGTGAGCAACACGATGCAGTCGATGGCTGCCGCCACCGAGCGCGTCTTTGAGTTCCTGGCCGCGCCCGAGGAGGAGCAGAAGGCCGACGCGCAGATTCCCGAGAAGCGCCCCGGCCACGTGGAGTTTGACCATGTCAAGTTTGGCTACACGCCCGACAAGACCATCATCCATGACTTTAGCTGCGAGGCTAAGCCCGGCCAGACCATCGCCATCGTCGGCCCCACCGGCGCCGGCAAGACCACGCTCATTAAGCTGCTGCAGCGCTTCTACGATGTGGACGGCGGTTCGCTGCGCGTCGAAGGTGTCGACGTGCGCGACTGGGACCGCGCGGCGCTGCGCGGCGAGTTTGCCATGGTGCTGCAGGACACCTGGCTGTTTAACGGCACCATCCGCGAGAACATCCGTTACGGACGCCCCGATGCGAGCGATGCCGAGGTCGAGGCCGCCGCGCGCGCTGCACGCTGCGATCACTTTATCCATACGCTTGCCGGTGGCTACGACTTTATGATCAACGAGGAGGGCACCAACCTGTCGCAGGGTCAGCGCCAGCTCGTGACCATCGCCCGTGCCATTTTGGCCGACCGCCCGGCGCTGATTCTGGACGAGGCGACCTCCAACGTGGATACCCGCACCGAGGAGCTCATCCAGCGCGCCATGGATGCGCTGATGCAGGGCCGTACCAGCTTTGTCATCGCGCATCGCCTATCCACAATCCGAAACGCCGACGTAATCCTGGTAATCCGCGACGGCGACATCGTCGAAAAGGGCACGCACGACGAGCTGCTCGCCCAGGGCGGCTTCTACGCCGATCTGTACAATTCGCAGTTCGACGAAGCGGCGTAGATTCGGCCGCAGGAAACGGATGACGCCCGAGAACGGGGGCGCAGGGCAACCTGCGCCCCCGTTTTTGTTTTGCGACCCTCGAACCGCCTCCCCTGGGACCTGATTGACAGCCCCTTCGAGGCCCCGTGGGCAAAAAATGGCAAATATGAGTACTGTCACCTTTTTAGTAACAGCCAAAACTGCCCCAAACGACGTCTTTGCGGCCTAGATATGCCATCAAATTGATCAAAACGCCCGGTAACATGCTTCTGTGTGCCAACGTTAATGAACATATTTAATGTTGTGTCTATTATCTTGTAAGGTCGATATGATACTAAGCTAGCAGCAGTACTCATATTTGCCATTTTTTGTCCACGGGGTATGCCGCAGGAGACCCAACTTGCTCCAGCGTGTCGTACGCCGGTCCCCCCTTCCGGCGAGCGCCGACATTTCCCCAGATAAAACCGACCAAAATAAACCTGTCCCTTTTCGGCAGGTTTCGCTTGCACTTTAGCGTGCGACAGCGGATAATGCCGAGCATTCGAGAATTCGCCAATTGTTGCCGTTAATTGATAAAGGAGGCCCCGCATGGCCATGGATTTCAAACGCAAGCTGCCGATCCCCATGGAGATCCGCGAGGAAATGCCGCTTTCCGCAGAGCTTACCGCCAAAAAGCAGGCTTTCGATGCCGAAGTCGCCAAGGTCTTTACCGGCGAGGACGCGCGCAAGGTGCTCATCATCGGCCCGTGCTCTGCCGACCGCGAGGATTCGGTGCTTGAGTACATGAACCGACTGGCCAAGACCGCCGAGGAGGTCAAGGACAAGCTCATCATCATTCCGCGCGTCTACACCAATAAGCCGCGTACCAAGGGCACCGGTTACAAGGGTCTTCTGCACAACCCCAACCCCGAGGCTCCCGACGACCTGCTCGAGGGCGTCAAGGCAATCCGCCATATGCACCTACGCGTTATTGAGGAGACCGGTTTCTTCACCGCCGACGAGATGCTCTATCCGTCCAACTACCAGTACCTCGTTGATCTGCTGAGCTATGTTGCCGTGGGTGCGCGCTCGGTCGAGAACCAGGAGCATCGCCTGGTGTCGAGCGGCATTTCGGTACCCGTCGGCATGAAGAATCCCACTGCCGGCTCTACCACCGTTATGCTCAACTCCATTTACGCCGCGCAGGCGCACCAGAGCTTCATCTTCCGCAACTGGGAGGTCGAGTGCGACGGCAATCCGCTCGCACACGCCGTTATGCGTGGCTACATCGGTCTCGATGGTCGTACCTACCCCAATTACCACTACGAGCACCTGGAGCGCCTGGCCGAGCGCTATACCGAGCACGCCGGCTACGCCAACCCGGCGGCGGTCATCGACTGCAACCACGACAACTCGGGCAAGCGCCCGCTGGAGCAGTACCGCATTTGCAAGGAGGTGCTCGACAGCTGCCGCCGCAACGAGTCCATCTCCAAGCTGGTCAAGGGCTTTATGATCGAGTCCTACCTGGAGGACGGCAACCAGCCGGTCGACGGCGGTGTCTTTGGCAAGTCGATCACCGACCCGTGCCTGGGCTGGGAAAAGACCGATTACCTCATCCACGAGATCGCGGAACGTATTTAGTTACGCGGTTTTACCAAACCGCGTAACTGCTCGACGCTGCAAGCCCGCCAGAGCGGCAATCTGCCTTTCAGCTTCGACGGCATGACCAAAAGGTCAATGCCGCCTCGCTTCAAGGCACCTTGCTCGCTCTGGCGGGCTTTCGCTGACTTTTGCTCTACCTGCGGTGTTGGCGGGGTAGCTAATTTAGGATGGGGCTCTTTTAACTACCCGCAAAGTAGTCATTGGGGACGTTCTTAAATAACTAGTCGTTTAAGAACGTCCCCAGCGACTACAAGCTCTCCAACCGCGAGGCCGAGGTTTTGCGTCTGGTTGTACTGGGCAAATCGAACCAAGAGATCGCTGACGAGCTATTCCTTGCCGTGGGCACCGTCAAGACCCACATCCTCAACATCCTGGTCAAAACTGAGCAGCAAAACCGCACGACGCTCATCCTCCACTTCTGAAAGCGCTAACCTGCCAAAAAGAGACAGGTTTATTTTGGCAAGTTTTATCTGGGCAAACGCCAACCGCCGCGGGGAAGTTGTCTCCCTTCGCGGCGGTTTTTGGTTCATGATTTCATTCGCCTCAATCTGTAACGCGTAGAGGACAAATCGCCGTCTTACTGTTACAGATCGAGACGAGTTATAGAGTGCGCGTCGAATAGTCTCAATCTGTAACAGGTAGAGACGTTTTTGCCAGCCAGGTGTTACAGATTGAGATGAACGAAGGGGCAGCAGCGTTAAACAAGTCCGCCGCAAAGTAATTCGGAGAGATCCGATCCTAGAGTTATCTACCAGGTACGATATGTGCACTGATATTTTGTCTCAAACCCGGGCATCCCGTTGCCGCGCGGGCTTAACGCTGCACCCGTATAGAGAATCGTTTGCCCCGTACGAGAATACGAAGTTTTAAAAGACAGCCTCTTGTATGTCTGATCGAAGCAATCAATATTCTCGCTCGGGTGGTTTGCAGTGGAGAACGATTTGTAGGTGTCCAAGACATCCGCCGTCACAAGACGACAAGGTGCAACAGAACCTGCATCTGGTTGCGCCGACGCATAAGTGGGAATTACGGCCATCGACAGAGCGAACATAATACATGCGCACATTGCCTTCACATAGTTCTTCGCTACATTTCGCTTCATGGTTATCTTCCTTTCCTAGTTTTTGTTATCGTTCGTCTTGAAAAGCTGCGCGTACACATTACCGATCCATTTCGAATCACCTCCCATTTCTCGGGTAACGACACGAGAGCCATCTCGTGTGAACAATACGGAAGCATCGCAAAGCGATTCGAGATTTCCGATTAGATGAGAAGAGATAATGACATGCGCCCCCCTACCCGCATCGTCTCTAAGAGCATTCGAAACGATTGCGACGTGTCTCACATCAAGTGCATTCATGGGCTCATCCAAAAGGACGACTTCGCAATAGGACATATACGCCATCGCCACATTGAGTAATTGTCTATTTCCATCAGACAGCCTAGATACGGGCGTATTCTTCAACCCAGTCAAGTCAAAGCGATCAAGCACTTGGTCCAAAGTGCGAGGTGAATGCCAAATTCGCCTGCATCGGTCGAGATGGAAAGCGACTGTCATGTATGGAATCAATAGAGACGGCCCATTCGGAACCAAGAAGAATTCCTTTCTCATTTCCTCACAGTCGACACATGCTTTTGCATGAAAACAGAGAGAACCTGACACGCGCACTGATGGCCCAGCGTCTCCCCAAAGAGCATTAAGTAACGTAGTCTTGCCATATCCATTTGGCGCGACAAGACCCCATATCTGGCCAGCGGGCATATCAAACTGCAATCCCTTTGCCAGCTGGTTTTTTCCAACCGTCAACACATCCAACGACAGAGAGAGCAAGCTTTTCTCGCCCAAACTATCCGGACTAATATGGTTCCAGGCCCAGCGATTCTTGCTTTTTAGGCGCGAAAACGAGATGATTCCCAACGCACAGACAACAAGCGTGCCCATTACGGCAAAGAAACAGTGCAGCGCACTGGCTTCAGGAACGAGTGATACCTCAGCTCCATTGGCGTAAGAAGCGCCGCCGAGTGCAAGCGAAGAGACAGAATAGCTCGGCACCATATACGGCAGCAACGCATGCCATGGAGCATCTTTGCTCGCATAAAACGGAAGCTGGCTTATGCCCCCCACAAGAGCGACCACCATGGACGAAATGGCCCTGTTTCTGCTTCCTGCGTATACGCACACGCCCAAACAAGCAAACATCATAGACAACGCAACCTCAAAGACAGCAAATAGCCCAAGCTGAACTAACACAGTTCTTTCGACCACGTCACCATACTGAATGAATACGACTGGGTACTCCGTCTGACCGGCACCGTTAAGCACCGTTGCCAATACAAAACAGGGAGCCAACGCCAGAACCAAAACCGTCATCGATGCAATGCCAGAGACGAGAACGCGGCATGCATTCATCTCTAACTTTGACAACAAAGCCCGATCGTAGAACCGCTTTCCATCCCCCTCAAGCGACATATAGAGGACGAGAACCGGAACTAAAAGCCACGCTATTGCAGGAACAGCGCCGCAATAATATGCAAGAAGAATCATCCCAGGCATTTTTGTTGTTGAGCCGTACGATTCCGGATGGGGCAGCATTGCTATGGCTCGGGGAAGACGCTCTTGGGCCTCAAGCGATAGCTCCGAATCAACGCCATTCAAATAACCGAGCCGGTATTCCTTGAGCAATAGATTGTCATAATCGGCAATCGCATCGTAATACCCTCTGGAGTCTGTCTTACTTTTAAGCGCTCTATCAAGACACGCCCTTTCGTCGGCAATGATGCTGTTAAGCTCCTGTGGGGCAGTGTCATAAACGCCGTCAGAGACTTGAGAGACCAACAATGCCCTCTGCTCCTTGATGGAACCTCTGCCATATAGATAATCTGCTCCCGTTGGAACGGATAGAAAAACCGGGATGCAGAATACGAGCGCGAGCAGCGCCGTCAGCAACATAATTCCCCGGTTTCGCGCAAGAACTTCTAAATTAAGTCGTACATATGCGAGGCAATCACAAGTCTTCACGGCAAGCACCTCCGGTTCGCAACGTACGGATCGTCGGACCCGTTGTCCGGAAGTATCGCCTTCATCGTCTGAACTGTCTGTAGACGTATGGGATGGACTTGTGACCTTGTTTGTCTACAGGCTTCTACCTGCCATTTTCTAAAACATCAGCTATAAGACAAAATACCTTATCTCTAAGTTCACGCTCCGAGTGAACTCCAAGCAAGGCATAGCTCTTGCTCTTAGCCTCTTTGACGGTTCCCCGAGCAACGTTAAGATGTGCGCAAATCTCGGTGGATCCACTGCCATCAAGAACGCATGCCATGATGTCAGCATAAAGTGGCGTAAAGCCAAGCTTCAAGAAAACCTCGCGTGCGGCATCGCGTCGATTACCCGCCGGGACTGCATCTTTCGCACGCAAGGATAGCAGCGAATAAGTCAGAAGGATAAGTACGACAAGGAACGCGGTCACGCGTAAAGCAGGCAAAAGGCCGTCAACGGCCTCACCGCTCCCAACGGACTCAAAGAAAATGTACAGTCGACTTACCACATCGTGAACCCAGAACGTTGCCCCAGCACCCACAGACACCGAAGAAAGAGTAAGTTCGGGCGAAAGGCACAAATGCATTTCAGACATCCACCGTATAGCCGCATGGCAACACAGGGCCAAAAGCACTATAGCTATCGACAGGATTATCACATCATGCTCAAAGCCGAAGCATATGAGGATTTCCTCGATGCCCATTCCAGACGCATACATAAACAGGAAGCAGGCGAAGACTATCCTGCAGCTCCGATTGGACGATAAGGACCTCAGTGATTCTGAACGGTGATCATGGCCTTTTGTTGCGTCGAAATGCCACGTATCCTTTGACAAAAGAAGTCCAGCTGTCGCCTCTGAAATGCTTTTATATCCGGTTTTAGTCAAGGCCCGCGACAAATAGGTACGGGCGGTAGACGGGGAAATATCCAAGGCAGAAGCAATCTCCTCGTACGTTTTTCCCTCTATCCTCATAGAGAAAACCGCGGACTCCCTTTGAGAAAAACCCAAAGTCGCAGGGATATCGGCAACTGCAGAGCGTTTTCCTCCTAATTTGGCATCCGCAGAAAAAGCGCTCGTTAAGTCGGGTAAGGATCGCATTATGGCCCTGACAAGGATGCTGCCCAAGACAGTCACCAGAAGCAGTGCGATCTCTTGATGCCCACCAAAGCTCAGGAGCACAGCACCGATGTTTATATTGCGCGAAAACAAACAATCCAAATCAAGAACAACGGCAGCATTACCAAACGCAAGAGGTTCGACGAGCGAGGCAGCAACCCCCATCTCGGCGTTAACGGAAAGGAAAGAACCGACGGACTCCATCAACGGGGCGAGAAGAAACTGAAGGCCAACAAGCAAAGCAATCAAGAGTACAACGGGGCTGTAAAGGGCGAGCTCAGGATACCCATGGAGAACAGGGCCATCGACTACATGTTTCCCCGTTGATCCCGCACGCATGTTTGCGAATTCACCGCCAAGCGCCCAAGAACAGCAAGCGACAAGCAAGGGGGCTAGCAACAACAAAATGAACGCGAGCGCCGAAACCACACCATGAAATTGATGAAACACATTAAGAGATACCGTGAACATCGCAAGAAGTGCAATATCTACGAGCATAAGTCCAAAAAGCCGTTTGGAAATACCCGGTCTCACGGGGCGAGAGATGAGACCCACACAGAAGCCCGAAAGCAGATGCAGGCCGATAAGAACGGTGCCAGAAAGGCCCGCATAAATACTTGGCGCCATACAATACAGACCAGCCGCCCCTATAAACAACATAATTGAATGCCAGAGGAACGAACGCTTCACGTTTTGTAGATTAGCCGCCTCGATTGCCATAAATTCAAAGCTCCTAGATAGCATTTTGGCTATTTTAACATCGTCCCCAGCGTTAAAAAACTGTTACCCGAATTAATCAATATGCCCCCTCCGCTAAAAGGCACCACGCTCATCCTCCACTTCTGGGAGCGCTAACCTGCCAAAAAGGAACAGGTTTATTTTGGCAGGTTTTATCTGGGCAAACGTCCAAACCGCCGTAAGGGAGTTGCCTTCCCTCGCGGCGGTTTTCTAGCAGAAAAACCAAGTGAGTAGGCTTTTTTCAGGAAGCCAAGCACGCCCCAAAACGCCACAGTTCTGACCTGCAGTTTTATAGATCATTTGTCACGATGTGCTCGGCAAGTTCAAAAAAGTCTACTCACTTGTATCCGAGACACCCCCAGATAGGCAAAAACCGCCGCGAAAGGGCCCCTGGTCCCTTCGCGGCAGTCATACGCCTCTGATTTTGCGACGGTTTTGCCCGCTTGTTACTCGCTGTAGCGGGTGGCGATGGCGGCTCGCACCATGCCGGTGCTCATGAGGTAGGTCACCAGGAAGTAGCCACCATAGGCTGCCAGGAAGATTGCACAGGTGAGGCCCACGGTGCCGCCGATGCTCATATTTCCGAAAATGCTCACCAGCTCGATGATCACCTTAAGTGCCACAAAGGAGTGCACCAGGCCCACTGCCAGCGGGAACAGGAAGAATACCGCCTGCTGTGCCATCACCGAATGGCGAATCTGGCGGTCGTCGCAGCCAATCTGTGCCAGCACACGATAGCTGCGGCTACCGTCGGCCACGTTGGAGAGTTGCTGAATCGACAGAATCGCCGCGCATGCAACGACCAATACAAAGCCGATGTAGATGGCTAGGTAGCTAATAAGACCGTTCATTTGTGCTGCTTGCGCGTACATCTCGGAGCGTGTGATGAAGGTTCCCCACGACCCCGGCTCCTTGCCGTCAACGAGCAGATTGTCGAGCACAGTGTATTTAATACTCTCGTCTGCCTCGGTCGTATCCATCCCCTGTTTGTAGTTAACGAGCAGACTACTGGAATACGGCTGCAGATTAAGTTGGGACAACAGCTCGTCGGCAACGACGACGGTACCCCCATTACTGCCCATCGCCGAGTTGGCGATGGCCGCCGTATCTTCGTCCGACTTATCGGTTGCGGGCTTGAGCGTATGCCCGCCCAAGGTAAGGGTATGGCCGCCAGCCATATACTTGGTGTACAGGTCGACCAGCTCGCCGCCCATATCACACGTGAGCAGATACTGGTCGTGACCGATGTGCACCGGCTCCTTGCCCATCATCTGGCGCAGTTTGTTGTACTGACTTGCCGGCGTCACAGACAGGCCTGTCATGTCGGCATTGCTACCCCCGAACGCCTTGGGAAGCTTTTCGCCCATGGTCTTGCACATCTCACTTGGGGTCACCGAAGGATCCGAGCCGCCAAGCGGGTAACTCAGATACGAATCGATCTGCACATGCTCACCGGCAACATCGGCGATATTGACCTTCTTGCCGGTCTCGTCGTTGTTGTCCGCCGACTTGCCTTTAATACCGTCTGCAACGTTATCGGGGTCGACACGATCGCCGTGCCATGCGGAGTACAAATCGACCGTACTATCGGCCAGCACCATGCGATCGGCCTCAGACGGATTGACGTACTCTTTGTAGTAGTCGAGCGTATCGGGCGTGTAATAGACATACGTCTGAGACACGTCAACAGGGTTATAGCGCTCCAGATTCTCGTTCATCACGTTGGCAATCGACATACCGCACGTCACCGAGGTGATGGCCAAAAACAGGAGCATCGCGATGACGCCCATCGAAAAGCACACCGTGTTGACCTTGGCCGCAAGCTGGCGCACGGTAAACATGTTGAGGCCGCGCCAATACACGCCGCGCAGGCTCTGCAGCAGCTTGATGAGCATGCCCGAGAGTCCCCAGAACAGGGCAAAGGTGCCCACGGTAACCATAGCGGTTGTAATACCAAACTGGTTCATGGCCTCTTGCAGCTTGCTGTCCGTCGCGGTTAGCGGGAACCCATCACGGAGCAGACGGTAATAGGCCACGCCCACAAGCACCACGCCCACAGCAAAGATGGCAATCGCAATCCAGGGGTTGCGTGTCTTGATGCTCTCGTTGCGACGCTCGGCACCCATAAGCTCGATGAGTTTGGTACGACGCACGGCGCGAAGGTTCAGCAGTAGCGTGAGCACAAACATTACGAGCATGCAGGCAAGGGTCAGATTGAACGCATGCACCGAGAAAAAGAAGTGGAAATTGGCGATCTGTGTCTTAAAGAGCGAGGCCGTAAAGAACGTCATGAGCTGGGAGAGTCCCACACCCAGCACAATGCCGGCGACAAAGGCCACGACCGATACTATCACGGTCTCGAGCGCCATGATCGTGGCGACGCGCCCGCGCCCCATGCCGAGCACCTGGTACAGGCCAAACTCCTTCTTGCGGCGTTTCATGATGAAGTTATTGGCATACACCATCAAAAAGGCCATAACACCGGCCAAAAAGTACGTCAGGTCGCCGAGCATGCTGCCCATTACCTGCGCCAAGCCCTTTTCATCGATTCCGGCGATGTCAACCTGCATCGAGATGGTGTTAAAGGCATAGAAGACCGTGACGCCCAGGGTGAGCGTCAAAAGGTAGACGAGGTAGTCGCGGCCGGCACGGCGGACGTTGCCCCAAGCGAGTTTACAGAGCATCGGAGCCCTCACCGCCCATCATGGCAACGACCTCCATAATGCGGTCGAAAAACTCTCGGCGGTCGGTGTCGCCGCGGCGCAGCTCGGTGAAGATCTTGCCGTCGCGGATAAACAACACACGGCTCGTGTAGCTGGCAGCAAAGCTGTCATGCGTGACCATGAGCACGGTGGCGCGCAGGCGGCGATTGAGGGCCTCCAGGCTCTCGAGCAGCAGGCGAGCGCTCTTGGAATCGAGGGCGCCGGTGGGCTCGTCGGCCATAATCATAGTGGGGTCGGTGACGAGCGCGCGAGCCGCGGCAACGCGCTGCTGCTGACCGCCGGACATCTGGTAGGGATACTTGTCGAGCACCTGACTGATGGACAGGCGCGCTGCAACATCCTGCACGCGAGTCGAGATCTCTGCCGAGTTAGTGCGGGCGATGGTGAGCGGCAGGGCGATGTTCTCGCGTGCCGTGAGCGTATCGAGCAGGTTGGAGTCCTGGAAGATAAAGCCGAGCTCCTCGCGGCGGAACTGCGAAAGCTTGGCCTGCTTCATGCGCGTCACATCCTGGCCGTTGATGCGAATGATGCCGCTCGTGGCGCTGTCGATGGTCGACACGCAGTTGAGCAGTGTCGACTTGCCCGAGCCCGAGGCGCCCATGATGCCCACGAACTCGCCGCGATTGACGGTAAAGTTGACGTCGTTGAGCGCGCGGGTCACGTTGCCCAGCGCTCCATATACTTTTTCGAGATGCGCGACCTCCAGTACCGGGGTCGCCATGTGCGTGGTTTGCATACCGAGTCCTTTCTTGCAATTAGTCTACGGCATCTATAGTCGCAAGAAGACGAGTCGGCTACCATCGATATGGCTTACGCTTGCCTTACCGTTGTGTAAGGTAGGGGTAGCTACCCTGCCACGTGTTGATGTTGAGAGAGGACTCCTGTTGAAGACTGTTCATGTTGCCGCTGGGATCATTCGCAAGGATGGATCTGACGAGCTGCTTGCCGTGCAGCGCGGCTACGGCGACATGCAGGGACTTTGGGAGTTCCCCGGTGGCAAGCTCATGCGCGGCGAGACGCCCGAGGACGCCGTACGCCGCGAGCTCATGGAAGAACTGCAGGTAAAAGTCACCAACCTGCGCGATTTCTATACCGTTGAGTACGACTACCCCGATTTTCATCTCTCCATGGAGTGCTACTACTGCTCGATGGCCAAAGAGTCCGGCGAGCCCCAGAAGCACGACCGCCAGCTCGATATCCGCTGGATTCCACGCACCTCGCTTGCCACCGTTGAGTGGATGCCCGCCGACAAAGGGCTTATCGATGCGCTGATTGAGTTAAAGGAAGATCGGCTTGAGGCCAACAGCACTGCCAAAGATGCCATGGCCGCCACGACCGACGAGCCCGCTTCCAAGCCCAAACGCGCACCTAAGCGCCGCAGCAAGAAGCGCCCCAAGCCCGGCCTGCTGGACGGCATCGACACCTCGGACCTTTCCGCCGACGAGCGTGAACTGGTGCGCCGTCGCGCCGCCATCAAAAAGTCCATGAAGGGCAACAAGCGCGCCAACACCAAGCCCGAGCTGCTCGTACGACAGCGCCTGCGGGCCGCGGGCCTTACGGGCTATCGTTTGGAATGGAAGGTACCCGGCAAGCCCGACATCGCCTTCCCCGGGCGCAAGATCGCCATCTTCGTCAACGGCTGCTTTTGGCATCGCTGCCCTAAGTGCAATCCAAGCCAGCCCAAGCGCAACGTTGAGTTTTGGGAGGCAAAGTTTCGCCGCAACGTCGAGCGCGACCGAGCAGCCATCAACGCACTTACCCAAATGGGCTGGACGCCCATCACCGTCTGGGAATGTGAGCTCAAGAAAGACCGCATCGATGCCACCATGGAAAAGGTCATCGAGCGGGTGCGGGCCGCAGAGCCGCAGCGCTAAGAACGAGCCGTCCACACGCCCCACACAGGCGAGCCACATCCGCGCCACAAACCTTAGAAAGCCCTTAAGCTCAAAACCTTTCAAGAGTGTTACCCGATAGCTTTGACCTGCGGTTTCATTGTTACATCAAATCTGATTAAGCCTTTCTTTAGCGCTTCTTTGCAACAGCCGCGGCATAATACTGCCAACGCACGGGACCTAGCAGCACACCCCGTGCGCAACCTTTTGGTGGACATCGAGGAGGCCGCATAAGCATGCATTCTTCCAATGACGCAGCACAGCAGCCATCCCTAACACATGCAGACCTTTTCTCCTTCCCCCCGACACAGAGAAACGGCCTCCTCGACTCCCCAACCACAAAAGCCAAACGCTCAACCGACCAGAGCCACAACTTACGAGCATCGTTCGAAAAGCTCCAAGCATCTCTAGACAAAACCTTCCCCAACCAAGCCCGGGCATACTAACCCCTCATCAACAAAGCGCCCCTCGCGCCCCATCCTTTCCGCCCTAACGCCACAAGGGCGATCGAGCAGGGCCGTCCGGAAACGGAAAAGGGCCTATCTCTCAGAACATTCCGCAGGACGGAGGAAGCCCCGCAGCGCGTAGCGCGCAGCGGGGCTTCCGACATGTCCGAGGACGTTCTGAGAGATAGGCCCTTTTCCGTTTCCGGACGGCCCGGTGGGATCAGAGTTCCCTTGCTGTTACTCTGCTTTGCCCACAGAGTTGAGGTTGGTCATGCGGATCTTAACCAGCTCGGTGATCTCACGCATGCCCTCCTTGGCCGGCTTCTTGGGATCGAAGCAGGCGGGGTTCTCGGCCATGTAGGCCATGAAGCCCTTGGTGTAGGCCTGACGCAGCTCGGTGGCGTAGTTGACCTTGCAGATGCCGTTCTTCACGGCCTCGGCAACCTGCTCATCGGGCACACCGGAGGTGCCGTGCAGGACCAGCGGCACGTCGACGGCGTCGCGGATGGCCTTGACCACGGACTGCTCGATGTGCGGATCGCTCGTGTACACACCGTGGCTGGTGCCAACGCCAATTGCGAGGGAGGTGCAGCCGGTACGCTCGACGAACTCCTTGGCCTCGGCCGGATCGGTGTAGGGGCTCTCGCCCTCAACCGCGGGACCGTCGTCCTCCTTGCCGCCAACCTTGCCGAGCTCAGCCTCGACGGGCACACCCATGGCGCGGCCAGCGTCGGCGACGGACTTGGTCAGGGCAATGTTATCCTCGAAGGACTCGTGCGAGCCGTCGATCATGACAGAGGTGTAGCCGGTGCGGAAAGCCTGCATGCAGCGGTCATAGCCATCGCCGTGATCGAGGTGCAGAGCGACGGGCACGGAAGCGCGCTCGGCGGCAGCCTTGACCATGCCGTAGAAGTAGTCCAGACCAGCGGTCTTGATGGTGCCCGGGGTGGTCTGCATGATGACGGGGGACTTGGTCTCCTCGGCAGCGGCCAGAACGGCCATAACAAACTCGAGGTTCTCGACGTTGAACGCGCCGACGGCGTAGTGGCCGGCCTGAGCGTCCTTGAGCATCTTTTCGGTGGTAACAAGTGCCATGAGCGTTTGCTCCTCTCCCTCGCCCGCATCTGGACATCGGGCGTAGTTGTTCACAAGGCGTTTTACCTTGCGTTTTACTGCGCTCATTGTATGAAATTCAGCGTCTTTGCACGTGCGAGATATTGAGCCCATGCAGGTCAATACCGTCGTTTTTGAAAAGTAAACGGAAGGAATTGGAGCCGAGTGGGCGTGTTCGATATTGAATTTTGGGCGTTGAGCGTCTTTCTTTTATAGAAAAGATAAGTAATCGAAAGGTGTTTTCTTACTCAAAAAGAAAATGAACGAAAATAGAGTCAACACAATTCCTGCAAATTTAGCCGAGAATGGAGCAGACATGGCCCAAGCTACCAACCGTGCTTTTGCCGACGAACGCCGCGCCGCCATCATGGAAATGCTCGAGCACAACGCCTCGGTGCAGGTAGCAGAAATCGCCCAGACCTTTGGCGTGTCCTCCGTCACCGCCCGCGCCGACCTGGACGCGCTCGCCGAAGCAGGCAAGCTGCGCCGCACACATGGTGGTGCCGTTTCGCTTCACAAGCGCCTGACCGTCTCCACGCAGGATCGCCGCATCAATGTCAACGTCGCCGCCAAGCAGGCCATCGCGCAAAGCGCCATCGAGCTCGTCAATGACGGCGACACGCTGCTCGTCGACTCGGGCACCACGGCGCTCGAGTTCGTCCGGCTCCTTGATCAGCGCGACGGCATCACCGTTATCACGGCCGACATTACCATCGCCGATTATATTGACGAGAGCATGCCCTCGGTCGATGTCGTCATGCTGGGCGGGGCACTGCGCAAAGGTCATCGCTATCTGTACGGCCCACTTACCATGCAGGCTCTCCAAATGGTCCACGCCGATCTTGCCGTCATGTGCCCTGGCGCTTTTGTTCCCGGCTGCGGCTTTACGACCGACTTTCCCCAGATGGCCGAGACCAAAACAGCTATGATCGCCGGAGCCCATCAAAGCGTCGCCCTCATGGACGCTAGCAAGGTTAACGGACGCGGCATGTACCGCTTTGCCGAACTGACTGATGTCGACACCATCGTGATGGACCGTGACCCCGATCATGCCGTCGCCACCTCAATCGCCGAGGCCACCGACAGCGCACGTCCAGCCCTCATCATCGCCGGCGCTTAAACAAAAACCACCACAAAGGTGCCTGTCCCCTTTGTGGTGGTTGTGATGGCTGAGCGTCAAAAGTGAGCGTGTCGCTACTTGGACAGCTCGTCGGCGAGGGCCTCGATCTGAGCGCGCGAGGCTTCGTTGAGCGAGCCCAGCACAGTCACCTTGTTCTGCGTCAGGGTGATGTCCTTCATGCCCTCGAGCTCCTTGGTCATAACCTTGGCAGCCGCGGGTGCCCAAGAGCCGGCCTCGACGAGCGCCACCGTACGGTTCTGGTAGGCGTGCTCGGCGAGCGTATGGATGAAGGTGCTCATGCACGGGAAGATCTCGCCCTGATAGGTGATGGAGGCGAGCACCAGACGGTCGTAGCGGAACGCATCCTCAACGGCCTCGGCCATGTCGTCACGAGCCAGGTCAAAGACGGAGACCTTCTGGCCGCGAGCCTCAAGCGCAGATGCGAGCTCCTCGACGGCAGCCTTCAGATGGCCATACACACTCGCATAGGCGATCGTGATGCCCTCGTCCTCGGGCTGATAGCTCGACCAGGTGTTATAGGTGTCGAGGTAATAGCCCAGGTTCTCGGTCAGTACGGGGCCGTGGAGCGGACAGATGATCTGAATGTCCAGGTCGGCGGCCTTCTTGAGCACGGTCTGCACGAACTTGCCGAACTTACCGACGATGCCAAAGTAGTAGCGGCGAGCCTCGCAAGCCCAGCCCTCGGGATCCTCGATGTCGTTGGCGCCAAACTTGCCAAAGCCGTCGGCACTAAAGAGCACCTTGTCGGTGGACTCGTAGGAGAAGATCACCTCAGGCCAGTGAACGTTGGGGGCGCCGACAAAGGTCAGGCTGTGGCCGCCCAGGTCGAGCACATCGCCCTCTTTGACGACCATCTTGCGCTCGGGGAAGTCGGTGCCAAAGTAGTTGACCATCATGCGGAAGGCACCCATGCTGGCCACGATCTGCGCCTGGGGATAGCGCTCCATAAAGGCAGCGATGCCGGCGGAGTGATCAGGCTCCATGTGATGGACGATCAGGTAGTCGGGCGTGCGGCCATCGAGCACGGCCTCGAGGTTGCCGAGCCACTCGTCAACAAAACCGCCGTCGACTGAATCGGCGACAGCGATCTTTTCGCCCAAGATAACGTAGCTGTTGTATGCCATACCGTTCTCGGACACATCGTACTGGCCCTCGAACAGGTCAATGTCGTGATCGTTGACGCCAATGTAGCGGATATCCTTGGTGATCTCCATCAGGCAAAGCCTCCTAGATAGACAAAAGAGCCCGTCTATCATAGCACTCGTCTTCATAGCCACGGCTATCTGCCAGCATCCTTATCGATTGTTATTGAGGCGGAATATATCGCCATTGACCTGCAAAAACTATGTGCGCGGAGCTGCCGTGGTATGTCGAACGATAAGCTGGCCGGGAATACGAATGGCAACGGTTTTGTCCGTTGCCCCCGCCTTGGGAACCGCGTGCTCGAACACCTCGCGTCCACGCTGATGCAAATCGAATCGAACGGTCGTGAGCTCGTTGTGTGCCACAAAATCATCGAGCGAATCGTCGACGCCCACCACGCTCACGTCCTCGGGCACGCGCAGACCGCTATCGCGCAGCGCTGCAATCGCACCATTTGCCATCTGGTCGTTTGCCGCGTAAATCGCCGTCATGGTGCGATCGTGCTCGGCCAGGTACCTGCCGGCCTCGTAGCCGCTGTTGGCAGACCAGTCGCCCTCGAGCGGCTCTGCCGGCTCGATGTGTTTACGCTCGAGTGCATCCTGCCAACCGGCGCGACGAAATTGCTCGTCGACCGAGAATGACGGGCCGCCAATATAGCGAATCTGCTCGTGCCCTAGCTCAAACAGGCGATCCATAAGCAATAGCGAGCAGCCGTAATGGTCGGAATCGACCGTGGTCACCCGCGGGTGCGCGTACATGGTAACGATGACCGTGCCAATGCCCGGCAGTGGATCAAACGTCTCAAAATCGGGCGCCATGCGACTCATGCCGATGATGATGCCGTCCACCGGCAATGCGGCCATACGACGCGTGGCCTCGGCAAGCGAAAACTCCTCGGTCTTGGACATCTCGACCAGCGTGATGGCGCAATTATGCTCGCGAGCAGCGCTGGCGATGCCGTCGATCATTGAGAGGTTGCCGAACTTGGTCACATCGTTGACGCACAGGCCGACCGAATGATAACGGCCGTCGCGCAGCGAGCGACCGGCATAACTCGGACGAAAGCCGAGCTTTTGCATAGCGGCCTGTACGCGCTGGCGCGTCTGCTCGTTAACGTTAGACAAGCCGTTGGCGACGCGCGAAACCGTCTGCTGCGAAACGCCGGCAGCGCGGGCGACGTCGGCCATGGAGACCGGACGCGAACTGGTATCGTTGGACGGGCGCCTTGCCACAGGATCACCTTCACCCTTGCGAGATCTGAATAGCGTGAATGCCGGCCCGGGCAGAAATACATCCCGCGCCGAGACCCGCTATCGTCGGACGCATGTTAACGTACTCTACTTTTTCTATCTGCATCTCTTCTGCTTTATAAGTCCATACGGCAGTACCGTTCACGGCTGAATTTCTACCGATTACCAGATTCTCAAAAAGTGACAAGCGATGTGTTATGAGTACGTTAACATAGCCCGTAACGTGCGGTATTGTGAACACTTGGTTCATGCCGCTTCAAGTTGTTAACGTACTCATAACGACGCAAAACCCACCCGTGCGCGCCAAGGAAAGGACTCCCATGACCACCCCCGACGAAAAGACATTCGCCACGCTCACCAAACTGTTTGAGGAGGAGTTTGGCCCCATCGGCGACCGCCAGGTGCTCTATGTGCACGCGCCCGGCCGTTCCGAGATCAGTGGCAACCACACCGACCACGAGGGCGGCCACGTTATCGCCGGCTCGCTCGATGTCGCCGTCGACGGCATCGCCGTGGCAACCGATTCCAACAAGGTTCGCGTAGCCGACGAGGGCTATCCCACGATTGAAATCGCGCTCGACACGCTAGACGTTCAGGAGTCCGAGAAGGGCACGTCCGCGAGCCTCGTCCGCGGCATGGCCCACGAAATCGCTGCTCTGGGCGTTGAGCCCCAGGGCTTCGACTTCGCCTTCACCTGCTCTGTCCCCTCGGGCGGCGGCCTTTCCAGCTCCGCTGCTGTCGAGGCGGCATACGGTCGCGCCATGGAGACGCTCTGGGGAGCACCCGCCATCGAGCCCGTCGCGCTCGCCCAGATGAGCCAGCGCACCGAGAACAACTATTACGGCAAGCCCTGCGGTCTGATGGACCAGGCCGCTGTGTGCATGGGCGGCCTTGCCTACATGGACTTTGAGGACCAGGCTCAGCCTAAAACCCAGAAGCTCGAGCTCAACTTTGAGGATCACGGCTATGCGCTCGTGCTCGTTAAGGTCGGTGCCGACCACGTGGCCGCCACCGACGACTACGCCGCCGTTCCGCGCGAGATGCAGGACGTCGCTGCCGAGTTTGGCAAGGCACGCCTGTGCGAGGTAAACGTGGCGGACTTTGACGCCAAGCTCCCCGAGCTGCGCGCCAAGCTGGGCGACCGCGCCTGCCTGCGCGCCGTTCACTACTGGTACGAAAACGGCCTGGTCGACAAGCGCTGGGCAGCGCTCAACGCCGGCGACATCGATCAGTTCCTGGTCCTGACGCGCGAGTCCGGCGCCAGCTCTGCCATGTACCTGCAGAATGTCGTTGCCAAGCTGGGCTCCGAGCAGCCTTCCATGTATGCCCTGGCGCTGGCCGAGCACGTGCTCGACGGCCGCGGCGCCGTTCGTATCCACGGTGGCGGCTTTGGTGGCACCATCCAGGCCTTCGTGCCGCTCGACCTGGTCGACACCTTCATCGCCAAGATGAACGGCTGGCTGGGCGAAGGCTCTGCCCGTCACTACGCCATCTCTGACAAGGGGGCTTACGCGGCATGGCTGTAATGACTGATGTGCGCGAGGCCGCGCAGGGCCTCATCGAATATGCCATCCACCGATCGATGATCGGACAGGACGATCGCATCTGGGCATACAACACCATTCTGGAGTGCATCGGCGCCACAGGCCCCGCACTCGACATGACCTGGGCGCTCAAGACCGAGAAGATTTCGCTCGTGCACCCCGATACACTCCCCGACTTTGACCTGGAGGGCACGCTTGCCGCGCTTGCCGAGGCCGCCGTTGCCAACGGTGCTGCCGAGGACACTGCATCGGGCCGCGACCGCATCGCCATGCGCATCATGGGCGCGCTGATGCCGAGGCCTTCGGTTGTAAACGAGGAGTTCAACGGCCGCATGGGCGTCAACGAGCCCCGCGCCGCGACCGACTGGTTCTACGGTCTGTGCTGCGACGCCGGCTACGTGCGCCGCGCCGCCATCGCGCGCAATATCAAATGGAACACCCCCACCAACTGGGGTGACCTGGAGATCACTATCAACCTGTCAAAGCCCGAAAAGGACCCGCGCGATATCGCCGCGGCAGGTGCAGCCAAGAACACGGGCGAGAAGTATCCCGCCTGCCAGCTCTGCATCGAAAACGAGGGCTATCCCGGACGCTCCGCTGCAGCCGACGGCGGCGCCCATCCCGCCCGCCAGAATCTGCGCGTTATCCCCATCCAGCTCGACGGCGAGCGCTGGGGCTTCCAGTACAGCCCGTACGCGTACTTTAACGAGCACTGCATTGCCATGAGCTCCGAGCATCGTCCGATGCACGTCGACCGCAAGGGCCTGACCTGCCTGCTCGACTTTGTGGACCTGTTCCCGCATTACTTCATCGGCTCTAACGCCGACCTGCCCATCGTGGGCGGCTCGATCTTGTCGCACGACCACTTCCAGGGCGGCGCGCACGAGTTCCCCATGATGCACGCCGCCGAGGTCTCGCAGTTTAGCGTGCCCGGCTTTGACCAGGTCACCGGTACTGTGCTGCAGTGGCCGCTCTCGGTGCTGCGCCTGCGCTCGCATGACCGCGCTCAGCTGCTCGACGCTGCCGAGAAGATTATCCTCGCCTGGCGCGAGTGGACCGATGAGTCCGTGGGCGTTATCGCGCACACAGCCGATGGCGTGGCGCACAACACCGTGACGCCCGTCATCCGCCGCGTCGACTCTCGCGGCAACGCTGGCGGCGAGATCTACGAGGCCTACCTGGCGCTTCGCTGCAATATCACGACCGACGAGCATCCGCTGGGCGTATTCCACCCGCATGCCGAGTACCACCACATTAAAAAGGAGAACATCGGCCTGATCGAGGTCATGGGCCTGGCCATTCTGCCGCCGCGCCTGGTTTCCGAGCTTGGCGCTGTCCGTGAGCATCTGCTGGCAGCCAAGGTCGATGCCAGCTACGATCTTGCCGGTGCGCTCGAGGTCGATGATCTTTGTCGCAGCCATGCCGCGTGGGCCGAGGACGTCTTTGCTCGCCGCGCCGACGAGCTTACGGCCGACAACGCCATCGATATCCTGCACGAGGAGGTCGGCGTGGTGTTTGGCCACGTGCTCGACAACGCCGGCGTCTTTAAGTGGGACGAAGCCGGCCGCGCCGCCCAGCAGCGCTTTATCGACTCGTTGTAATGATCCCTTGGGGACGGAGGAAAACGAATCATTTCGTCTTCAAGACAACGGCGCCCGCCGGCAACATCGCCGGCGGGCGCCGTTTTTGAGTGTAGTCATTGGGGTCATTCTTAAGGAGCGTTCTTAAACGACTAGTCATTAAAGAGCGTCCCCAATGACTACTTGCGACCAAGGCAACGCCGGTGTCTTGGCAACGACAGCGAAAACGCCCCTAAGCGAGCAAGGTGACGTGAAAGAGGAGGGCATTGACCTTTTGGTCATGCCCGACGATTGAACGTCAGATTGCCGCTTAGGGGCGTTTGCAGCGTCGGCTGGTTACGCGGTTTGGTAAAACCGCGTAACCCTAAAGCTCCGTTACTTCAACGTTGTTGTAGATCTCGTCCCAGCGGTCCATGACCAGGTGGCCGGTCTTGGGATCCATGGCGTTAAGCTTGCCGCAGGTATTGGCGGTCTTGAGCACCGTGACGTCGTCGGCGCCGGCAGCAATGGCATGCGCAAAGCCGGCGATGGTCGAGTCGCCGGAACCCGTCGCGTTCACAGCCGCAATCGCGGGCGTCTTGGCGCGGAACGCACGACCCTCATGGAAGCCCACCGAACCGGCAGCGCCCATCGAAACGACAACCCAGGGAATACCGGCAAAGCGGTCATCGGCGGCGAGCGCCTCGCGCAGGGCATCGACATCATCGGTCGTAAAGGACGTACCCAGCAGGCCGTTAATCTCGGTCAGGTTGGGCTTTACGAGCTCAGGCTTGGCATCGAACTCCAGCGCGGCCTCCAGCGATGCACCCGAGGTGTCGAGCAGCACCTTGGCGCCCGCCTCCTCGGCGATCTTGACGAGCTCGGCATAGTAGCCGGCATCGACACCACGCGGCAGCGAGCCCGAAAGCGTCACAACGTCCGCTTTCGCTGCAAGCTCGGCAAACTTGGCCGTAAAGGCCTCGAGCTCGGCCGGGGCGATCTGCGGGCCGCTCTCCAAAAGCTCGGTCTGATTGCCCTCGTGCAGAATATTCAGGCAAATGCGCGTCTCACCGGCGATGGGCACAAAGTCGTTCTTGACGCCGTCGGCATCCATGAGCTCGGCCATATAGGCACCCATGTGGCCGCCGAGCAGACCGGTCGCGAGCACGTCATCTCCCAGCTGCAGCAACACGCGGCTCACGTTGAGGCCCTTACCGCCAGCGGTCTTTTCGGGCGTCACGCGGTTCACGTCGTCGATGATCAACTTGTCGAGCTGATAGCGCGTATCAATCGACGGGTTCATGGTAACGGTCAGAATCATGTTGGACTCCTGTTTCCGGGGCACGACACGCGCGGCCCCAAACATACGATAGCTCGTTAAAGGATCTCGATATCAAAGCCGCGGGTAACGGTCTCCCCCGGCTTGGCCACCAGGCAGCCGCGCTTGTGCTCCAGAATATCGTCCTCGTCGGAGCAGGTGGACAGGCCGCCCCACGGTTCCACGGCCACAAAGTCCCCCTCGGGCTTGCTCCACACAATCAGGTACGGCATATCGGGGAACGTCAGGCGCACGCCCTTGTCCTCGGCCTTCTTGGTCAGCGTAACCACGCGGCTCTCGAGCACGTCAAAGATGGTCTCTGCGAAGTCAAAGAGTTCGTGGGTCAGCGGCAGGTCATGGCCAACCATCGGGTTCTTGCTGCGATGCTCAACATCAATCAGGCCCGTCGAGGGAACGGCAGTACAGAGCTCGGCGGCCTCGCGCTGCTCAAAACGGAGCTCGTAGTCGTCATAGGACTCGCCCTCGTCAAGCGGGCACTTAAAGCCAGGGTGACCGCCCACAAAGAACGGCATGTCTTCGGTGCCCTCATTGGTCACCTCGTACGACACGGCCACCTTCTCCGCATCGATCGTGTAACGAGCAACGATCTTAAACGGATACGGGTACTGATCGAGCAACTCGGCATGGTCGGCAGAGCTTAGGCTCAGCGCGACCATGTTGTCGCCCTGCTCCTCGAGCTTCCACTCCTGTTTGCGAGCAAAGCCGTGACGGGCAAGCTTGACATCGCGGCCGCCCATGGTCATTGCACGACCGTCACGAAGGCCGCCGCAGATCGGGAAACAAATGGGTGCCTGGCCCGACCAGACCGCCGGGTCGCCCTGCCACAGGTACTCGCGACCGTTGGCTTTAATCGAAGTGAACGATCCGCCAGCCGTGCTCAGTGCCACACGAATAGAACCGTTATCAAGAACAAACTCCATAGGAGCCTTCCCTTTCTTACGACAGCCCGCCAAGTCAATAGGGCTGATAGAAAACCGGCCCGCGCCCCATCACAGAAACGCGAGCCGTCAACGGACTAGTTAATTACGCCGGATACCCGCTAATCATGGTATTCGCCGCGGTCCCACTTCTCGAGGAACTCGTCAAAGAAGTGCGGGTCAGCCTGAGCCTCGGCGTCGGCCTTATTGCAGGCATCGATCTTGGCGATCAGAGCATCGTGCTCGGGGGTCTTCTCGTAGGGCTCCTCCAGGAAGGCAAGCATGATATCGGCCATCAGGAACTCGCCGGTGATCTTGCCGCCAAAGCCCACGATGTTGGCGTTGAGCTCGCGACGGGCATACAGGGCAGAGGTCATGTCGCGAACCAGGGCGCAGCGGGCGCCGGGAACCTTGTTGACGGCGTTGGTGATGCCGATGCCGGTGCCGCACAGGGCCACGCCAAAGTCGGCCTTGCCGCTGGCAACAGCCTCGCCCACGGCCTTACCGTAGATGGGATAGTGCGTACGGGTGTGGCTGTAGGTGCCGCAGTCGAGCACCTTGTAGCCAGCCTGCTCCAGGCGGTCGGCCAGATAGATCTTCTCGTCCGTAACGATATGGTCGCAACCGATTGCGATGGTCTTCTTCATCAGAACGTCCTTTCGTCTGAATTCACAAGTTGAGGTAGAAGTTCGAGTTCTCGGTGGCTCTCGTTAGGCCATCTTGTTGAGCATGTCGACACGGATCTGGTGACGGCCGCCTGCGTACTGGGCGCGCAGGAACTCGCGGGCGATCTTCTTGGCGACCTCGGTGCCCACAACGCCCGGGCCCATGGTGACCATGCGCGAGCCGTTGTGCTCGCGGGTCATGTAGGCGGAACGCTCGTCGGAAATGTTGGCGACGACCATGCCCTTAATCTTGACGGCGGCCATATAGGAGCCGACGCCGTACTTATCGAATGCGAAGCCCTGGGAATCCTTGTGCTCCAGCAGGTCCTTGGCAACGGCGGTCGCGGAATCGACAAAGTCCGCGGCAGGGGTCTCGGAATAGTCGACGACCTCGTGACCGTCGGCGATGAGCATCTCCTTGATGGACTCCTTCATCGACATACCGTCGGCATCAGAAGCGATTACAACCCTCATGACATCCTCCTTGAGAGATACGCAGGTGCGTAGTTTCTGTTTGGAAGTGTTGAATCGCGTTCAGGTCCGGGCATCTGAATGTGCGGTTCTTCACTGTTCATGTTTATTTGAACACATTCGAACAGCAACTGCAACAACTATTTGTTTATCTTTGTTCTTTTTTGAACAAATACCGTTCACAGGTGATTGCTGACCGTTTGGGCCGGGCGCGGACGTAGCGGCCGTGTGTTCAACAAACAAAAGGGCGGCCAAGAACGTGTCTCGGCCGCCCTTCGGCGGTATTCCTCGGTATATACAGCTGTTTTAGCTACTCGGACTGCCCGCCCTTTTTGGCGTGCTTGGAAGGAGCGCTCAAGAAACGACCCGTCAAATAGTTCGCCGGGCCGGAAATATCGATCCCCAGCAGTACGTGTCCCAGCCACAGAAACGCCACGAGCACCAGCAGCGGGATAACGCACGAAGTCACGATCATCACGATGACGCCTTCAATCAGATCGGTCACCTGCCGCACGATCTCATCGGTCATCTGCTTGGCGCCGCTGGTCACCGACGTAACAAGGCTCGATGCCCCATCAGTCAACTGCTCGAGCACGTTTTTGGACTCCGTGGTCTCGGATTTTTTCTTGTTCGATTTTGAGCTGGTCTCGGCTGACTTGTCCGTGGCGTCGGCCGCGTCCGCAGCGTCCGCAGCCTTTTGCTCAGCTTGCTCAATACTTACGCGATACGTTTCATCGACCTTCTGCGACACCCATACGCTCGCGGGCACGAGCGCCATGCCGATCACGGCAACCACCAGCACGCGCGTCGCCACACGGCGCAGGACAGCGCTCGTGCTCCAGCGCCCGTGAATGCCGAGCGACACCGCAAAGAGCACCAACGCAAACGGGATTAAGATGCCCAGGCCAACCGACCACAAAATGGTTAGCAGGTATTTCTCTAGGTAGAGCACGGCAAGCACAATACCAAGGTTGCCTGAAAGCTGCGCGAGCTGCTCGGCAACCGGCGTTCCCGTATCACCCGGCAGCGCGGTAATGCCTGCAGACAGCGCCACGCACGAGGTCGTGAGCGCCAGTACGTTACCCTTCTTTTGGTCGATGACCTCGATGGTGGAGTCCCAAGTCTTGGTATCGGCGAAATGCGGACGAGCTACAAAGCCCGACAGCAGCGCCAGGACCACGAGCGCAACGATAAAGCCAATCTGCAGCTTTTTGTTTGCGCACACGACATCGGACAGACTGGGCTGCAGCTCGGTTACCGTCGTGTGCTCGGTTATCTGGACAGGACGCCCATGAGCCATCTCGTGCGCGCCTCTTTTTTGTATTGACCCGTTATCCGGCATTTGGATACCTCCTCAGTCCGGCGTTTAATGCGAAAGGAAGTATACCCACCGAGCAAAAATCGAACGGGAGGACGAACGGAGCGCACCAAGACTGTCCCCAATGACTAGTCGTTTAAGAACGTCCCCAATGACTATCTCGGAATGAGTTGCGGGGAGGAGGACAGAAAAAGCCCTGCCGCGGGTAGCGGCAGGGCTTTTGGAAAGGGGCTTGGTTGTGAGGGCTCGTTAGGCGAGCTTGGCCTCGAGCTCGGCAATGCGCTTGTAGGCATCGATGGTAAAGCGGGCCTGCTTCTCCAGAATCATAGTGGTCATGAGGGTGTCCTGAGCGTGAGCCATGATGAAGGTCATCTCCATCTCGCCACCGCCGGCCTCCTGCGAAAGCAGCTTGGTCTGCGTGTCGTGGGCACCGATGAGCGCATCGCTGGCATCCTTGTGCAGCTGCTCGGCCTTCTCAAAGTCACCCTCGCGAGCAGCATCGAGCGCTGCAAGCAGATCGGTCTGGGCGTCACCTGCGTATGCGACGATCTCGAATCCAACCATCGAGATTTCTTCTTTGGTTGCCATGTTGCGTTCCTTTCACATATGAACCAATGGAGAGCATCGCGTCCGGGCATACGCGCTGCGTTGTGTATGACAGAAACAATAACATTCAAACAAAAAAGAACAGCGCAAAACGTAATTTCGAGCTATGAACGGTCACTTTTCGACCGTGAACGGTTTTTAAACCAATCTGAACAATATCGAACACAATTAGCGGAAACCCAAACAGACCCGCGCCCTAGCGTACATCGCGCACCGTATCGCCCTCGACGAGCACGCCCGGAAACAGCATGTGCTCCACACCGGGTTCAACGCCCTCGGCGCCGGCAATCTTGTCAACCGCCCACATGCCGACGCGCTTGTTGTCAAAGCGCACCGTGGTCAGGCGACAATCGGGCACGATATCGCCCAGGCTGTCATCAACACCCACCACGCTCACGTCCTGGGGCACGCACTTCCCGCGCGACTCGAGCCCGCGAATGCAGCCATATGCCATGGCATCGTTGGAGGCATAGATGGCCGTGCAGGTCGGATCATCCGCAAGCGCCTGGCCGGCAGCATATCCACTCTGCGCCGTCCAGTCGCCACGCACGAGCTGCGGGAACTCAATGCCATGCGCACGCAATGTCTCACGCCAGCCTTCCTCGCGCCGCATGCCCGAAAGCGAGCGCTCGGGACACGAGATAAAGTGCACAGTCTTGTGCCCCCGCTCCAGCAAGTACTCGACCACCTGGCGCGAGCAATCGAACTGGTCGTTATCGACCGTTGAACAGAGCGGGTGCTCCAGCATGGTAACGAGCACCGTCTGCATGCCAGGTAGCGGCTCGAAGGTGCCAAAGTCCGCCGGCATGCGATTCATGATCACAACCATACCGTCCACTGGCAGTGCGCTCATACGCGACAATGCGCTCTCGAGGGTATAAGGGTGTCCATCTACTTTAGTAAGGGTGATGGCATAGCCATGTTTGTCAGCCGCGGCGGCAAAGCCCTCCATACGGTCGAGGTTGCCGGTACCGGTAATGTTGAACATGGCAACGCCGACGGTCTTAAACTTGCCACGGCGCAGCGATCGACCGGCAAAATTGGGGCGATACCCCAGCTCGCGCATGGCGGCACGCACGCGCTCCTTGGTCTCGGGGCGTACGCTGGGCGAATCGTGCACCGTACGCGAGACTGTCTGCTCCGAGACGCCCGCGAGACGTGCCACATCCTTGACGGATACCGATTTTTTAACAGCGGCCATAGGTCGATCTTTCTATGTCAACGATGCCATTGGTGGCACCTTGCGCAGTCATTTTTAACGCCTTCAAGTATATCCAACGCCTCCCCCACCATACGCTCACCACCCAAAACCTACCGTTCACCGACATTTTTGCTTCCCCGAACGGCTTTTGTCGACCAAATGTTAACGTTGCCATTGTGCAAACACAGAGCCACCGGGCGGCTCAAACGTTTACGCATAAGGAATCGGCGGTTCGCAGGCACAGAAACCACCGGTTCGCGTCTTTTTTTGTGTCGCAAAATGGCAACGTCAACATTTTGGCAACCGAACGCCAAAAGCTACCATCGTTGCTAACCCCCGACTCTTAGGAGCATTGCATGGAGCAACTCATCGCCACCATCGAAAAGGGCCAGCCCTTTTTCAACGCGATCGCCCGCAACAAGTACCTCAAGGCGATCCGCGACGGCTTTATCTCCGTCATCCCCATCATCATCTTCTCGTCCATCTTTTGCCTGGTAGCCTCGGTCCCCAACATCTGGGGTTTCTACTGGCCCGATGACATCAACAACGCCCTGTGGAAGTGCTACAACTACTCCATGGGCATCCTGGCCATCGCCTGCGCCGCCACCACGGCCAAGCACTTCGCCGACGCTCAGAACCGCGATCTGCCCAAGAACAACCAGATCAACTTCATCTCGTGCATGTGCGCGGCCATCATCGGCTTCTTGCTCCTTTCGAGCGACACCATCGCCACGGACGCCGCCAGCGGCTTCAACACCACCTACCTTGGTTCCAAGGGCCTGCTGACCGCTTTCATCGCTGCGTTTGTGACTGGCATCATCTACAAGTTCTTCATTAAGCGCAACATCACCGTCAAGATGCCCGAGCAGGTTCCGCCCAACATCTCGCAGACCTTCAAGGACATCATCCCCTTCTCCGTCTGCATCACCGTCTTTTGGGTTTTTGACATCGTCTTCCGCGCTGCTTTTGGCTTCTGCTTTGCCCAGGGTGTCATCCAGGTGTTCCAGCCCCTGTTCACCGCTGCCGATGGCTACATCGGCCTCGCTGTGATCTACGGCGCCATGAGCCTGTTCTGGTTCGTCGGCGTCCACGGCCCCTCGATCGTCGAGCCCGCCATCGCCGCCGCTCTCGTTGCCAACATGACCGACAACCTGGCCGCGTTCCAGGCTGGCCAGCACGCTTCCGCTGTCCTGACCCAGGGTGCCCAGTACTTCGTCGTCTGCATGGGCGGCACCGGCGCCACGCTCGTCCTGGTCTTTATGTTCTGCTTCCTGGCCAAGTCCCAGGAGATGCGCGCCGTCGGTAAGGCCGCTATCGTTCCCGTGTGCTTTGCCGTCAACGAGCCGCTGCTGTTCGCCGCACCCATCGTGCTCAACCCCGTCTTCTTTGTCCCGTTTGTCTTTGCCCCGATCGCCAACATCTGGATCCTCAAGATCTTTATCGACTTCTTGGGCATGAACGGCTTTATGTACACCCTGCCCTGGACCGTCCCCGGCCCCATCGGTACCATCATGGGCCTGGGCTTCCAGCCGCTCGCCTTTGTGATGCTCGCCCTTATCCTGGTCGTCGACTTCGTTCTGTACTACCCGTTCTTCCGTGCCTATGACGCCCAGAAGTGCGCCGAGGAGGCCGAGATCTTCCAAGAGGAGCTCGCCGCCAAGAACGCCGAGAAGGCCGCCAAGCTCAACGATGCCTTCCAGGGCAAGGCTGACGCCAAGAGCGTTGCCGCCGGCGCTGCCGCCGAGGCCGTGAAGGCCGACTCCCCCGCCGCTTCTGCAGCACCCGCTGCCGAGGCAACGACCGCCAGCGACCTCAACGGCAAGCGCGTGCTCGTGCTCTGCCAGGGCGGCGGAACCTCGGGCCTGCTCGCCAACGCACTGGCCAAGGCTGCCAAGGAGCGCGGCATCGATCTTGAAACCGCTGCCGAGGCATATGGCAACCATGTCGACATGCTCCCCGACTTTGACCTGGTCGTCCTGGCCCCGCAGGCCGCCAGCTACCTGGCCGACCTGCAGAAGGACTGCGAACGCGTGGGCAACAAGTGCGTCGCCTGCCGTGGCAAGCAGTACATCGAGCTCTCCCAGAACGGCGATAAGTCTCTCGCCTTCGTCTCCGAGCAACTCTCGAAGTAAGTAACGCTCAGGGCCAGCCGACCATCCAAGACCGGCTGGCCCTTCGATTTAGACGATTGGATCATCATGTCCGTTAACCCTGCTAGCGTCACCAACCCGCCTACGCAGTTTCCCGAGGACTTTGTCTTTGGCGGCGCCACCGCTGCCTACCAGGTAGAGGGCGAGACCCGCACCCACGGTAAAGGCAAGGTTGCCTGGGACGACTTCCTGGAGGCCCAGGGGCGCTTTTCCCCCGATCCCGCTTCGGACTTCTACAACCAGTACCCCGTCGACTTGGAGCTGTGCGAAGAGTTTGGCATCAACGGCATTCGCCTCTCCATCGCCTGGAGCCGCATCTTCCCCAACGGTACCGGCGAAATCAACCCCGAGGGCGTCCAGTTCTACCACGATCTCTTCGCCGAGTGCCATAAGCACCATGTTGAGCCGTTCGTCACGCTGCATCACTTTGACACGCCGCTTCCTCTCTTTGAGAAGGGCGACTTCCTCAACCGCGAGACCATCGACGCCTTTGTGGACTTTGCCACCTTCTGCTTTAAGGAGTACGCCGACCAGGTGACCTACTGGTTCACCTTTAACGAGATCTGGGCCGACGCCTCCAACACCTACATCGAGGGCACCTTCCCCGGTGGCGTCAAGGCGCATCTTGCCGAGGCCTTCCAGTGCGAGCACAACATGATGCTCGCCCACGCCAAGGCAGTGCTGGCCTTCCACAACGGCGGCTTTAAGGGCAAGATTGGCGTCATTCAGTCGCTGGAGTTTAAGTATCCGCTCAACGAGAACGACCCCGCCGACATCAAAGCCGCCAACAACGAGCACGTGCTGCAAAACCAGTTCTTGCTCGACGCCACCTTCCGCGGCGACTACGCGCCCGACACCCTCGAGTGCGCCAACCGCCTGGCCGCCGTCTCGGGCGGCACCATCGAGATCTTGGACGAGGATCTGGATATCATGCGCGAGGCCGCGCTCTACAACGACTACCTGGGCGTTAACAACTACCAGTGCCGCTTCTTGAAGGCCTACGATGGCGAAAACGACCTGCACCACAACGGTACGGGAGAGAAGGGCACCGGCCGCTGGCGCGTTAAGGGCATTGGCGAGCATGTGAACAAGCCTGGCATCCCCACCACCGACTGGGACTGGATCATCTATCCCGAGGGCCTGTTCGATCTGCTCGTCTACATTAAGCAGCGCTACCCCAACTACAAGCAGATCTTCATCACCGAGAACGGCATGGGCTACAAGGACCCCTACAAGGACGGTTTTGTGGACGACCAGCCGCGCATCGACTACATCGAGCAGCACCTGCGTTGGCTGCTCAAGGCCATGGAGGTGGGCGTCAACGTGGGCGGCTACTTCCTGTGGAGCCTGCAGGATCAGTTCTCCTGGACCAATGGCTACAACAAGCGTTACGGCTTCTTTTACGTTGACTTTGAAACCCAGAAGCGCACGCCCAAGGCAAGCGCCTACTGGTACAAGCACGTGGCGCAGACCCGTCGTCTGGACTAGTGGCTGGTGGGGTTGCCCGCTCACACAACCTGTCCCCATTTCTCAGCCGGGGGCGGCACGTCACACGGCGCGCCGCCCCCGGTCTTTTTGTTTTTGGGCTGGTCGGGAGCCGTTTGTCTCGATCTGTAACATCTAGCCGAGTTTTTTGGTCCTAGCTGTTACAGATTGAGACGAACAGGATTGCTCTTTCCGAAGAATCTAAATCTGTAACACGTAGCCCGCTTTTGACCGTCTACCTGTTACAAATCGAGACAAACGGAGTAGGACCTAACCCCGTATGTCCCTAACAGTCGAGCGTTCGACCAGCGTACTCGGCACATGAATCGCCTCGATAGACGAGCTCTCTCCAATCGCCGCCTCAAACGCAAACTTACCGACACCGCGCAAATCAAATCGCAGCGTCGTCAGCCGATTGTGAGGAACAAGTCCCTCGAGTGCGTCGTCGATACCAACCACGCTCACGTCGTCGGGCACGGACAGGCCCGCGTTCTCGAGCGCGGCGATAACGCCCAGCGCCATCTGGTCATTTGCCGCAAGCACGGCAGTCGGCGCCTGCGACCCGCCGGCAAGCACCTCGGCCGCAATCCGCTCGCCCATGGCGTACCCACTGTCCGCACTCCAATCGCCACGCAGCATCGGAGCGGCATCGACATGAGCACGACCCAGCGTATCGCGCCAACCGGCCTCACGAAAACGCGAGGAAATCGAGTTTTCCGGACCCGCCACAAACCGCATATTCGAGTGACCATGTTCCAGCAGATAATTGGTCAACAGCTCGCACGAACCATACTGGTCGGAGTCGATCGTCGTGCAGCGCGGATGCGCATACATGGACAGGATGACCGTTCGCACTCCCGGCTGGGGAACAAACTCCTCAAAATCGGGAGCCATGCGGTTCATGTTGAGAATCATGCCGTCGACGGGTCGCTCGACCATGCGGCGCGAGGCATCGGCAAGTGTATAGGGCTTGTCGCCGCCCATCTCGATCATAGTGACGGCAAAATCGTGCTCGCGCGCCGCTTGCATGATACCCTCGAGCGTCGCCAGGTTACCGACACGTGTGATGTTGTACATGCACAGGCCAATAGAACGATACGACCCGCCGCGCAACGCCGCTCCAGCAAAATTGGGACGAAAGCCCAGCTCTTCCATGGCGGCCAGCACACGCTTGCGCGTCTTTTCCGTCACGTTGGGCATACCGTTGACCACGCGAGACACAGTCTGGCGGCTCACGCCAGCGAGCGCCGCAACCTCTGCCGCGCTCGCCGAATGACCATTCCTTGTCTGCTGAGCCATGCCTTCCACGCTAACCTGCTTCCCAACTATTCCCCGCGCCCATGGCGCATCGTACATACATCGATAACGTGCTCATGATACCCGAGCCATATACCACAACATGAAAACTTCTGTCAATCAAAACCGCTTACCGAACAAATACAACCGTTCGCGGCTGTTTGAAGTTGTTTTGTTTCTATACATCCCAGCCGGATGTTAACGTGCTCATTGTCAAATGTTCACGTGCTCATTTTGGTTCTAATCATTTTAAGATAGTGTTTATCGGGCTTTTTCACCGCTGAACGCTAACCAGGGAGCCTCCTGAGCGCAAACGCACAATATCGAACAGCGAGACGAGAGGGTGTATGCATATGTCTTTGCTAAACCGCGTACAGCAGCTGCCGAAGGGCTTTGTTTGGGGCGCCGCAACCGCCGCGTACCAAACGGAAGGTTCCACGAAGGTGGCAGGCAAGGGTAAGACCATGTGGGACGATTACCTTGTCGCCCAGGGTCGCTTTTTGCCCGACCCGGCCAGTGATTTCTACAACCGCTACGAGGAGGATATCCGCCTTTCTGCCGAGCATGGACTCAACGCCATCCGTGTGTCCATCGCCTGGACCCGCATCTTCCCCAACGGCGACGATGCCGAGCCCCTCGCCGAGGGCGTTAAGCACTACCACGAGCTGTTCGCCTGCTGCAAAAAGTATGGCGTCGAGCCCTATGTGTCCCTGCATCACTTTGACTCCCCCGCCGCCCTGTTCAACCAGGGCGACTGGCTCAACCGCAAGACCGTCGACGCCTATGTGCGCTATGCCGAGTTCTGCTTCCGCGAGTTCCGCGAGGTCAAGAATTGGTTCACCATCAACGAGCTCATCAGCCTCTCGCACTCCCAATACATCCAAGGCAACTTCCCGCCCAACCATCACTTTGATGTGACGAGCGGCATCCAGAGCCAGCACAACGAGCTCGTTGCCCACGCCCGCGCCGTCAACCTGTATAAGGATCTTGACGAGACCGAGCACCTGGGCGGACGCATTGGCATGGTCAACGTCCTGACGCCGGCATATCCTGCCACAGACTCGCCCGCCGACCAGCACGCCGCCGACCTGTACAACGCCTTCTACACCGACTTCATCATGGACGGCGCCTTCCTGGGTCACTACTCCGCGCGCACCCTCTCACTCATCAACGAGATTCTGCGTGCCAACAACGCCACGCTTACGGTTGAGGACAGCGACATGGAGGAGCTCGCCAAGGCGGCGCCCCGCAACGATATGTTCGGCCTCAACTACTATCAGTCGGCGTTTATCGCCGCCTACGATGGCGAGTCCACCAACAGCTTTAACGGCACCGGAGACAAGGGCACCTCGTGCTTTAAGTTTAAGGGCGTCGGGCAGCAGGTCGATATGCCGGGTATCCCCACCACCGACTGGGATTGGCTCATCTACCCGCAAGGCCTCTACGACACGCTCAAGCACATCAGCGCCACCTATCCCAACCTCCCCGTCATCTATATCACCGAAAACGGCCTGGGCCACAAGGACCCCGAGCCCGACGCAAACGGCATCGTCGCCGATCCCGAGCGCATCGACTTTGTCGACCAGCACATGGAGAAGGTGCTCCGGGCGCGCGCCGAGGGCGTCGACGTCCAGGGCTACTTTATCTGGAGCCTGCAGGACCAGTTCTCGTGGGCCAACGGCTATAACAAGCGCTACGGCCTGTTCTACATCGACTTCGACACGCAAAAACGCTACATCAAGCAGTCGGCACTCTGGTACAAGGAGCTCGCCGACACTATGGCGGACGCGCAGTAGCGCATCGCCTCGCTTTCCCCCGAGAGGGGAGCGGCCCTATGCGATACAAACCCAGCCGCTCCCCTCTCTCCCCCTGGGACCGACCCCGCCTGCACCCGGGCTTTTAGCAAGCGGGAGACCATATAGGTTTTCAACGTCCATGCCATTAAGATTTCATGCAAAGAGGAGCGTGAACTATGGAATCGATCGTTAAGTTCTTGGAGAAAGGTCAGCCGTACTTCGACAAGGTCTCTAAGAACATCTACCTTCAGGCCATTAAAGACGGCTTTTTGGCAGCAATGCCCATCATCCTGTCTTCTTCTGTCTTCCTGCTTATTTCGACCCTGCCGGGCGTTGTCGCCACGGTCGGCGGCTTTACGCTGCCCGACTGGTGGAGCGTCGACGTCGTGAACTTCTGCAACAAGGTTTACAACTTCACGATGGGCGTCGTGGGCATCATGGTCGCCGGCACCACCGCAAGCGCGCTGACCGGCTCCAAGAACCGCCGCATGCCTGCCGGCAAGGCCATCAACGCCACGAGCACCATGGTCGCCGCCATGTGCGCTATGCTCATCTTGGCCGTTACCCAGACGAGTGCCAAGATCGACGGCGCCGATGTCTCGGTGTTCTTTACCGACAACATGGGCACCAAGGGCCTACTGAGCTCCTTTGTCGCCGCATTTGCCACGGTCAACATCTATGCCTTCTGCATTAAGCGAGACATCACCATCAAGCTGCCCAAAGAAGTCCCCGGCGCCATCGCCCAGAACTTCCGCGACATCTTCGCCTTCAGCTTCTCCATCCTGTTTGTCGCCGTCATCGACGTTATCTGCCGCACCTGCTTGGCCGTCCCGTTTGCCAACGTCATCTCCACGCTGGTGAGCCCGCTGTTCGCCGCTGCCGATTCCTACGCCGGCCTCGCCCTCATCTGGTTCATGATCCCGCTGTTCTGGTTCATGGGCATCCACGGCCCCTCGGTCGTTAAGCCTGCCCTCAACGCCGCGCTGTTTGGCAACATCACCACCAACCTCGCCACGCTGCAGGCCGGCGGTCACCCCGCCCTCGCCCTGACCGAGAACTTCGGTAACTACATCGGCGAACTCGGCGGCACCGGCGCCACGTTCATTGTCCCGATCATCTTCCTGCTCTTTATGCGCTCCAAGCAGCTCAAGGCCGTCGGCAAAGCCTCTGTCGTACCCGTGATGTTCGCCGTCAACGAACCGCTGCTGTTCGCCGCGCCCATCATCCTCAACCCGTACTTCCTGATCCCGTTCCTGTTTGCCCCCGTGGCCAACGTCCTCATTGGTAAGTTCTTCATCGACTTTTTGGGCATGAACGGCTTTATCTATGCCATGCCGTGGGCACTCCCCGGACCGATCGGCACCTTCATCGACACCAACTTCCAGCCGATCTCTCTGGTCCTGGTTGTCGTCCTGCTGGTCGTTGACTTCTTAATCTACTACCCGTTCTGCAAGGCCTACGACAACGTCCTGTGCAAGCAGGAGGCCGAGACCCTGGCCGAAGAAGAGGCCGAGGAGACCAAGGCCGTCAAGACCGCTGCCGCCCCCGCCGTTGAGGCTCCTGTTGTCGAGACCGCTTCTGCCACTGAGGCCTCCGCAGCTCCGTCCGCCCTTAAGGGCAAGGATCTGAGGGTTCTGGTTCTGTGCGCTGGCGCCGGCACCTCTGCACTGCTCGCCAACGCGCTTAAGGAAGGCGCCGACGAGCTGGGCATCGACATTACCGCCAACGCCGGTGCCTACGGCAGCCACTACGCCATCATGGACCAGTACAACGTCATCGTCCTGGCTCCGCAGGTTCGCACCTATTACAACGAGATGAAGGCCGACACCGACCGCCTGGGCATCACGCTGCTGTCGCCCAAGGGCAAACAGTACATCGACCTCACTAAGGATCCCAAGGGTGCCGTCGCCTGGATCGAGGAAAACCTCGAGGCATAAGACGCTGACGCCACCTGCCGCTCGCAGAAAAAAATGGCCCGTGCATCGATGCGTGATGCGCGGGCCATTTTGTTTAGACCGCACCCGTCCTCCTGTTCATCTTAATCTGTAACATCTAGCCGAGTTTTTGGGTCCCAGCTGTTACAGATCGAGGTGAACGCACAGGCCAAGCCAAAAATCTCAATCTGTAACATGTAGACCGCTTTTGACCGCTTAGATGTTACAGATCGAGACAAACAGATGGGTCAATCCAATCAATCTAGATCTGTAACACCTGGCTGGTCATTTCACTCCTAACTGTTACAGATCGAGACAAAGATGATGGCTGGGTAGACAAAATCTCAATCTATAACACCTAGTCGAGTTTTCGGGTCCCACCTGTTACAGATTGAGACAAACAGGCCGAGCACGTCTACGCCCGCAAGTCCTTTACGCTGGAACGCTCGACCAACACGCCCGAGACGAGCGTACGGCTTCTGGAGCTCGGAGTTTCTATGCCCGCAACGACCTCGTTAAGCGCACGGACGCCCAGCTCGCGGTGGCGGAACTTCACCGACGTCAGAATCGAGTTGGGAATCGTCTTGTAGAGCTCATCGTCGAAGCCGATCACGGACACGTCGTCGGGCACACTGAGCCCTTTGTCACGTAAAGCCATCATCACGCCGTTTGCCATGCAGTCGTTAGCCGCGAGGACCGCCGTGCAATCGGGTTTATCGGCAAGCACAAGGCCCGCAGCATAGCCACTATCCGCATTCCAATCGCCTTGCAGAGGCTCGGGCGGCTCAATGCCACGCGTCTCGAGTGCCGCACGCCAACCTTTCATACGGCACTGGCTCGACAGCGACTCTTTCTTACCAGAGACGAAGTACACATTCTTGTGTCCGCGATTCAAGAAGTACTCGCATGCCATGCGCGCGCCGCCCTCTTGGTCGTCACTGACGGTAGAGCAGGTAGGATGTTCCATCGACGTGATAATCACCGTCTTGAGGTCTTTCGGCGCCTCAAAGGTATCAAAGTCATCGACCATCTGGCGCAGGTTGAAAATCATGCCGTCGACGGGAAGCTGCGACATCCTACGTGCCGCTTCGGCAAGGGTCATCTTCTCCCCCGCCCGCTTTTTAATCATCGTGAGCGCAAAGCCTCGCTCTGCGGCGGCATCGGCGATACCGTCAATCATGTCCACGTTGCCGCCCGACAAGTGGAACAGCACCACGCCGATGCACCCGTAACGGCCCAACTTGAGTGAACGCGCGGCAAAGTTCGCCCGGAACTCAAGCGCTTCCATGGCAGCATGGACCCTATCGCGCGTCGACTCACGCACGCTATCGGGCTCGTTGATCACGCGCGACACCGTCTTGAGAGAAACGCCCGCGGCAACTGCCACATCGTTCATTGAGACATTTTTCTTGTCCATCGTTGCCACTACTTCTCCAGTCGGTTTTGCATCGCTTGTTTTTTGCGTTCTAGCATACACTACCTGCCCGACTGACAAATCAACCGTTTACCGGACAATATCGACCGCTCACCCGTAAATCCTTGTTGCTCTTCCAAAAATGTCTTACGTTGTCATTAACGAAATGACAACGTTGTCATTTCGCAATGCCTTCCTTAAGCAGGAAGGTTTCCGGGCAGTCCTGACCATCCATCGACGACCAGTTCCATCCACATGCATCGCGCATCAAGTAGCAAAGGAGCTCTATGGACGCCATCGTAAAGATGCTCGAAAAGCATCAACCGTTCTTCGAGAAGATCTCGAGAAACATCTACCTCCAGGCCATCAAAGACGGATTCCTTGGGTGCATGCCCATCGTCCTTACCTCTTCGATCTTTCTGCTGATCGCCACCCTTCCCGGCGTAGTTGGAATCACGTTGCCCCAGCCGCTCATCGACTGGTGCAACAAGCTGTACAACTTCACCATGGGCGTCATGGGCATCATGGTTGCCGGCACCACCGCCAAGAACTTCACGGCTTCCATGAACCGTCGCATGCCCGCCGGCAAGGTGCTCAACGACGGCTCCACCATGGTTGCCGCCCAGTGCAGCATGCTGCTGCTCGCTGTTACGCAGTTCACCACCAAGTTCAACGGCTCCGAGCTTTCGGTCTTCGATTGCACCAGCATGGGTACACGCGGTCTGTTCTCGGCCTATATCGCAGCGTTCATTACCGTTTGGGTTTATAAGTTCTGCGTCTCGCGCGATCTGACCATTAAGCTGCCCAAGGAGGTTCCGGGCGCCATCGCTCAGAACTTCCGCGACATCATCCCCTTCGGTGGCGCTGTCATCATCTGCGGCATCATCGATGTCGTCGTGCGCAACCTCATGGGCGTTCCGTTCTCCGAGCTGCTTATCAAACTGCTCTCCCCGCTCTTCACTGCGGCAGAGACCTACCCCGGACTCATCCTTATTCAGGCGGCCACCGCGTTCTTCTGGTTCATCGGCGTCCACGGCCCTTCGATTGTCCAGCCGGGCATCGACCCCATCCGTCTTGCCAACCAGGCCGAGAACCTGCAGGTTCTGCTGGCCGGTGGCCACCCCGCCCACTCCCTCACCTTTAACATGTCGCTCGTGGGTGAGTTCGGCGGCACCGGCGCCACGTTCATCGTGCCGCTTCTGCTGATTCTCTTTATGAAGTCCAAACAGCTCAAAGCCGTCGGCAAGGCCTCGATTGTTCCTGTTGCCTTCGCCGTCAACGAACCGCTGCTCTTTGGCGCGCCGATGATCCTTAACCCCTACATGCTCATCCCCTTTGTTGCCGCCGGCTGCGTCAACGTGAGTGTTGCCAAGTTCTTTATCGACAACGTGGGCATGAACGGCTTCTCCTTCGTGGTGCCTTGGGCTACCCCTGCCCCCATCGGCATCTTCATCACTACAAACTTCCAGCTTATCGCCCTGGTATTTGTCGCGATCATCATCTTGCTGGACGCCATCATCTACCTGCCGTTCTTGAAGGCATACGATAAGCTGCTCTGCGACCAGGAAGCCGAGCGCGCCGCCGAGCTGGGTCTCGAGTCCGATGGTGCTGCCACCATCGCCGCCAGCACCTCTGCGCCCGCTGTCGAGCAGGCCACCGCTGCCGTCGAGCCGACCGCCGCTGCCGCTGACAGCAAGCCTGTCGCCGATCAGCCCGAGCCCGCTGCCGATGCATCCGCTAAGAAGGATGTCGACGGTCTGAAGGTCCTCGTCCTGTGCGCCGGCGCCGGCACCTCTGCCATGCTTGCCAACGCCATCAAGGAAGGTGCCGCGCAGACCGGAGAGAACATCGCTTCCTCCGCAGGCGCCTATGGCCAGCACACTGCCATCATGGATCAGTACGACGTTATCGTGCTTGCCCCGCAGGTCCGTAGCTACTACAACGACATGAAGGCCGACACCGATCGCCTGGGCATTAAGCTGCTCGCCCCGCGCGGTAAGGAATATATCGACCTTACTCGCGACCCCGCTGGCGCCATCAAGTGGCTCCGCGAGAACCTCGACTAGGTTCCTCCCTCTGTTGGTGCCCGGATCCCCAGTTCGGGCACCTCTCCCTATTCGAATCCCACAGAAAGGATGACTCATGACCAACCCCATGCAGTTCCCCGACGGCTTTGTGTTTGGCGGCGCCACCGCTGCTTACCAGGTTGAGGGCGAGACCCGCACGCACGGCAAGGGCAAAGTGCCCTGGGACGATTTCCTGGCAGCTCAGGGTCGCTTCTCCCCCGATCCCGCAAGCGATTTCTACAACAAGTACCCGGTCGATATCGACCTGTGCCAGCGCTTCGGCATCAACGGTATCCGCGTCTCCATCGCTTGGAGCCGCATCTTCCCCAACGGCACTGGCGAGATCAACCACGAGGGTGTCGCCTTCTATCATGAGCTTTTCGCCACCTGCAACAAAGCCGGCGTTATCCCCTATGTCACGCTCGATCACTTTGATACGCCCGAGGCCTTTTACCAGGACGGCGGCGAGGGCTTCCTGACGCGCACGACGATCGACGCCTTTGTCGAGTACGCCAAGTTCTGCTTTGCCGAGTTCACCGAGGTCAAGCACTGGTTCACGTTTAACGAGATTCCCGCAACCGCCGAGGGCAGCTTTATCGTCGGCAACTGGCCGCACGGCGAGAAGTATCGCCTGGACAAGGCCTTCCAGCTCATGCACAACATGATGGTGGCCCACGCCAAGGCCGTCGTCGCCTTCCATGAGAGCGGCTTTGAGGGTGAGATCGGCATTGTCCAGAACCTGGAGCCCAAGTATCCCCTCGATCCCAACAACGCCGCCGACTGCGAGGCAGCTCGCATGGCCGACGTCATCAACAACCGCTGGGTACTCGACGCCACCTTCCGCGGCCACTATGCAGCCGACACCATGGAGGCTGCGACCAAGCTGGCCCATATCGCCGGCGGCGAGCTCGACGTCCGCGACGAGGACATCGCCGCGCTGACCGCCGCGCTCCCCTACAACGATTGCCTGGGCGTCAACACCTACAAGTGCCAGTTCCTGCGTGCCGCCGAGGGCGAAAACGACATCAACCACAATGGCACCGGCGACAAGGGCTCCTCGCGCTGGTTCCTCAAGGGCGTGGGCGAGTCATGCGTGCGCGAAGGCGTACCCACCACCGATTGGGACTGGATTATCTATCCCGAGGGTCTCTACGACCTGCTGCTCCGCATTAAGAACGATTACCCCAACTACAAGAAGATCTACATCACCGAGAACGGCATGGGCTATAAGGACGACTTCGAGGACGGCTTCATCGATGACGCCCCTCGCATCGACTACATGCGCCAGCATCTCGCATGGGTCCTCAAGGCAATCGACGGCGGCGTAAACGTCGACGGTTACTTTGTGTGGTCGCTGCAGGACCAGTTCTCCTGGACCAACGGCTACAACAAGCGCTACGGCCTGTTCTACATCGACTTCGAGACCCAGAAGCGCTATCCCAAGGCGAGCGCGTACTGGTACAAGAACGTCGCGGAGACCGGTCTGCTCATGGCCTAACTTTTGCCGCATACCCCCTGTCGGCCGCATACGAATCCCCCACGGGTTCGTATGCGGCCTTTTTGTTTTTGGTGGGCTCGAGCGGATCATTCGTCTCGATCTGTAACATCTAACTCGCTTTTAGCCGTCTAAGTGTTACAGATCAAGACAAAGGTGATGGCTGGATAGACAAAATCTCGATCTGTAACGTCTGACTCGCTTTTGGCCGCCTACCTGTTACAGATTGAGACGATTCGACAGTATCGTCCGCATGGACACACCGTGGTACAATTGTGTCCCAACGCAAAGGAGGTACCCATGTCAGCTTGTGTGCCCGTCCGAGATATGAAGGACACTGCTGCATTCACTACGCTTGTTGAGTCTGAGCGCGATGTCACCGTAACCAAGAACGGCTACGAGGCCATGCACTGCATCAGCAGCGACCAGTATCGCCTCATGCAAGAAGAAATCGCCAAGGCAAAACTGCTGTCTCGTATGATGTTGGCAGAAGACGAAATATCGCAAGGCGACTACAGCGATTACGAATCCTTCGCGGCTTCGATACGAGACAAATATGACCTATAACGTCGTAATCCTCAAAAGCGCGCGATATGAGTACGAGAGTATTGTCGGATACCTTGCTCAAATCCTTAAGAATCCGCGTGCAGCAGGCAATTTTGTCGCTGAGTTTGAATATCAGCTTGATCTGCTTCGCGAGCAGCCGCTCCTACGCCCCCTCTCGCACATGCAAGAGCTGGCGGCACGTAATTACCGATCGTTTCCCGTCAACAACTACGTGTGCCTTTACAAGTTTGAGCACGAAACAATCTATATCGCCCACATCTTTCATCAGTCACAGGACTACGCCCGCCTGGTCTAGCCCACAAGCTGAATACTTGGCCCGAGCGCATTTGCGTGTCATATCGCGTCACGTTGACGCGTAAAATGACGCGCAAATTTTTACGCGTCATCAAATTTGACGCACAAATGGTGTTTTTACTTATACGTGTCATTCTGCACGTCATATTGAAGCGAAAATCCCCGCGCCGGCAGGGGGCAGAAGTATCGCCTGCAGCGTTAGCTAGCAAATGACCTGTGTGTTCCTCAATGGCAGTGCGGTCCTCGGCGGTAATACCCGGCTCGCACACCACGGCGTTCAAATTGTCCAGGCGGCAGAAGGTGTAGAAGTCGCGCTTGACGATCTTGCTGGAGTCGGCAATCAGACAGCGCGAGTCGGCCTTGCTAAAGGCGAGCTGCTGGATGCGGCCCTCTTCCATGTTAGACGTGGACACGTCGCCGTCCAGAATGCCGTTGGCACCGATAAACGCCGTGTCAATCCCTAGTGCGCGCAGGGTATCCTCGGCCGTGGGCCCCACAAAGGCGGCGGTGCGGCGGCGGTACATGCCGCCCACCAGGCACAGCTCGCAATCCTCGCGCGCCTCGAGCAGGCTAAAGGCCGAAAGCGAACTGGTCACATAGATGGAAGGCAGCTTGTCGGTGACTCAGAGAGCGCCAATGCGATCTCACGACGGTTGTGCTCATTGTTTCAATTAGATACTCAACGAAATACGGCCCCGCAGCTCAATAAGCTGCGGGGCCGTACTATACACCGACGAATCAACGACGGAGTGCATCCACTATTTGGCCAGCTCCTGAACGATCCAGTCAATTGCACCTTCGGGATCGTTGGTAAGGTCGATATACTGCTTGCCCCTTGTGGTGAGCAGTTTAATTCCAAGGCGATCGGTATCGGCCTTCATAGCGTCATAGTACATGCGTGCCTGGGGCGCCAGAACAATCACGTTGTACTGATTCATCGTCTCATAGTGGCTTCCGTACGCACCGGACTGAGAAACCAGATCAATACCCTTAGCAGCGGCACCTTCGCGAAGAGCATTTGCCAAGAGAGTCGAAGTGCCGGCACCCTGGCAAAGCACAAGCACGCGGATCTGCTCCGCCTTGCTCTTTACCGCCTCCAGAGCTTTTGCCGCATTTTCTTGTGCGGCAATAGCATCTGCATCCGAGGTTCCTGCAGCTTCCTTTGCGGACTCCTCCAAACAAAGCTGATGGTCATACGCCTTGCAGAACGGATAGTAAATCACAAAGTCAACGACCAACAGCACTGCCATCAATACAAGAGAACGTAGATCAAGACCTGTGGTGAGAAATGCACCGATTGGGCCGGGAAGCGCCCACGGCATGGTATACATGGGGGCGTTCATTCCAATTACGTCAATGAAAAACTTACCGATTATGGCGTTGACCATAGGAGCCGCTAGGAAGGGCACGAACATATAGGGATTGAGAACAATCGGCATACCGAAGAGAACGGGCTCGTTAACTCCAAAAATCACCGGGATAATCGATGCCTTGCCCATGGCTTTAAGCTGCTTGGAACGCATAAACATGATCAGGATAATAGGAACGATGAACGTGCAACCAGAACCGCCCAGACCGCCGATGAAGCTTGTAAAGTCCTGCGTGAGAGCAATTGACGGGTGTCCACCTGCTTGGAAAACCTCAAGATTGGTAACGGTATTGCCGTAGAGCGCAGCATTGATCGGACTCATGACAACCGAAGCACCGTGAATACCCATAAATTGGAAAAGTGCGACCGCGCCTTCGATAAGCGCCATGCCAGGATAGGTGTCGACCGCGGAGAACAGCGGCGAGATTAGAGCAGATACCAAATTGGCGAACGGCACAGCGAGCAGCGTACGGCTCGCGAGATCGATAACGGCGCACGCAATGATTGAAAACCCAAATGCAAAGATATCGCGAAAACTCTGTGCAATAGCGCCAGGGACCTCTTTGGGGAGCTTGATCGTCACATTATGGCTAATGCACACCTTATAGATATTAACGGTCAAGAACGCGGATACGAACGCAGCGAGAAAACCCTTGGTTCCCATATAGCCGGTTTCAAAAACAGATGTATCTGCTCCGCCAATCGAGACAACATCATTCGTCACCGATAGCAAGAACATGCCGCACATGGCACAAACCATGCACGAAGTGGGGTTGAGAGATTTGCCCGAAGGCATGCGGCGGTTCATCGACATGGCAAGTGAGCTCGCCGTGGTACCGGCCACCATAATGCCAAGAAGCCCCATGGTATATGCATAGATTTTATTAAAGAAATCCAGCACCTCAGACGGAAGCGTGATGCCTACATAGGCAGGGAGCGTCGAAAGAAGAAGGAACAGGCTCGAGAACAGCACGATTGGCATATTCGAGAGAAAGCCATCCTTAATCGCCACCAGATAAATGTTCTTTGAGATTTTGTCGAAGAGAGCCTGGTGTTTTTCAAGGAATTTGACGATAGCGTCCATAAAGCATCCTTTCATGATTGCCGGGCACACAACGATTTATCCGGACTCAACCGCCGTCGTCCCAGTTTGTATCCGCTTATCGTAAGTGAATACGTTCTCGTGCGAAATGTAATATCATTTGCGCGATTTGTCATAACCAATTCTTTTCCGCTTTGTCGATATGTCAAGAATTCAAATCTTTATTCGGTGAACGGTAGTTGCGTAATTTTAGATTTGTCCAGCTAAAGGCTATTTTTTCGGAGCATTACAATAAGTTTGTAACCGTTTACCGATTGGATATAACATATTAAATATATTGTTGTAACAATATTAGAGACAATGTCACAAGCCTGTCGTTCTAGTCAAAGGAAGTAACAATGCACAAACGATTGCTGAACATGTCCGCATCCGATTTTGCCGCCACGTCACCCATGGATCTAAAGCAGGCAATTCTGGCTTCCGAGGGACGTACCATCATGGCGGAAAACGTACCCTCTTCCCAATTTCTCGGCGGCGTTACTAATGCCGAAATCGAACGTGCCGCAGGTGCCGACCTGCTTCTGTTTAACGCGCTCGATGTGTTCAATCCAGTGATTGCCGGCATTCCAGATGAACTCACTGAAAACCCGGTCACTTGGGTGAAGCGAGCATGCGGAAGGCCCATTGGCGTCAATCTGGAGCCAGTTGATAACGAGGCAGAGATGTCTGAATCCCGAACGGAAATCCCCATGGGTCGTCGCGTCTCTCCCAAGACCTTAGAAAAGGCTAACGAACTCGGATTTGATTTTATCTGCCTGACGGGCAACCCTGGAACTGGCGTCTCCAACGATGCAATCGCCCATTCGATTAAACTCTCCAAAGAGCATTTCAATGGCCTGGTCATAGCCGGAAAAATGCATGGAGCGGGCGTTGCGGAACCTGTCATGACACTCGAAATAGCGCGCAAGTTTGTTGATCTCGGCGTCGATATCCTTCTCGTGCCAGCCCCCTACACTGTCCCTTGCTTCCAAGAAGCAGACCTGCGCGCCATCGTAGACTTTGTACGATCCCACAACGTAGGCAAGTCAATTGAAGAAAAGGTTCTCGTCATGGCTGCGAACGGGACCAGTCAAGACTCCTGCGACAGCGAGACCATTAAGAAAATAGGCCTTGCAGCAAAAGCCGCTGGCGCTGACCTCCAACATATCGGGGACTCCATGAACGGTATTTGTCTGCCCCAGAATATCTTCACGCTTGGACAAGCCCTTCGTGGCTACAGGCATCAGATCGTCATGCTGAGCCGCTCTGTGATACGTTAAGGCTGTTGCGCTCAAGCTATATCCCGACCACGGCAATCATCAGATACCACCAACATGCAAACTGAGGCTCCAATGCTCGATACACACGAAAAACGGCCACTCTATTTACAGCTCACCGACGCGCTGCTCAAGCAGATCGTCGATGTATATCAAGCAGACGATAAACTTCCAACAGAAATGGAACTTTGCGACGAATACGCCGTAAGCAGAACAACCGTCCGACTTGCCATGAGTGAGCTGGAGCGTCGTGGAAGTATCTATCGAATCCAGGGTAAGGGATCGTTTGTTGCACCGAAACGCGTCAGCGAGCTCAATTCACTTTTAGACTTTGACTTTGCAAGCCATTGCGATGGTGTAGATCCGGATACCATAACCAAACATTTCGGCGGCCGCACATCAGGTCGTCCAATTTCCGTAATGATGCTCCAACAATTTGGATGCCAAAGTCGCGATGAGATTCAGCGTCTTGAATTGACCTACGAACTTGAAGGCAGCTTCATAGGCGCTGATACGTTCTTCATTTCAAAGTCGCGCGTTCCGAATAATCAGTTAGATTTTCAGGCATTTAGCAAAATCATGGACGAGTTGTCCAAGTCTATCCAATCTGCTCGAGAAAGCTATAGAGCACGTCAGCTTAGCGATTCCGAAGCCAGCAATTATGGTGTTGCAAAACTTCCGGTCATCGAACTAACTCGTTATGCTTACGACTCCGGAGGCAAATTAATTGCAATTACTTGCCGCACCGTCTTAACTGGGCAAATCCCTTATCAAAACTTTATTTTCAAGTCCTAATGTTCTTTTTCTTTTGTCTCGATCTGTAACACGTAGCCGAGTTTTTAAGTCCTAACCGTTACAGATCGAGGCAAACAAGGTAGACCCCGCCGAATTGTCTCAATCTGTAACACTAGGACCGGTTTTGGACGTCTAGATGTTACAGATTGAGATGAATGCGCAGGCCAATCCTCTCAATCTCAATCTGTAACAACTAGCTGAATTTTTCGGTCCTAGCTGTTACAGACCGAGACAAACGGAATAGGCCGAGCCAAAAATCTCAACCTGTAACATCTGGCTCGCTTTTGGCCGCCTAGATGTCACAGGTTGAGACGATTTGATAGCGGAGTCCTCATTTGCGCGTCATATCGCGTAGCGCTGACGCGTTGATTCCCCACAATGACAGGAGGCAAAAGTCCTTCCGCAGGGCTTGTTGGCAATCCCGTAGCGATAGCTAGCAAATGACCTGCGTGTGCTCCTCGATGGCGGCGCGGTCCTCAGCGGCGATGCTCGGCTCGCACACCACGGCGTCCAAACTGTCCAGGCGGCAGAAGGTGTAGAAGTCGCGCTTGCCGATCTTGCTGGAATCGGCGATCAGATAGCGCGAGTCGGCCTTGCTAAAGGCGAGCTGCTGGATACGGCCCTCGTCCATGTTGGACGTAGATACGTCACCGTCCAAGATGCCGTTGGCGCCGATAAACGCAGCGTCGATACCCAGCGCACGCAGGGTATCCTCGGCCGTTGGTCCCACAAAAGCAGCGGTGCGGCGACGGTACATGCCGCCTACCAGGCACAGGTCGCAGTCCTCGCGCGCCTCGAGCAGGTTAAACACCGAAAGCGAGTTGGTCACGATGCGCAGGCGGCACACCGGCAGTATCGAGGCCATCTGCTCAACCGTGGTGCCCGTACCCAAAAAGATGGTCGAGCCCTCCTCGATGAGCTCAACAGCGCGGCGCGCAATCTGCAGCTTTTCCTCGGCATGCTTAGTGCGCTTTTCGCTGTGCGAATACTCATGGCGCAACATAGCGTGGGGACGCCCCTGTGCACTACGGGCGCCGCCGTGCACGCGCTCGATCTCGCCCAGGCTCGCAAGTTCCTCAAGGTCGCGGCGAATCGTCATATCCGAAACGCCCAGCGCATCCGAAATCTCCTTGACCGAGACCGTGCCCTGCTCTTCGAGCAGCTGACGAACCTTATCCTGTCGCTCTGCCTTAATCACGATGAATCCTCGCCGTTCTTTGCGCGCATATCATTCAAACAGTAACGAACAAATTGTATCAGACTCGTGCGCGTCAAAAATGAACGCCCGCACAGCTCCAATCATCACTTTTTTGAGAAAAATACCCCCTGCTTTAGTGGGGTGTAGTGATAATCTTGCCTGTTCGCGCTACAGTTTGTCCGAAATACCTCGATGTTAGGAACCAAATGATCACTTCCGAGCTTTTCGGCACCGCGCCGTGCGGCACCCCCGTTCATCGTTACACCCTCAACGGGCCCGAGATCTGCGTTCGCATTATGGACTATGGCGCCACCGTGCTGGGTATCGATGTGCCCGACATTCCCGGCAACGTGCGCGATGTTGTGCTGGGCTTCGATAAGCTCGAGGATTACTTTGACAACCCCGCCTGCTTTGGCGCGACCATCGGACCTGTGGCCAACCGCACTGCAGGTGCCACGATTACCATCGCTGGCACGGACTGGCATATGCCGGCCAACGAAGGCGTCAACAACCTGCACAGCGATCTTGAGCATGGTCTGCACAAGCGCGTATGGGACGTTGAGCTCGACGAGACTCACAACGCCGTGCGCATGACCACCTCGCTTGAGGACGGCGAGCTGGGTCTTCCCGGCAACCGCACCTTTACGGCCGTGTTTACTGTGACGCGCACCGGCGTCTTTCGCATCGAGTATAGCTGTGAGAGCGACCGCGCCACCTACGTGTCCATGACCAACCACACGTACTTTAACCTTGCCGGTCATAACGCCGGCATGGACTGTGAGCACTTCTTTGTTGCCAACGCCGCCCACTACCTCCCCATCAACGACCAGAACATTCCCACCGGCGAGATCGCTCCGGTCGAGGGCACGCCGTTTGACTTTCGTGAGCTGCGCCCCGTCGCACCCGGCATGGAGGCCGACGACCCGCAGATTAAGCAGGCCCGTGGCTACGATCACTGTCTGTGCATCGATGGCTATCAGTACGGCCGCAATCTGCGCCGCGCCCTGCACGTCGAGGAGATGTGGACCGGTCGTGAGCTGGACTACTACACCACCGCCCCGGGCGTGCAGCTCTACACCGGCAACTGGCTGGGCGACGAGCACGCCAAGGACGATGCTAACTATGGCTGGGGCGCTGGCTTTGCTCTCGAGGCCGAGATGTACCCCGACACGCCGCACCAGCCGTTGTTCCCGCAGGGCATTGTGGGCCCGGGTCACCCCTATAGCAATGTGATCGAATACCACTTTATGAGGCACTAAGCCCACAACGCAACATATCGCACAGCAGCGCCCGCCGGCACCACCGCCGGCGGGCGTTTTTCTACCTAGTCATTGGGGACGTTCTTAAATGACTAGTTGGATGGGGTCGGGATTGGAGCTGGGGAGATAGCGGATTTCTAGCTCTATGCCGAGCGCCTGCAGCTCTTTGAGGGCTGCGACATCTGCGTCATCTACGGCGACTGCGGGCGTTATGGGGTGCCTGCCCTCCCCTGCCTGCATATGGCCAATGCTGATCTTGGTGATCGGCACACCACCCTTAACCAGTGCGAGCGCATCGGCGGGTGAGGCCACCATGATCAGAATCCATTGACGCGGTGTCGCGGTGCGAATGATGTCGATGGTCCTTTGCACCGAGAAAAACCGCGTCCAAACGCCTTCCGGCGCCGCCACCCTCATGGGTGCCCATTGGCGCGAATCCGCCGCGATCTCATCGTTGACGATTAAAACAAGGTTGGAACCCACGGCTTCGTTCCACAGCGCAACGTCTTGCCCGTAAATGAAACGGTCATCGATACGCGTGAGAAGGATCTTGGGTTGAGCCATGGCTGCCCCATTCTGTTTGAGACCCATACGAGCGGGACATCACGTCTCCAATATTAGTGCATTTAAAGTGAGAAAAGCCGTCAGAGCACTTGCGCGGATGTGCGATGTCCCGTATCATAGACAGCCGTTGACGCCTCAGTTGCGCCACCACATGGCCGCCAGCGTAGCTCAGTTGGTAGAGCACCGCTCTCGTAAAGCGGGGGTCACCGGTTCGAGCCCGGTCGCTGGCTCCATTGCACAAGATAGCCGCCTTCGGGCGGCTTTTTTGTTGCCGATTTTGAGTGCGTGCGTGCCAATCCACGTATCGTAACGGCCTCAACTCCCCTACTCAACAAAAAAGCCCCGCCAACCGCAATCCCCAAGGGAACCGCGATTAACGGGGCTCAGGCGCGCTCCTCAATGGAATCACGCCAGCATACGAACAGCTCAGCCGAGCAGCGCGTTACTCCTCCCAGTAAGCATCTGCAAGCAGCTTAAAGCAGATCTTCTTGACCGGCTGCGCGCCATCGCCCGGGAACTCGAGCGTGGGCATGTGAGGCTCGCCGGCAACGAACAGCGCGAACTTGTCGTCGGCAAGATCGCCGGCAATCGAGGCGTCTGAATCGACCAGGTCGTAGTCGTCCTTCTCGTCAAACTCCTGGACCAGCGTCAGGCTGCCCGTGGCAACCTTAAAGGCCTCGCGACCCTCGACATCGATCTGCAGGTCGTGATAGCGCTGATGCGTCTCGTAGTGGGCCTCGGCCTCGGGACGCGTCGTGGGAGCCATGACGTTCGCAAAGACCTTGTCGCCCAGAATCGGATGGCTGCCGACCTCGAGCTGCGCCGGGTCGTTTTCCTCGAGCCAGTCGATCAGCACGTCGAGGCCCTTGAGCATTCCGCGGTACTCCTCGATATCGCCCAATGCACCGTAAATCATCTAAATCCCCTCTCGGATCGTTTCTTTGGCGGCTACGCGATAAACGCATTACCGACGCTGTTGCCACCCACATACGTCTCGACCAGGGTAAGGTCGGGATTGAACACGACAACGTCGGCGTCGCGCCCCGACATAATGCTATCGCACTTGTCGTCGACAGGAGCTAGCAAGCGATGCCGGGGCCGACGCCCAAGCCCTTACAGCTCGGTCACGACAACGCCGTTGTAGACCTCGTCCCAACGGTCCATGACCAGATGGCCAGTCATGGGATCCATGGCATTGAGCTTGCCGCAGGTGTTGGCGGTACGCAGCACCGTCTCGTCGTCTGCGCCAGCAGCAATGGCATGCGCGAAGCCAGCGATAGTGGAGTCACCAGAGCCCGTGGCGTTAACGGCAGGGATATCGGGCGTCTTTGCGCGGAACGCACGGCCATTGTGGAAGCCAACGGAGCCGGCAGCGCCCATGGACACGACGACCCAGGGGATATCGGAGAAGCGGGCATCAGAGGCGAGCGCGGCGCGGAGCTCGTCCACATCGTCGGTAGTAAAGCTCGTGCCCAGAAGGCCGTTGATCTCGGTCAGGTTAGGCTTGACCAGCTCGGGCTTAATTTCGGACTTAAGGGCGGCCTCGAGCGAAGCACCCGAGGTATCGAGCAGCACCTTGGCACCGGCGTTCTCGGCAATGCCCGTGATCTTGGCATAGTAGTCCGCCTCGACACCGCGGGGTAGCGAACCCGAGATGGTGACGACGTCGGCCTTGCCCGCAAGCTCAGTAAACTTGGCGGTAAAGGCATCGAGCTCCTCGGGGGCAATTGTCGGGCCGCTCTCGAGCAGCTCGGTCTGGTTGCCGGCGTGGAGGATGTTGAGGCAAATGCGAGTCTCGCCCTTGATGCGCACAAAGTCGTTGTTAATACCGTTGGCGTCCATGAGCTCAGCCATGTAGGCGCCCATGTGGCCGCCGAGCAGACCGGTTGCCACAACGTCGTCGCCCAGCTGACCCAGCACACGGGCCACGTTGAGGCCCTTGCCGCCAGCGGTCTTTTCGGGCGTCACACGGTTGACGTCGTCGATAATGAGCTCATCGAGCTGATAGCGCGTATCGACAGACGGGTTCATCGTAACGGTGAGGATCATTTTTAGCTCCTTATCTCGCAGGCTCCTTGTGCCTCGCGATACGAGTCGACAAAACGGAATTACAGAATCTCAATCGTGAACGAGCGAACGACGGTCTCCTTGGGCTTGGCGACAAGGCAGCCGCGCTTATGCTCAAGCACGTCGTCCTCATCGGAGCAGGTCGAAAGGCCGCCCCAGGGCTCAACCGCCACAAAATCGCCCTCGGGCTTGCTCCACACAATGAGATATGGGAAGTCCTCAAAGCTCAGGCGGACGCCCTTGTCCTCGCCCTTTTTGGAAAGCGTGACCTGACGGCTCTCGAGCACATCAAAGATGGTCTCCGCAAAATCGAAGAGCTCGTGCGGCAGGGGCAGCGTCTTTCCAACCATGGGGTTCTTGGAGCGGTTTGCCACGTCAATCAATCCAGTCGAGGGAACGGCGGTGCAGAGCTCCGCAGCCTCGTCTTTCTCAAAGCGCAACTCGTAGTCCGTATAGGCCTCGCCCTCATCGAGCGGACACCTAAAGCCGGGATGACCGCCGATAAAGAACGGCATGTCCTCGGTGCCCTCGTTGGTGACCTCGTAGGAAACGCGCACGGCAGCGTCCTCGAGCGTATAGCGGGCGACAAGCTTAAACGGATACGGATAATCGCTCAGCAGCGCGGCGTTATCCTCCGAAGCCAGGCACATCGCCAGCTCGCTCTCGCTCTGGCTCAGCAGCTTCCACTCCTGTTTGCGCGCAAACCCATGGCGAGCGAGCTTTACATGATGCCCGGCAAACGTCATGGCGTTGTTATCGCGCAAGCCTCCGCAAATCGGGAAGCAAATCGGTGCCTGGCCGGACCACACGGCGGGATCGCCCTGCCACAGATACTCGCGACCTCCGGCCTCGATCGAGGTAAACGAACCACCAGCCGTGGACACCTTAATAGAAATCGAATCGTTGGAGAGAGCGTATTCCATTGCCCATCCTTTCGAACAACTGCTTTTTGCTCGCAAGTACCCGTCTCGGCCCTAACCAAAGGACAAACCCGCACGTTCATCGATGCGTCCGGTATCCCAGCCATGTAACGGGGTACCATACAGACATTGATGCAATTACAGCTGAAAGGCCTTCTTATGCGAACCATCATCCTCTACGCCTCGCGCCATCACGGCAATACGAAAAAGCTCGTGGACGCCATCGTCGAGGCACACCCCGAGATCGATACCCTCGACGTCAAGGCGCTTGGCAAAAACGAGTACCCCGACCTGCACGAATACCATCTGATTGGCGTCGCCACGGGCATCTATTACTCCGAGATCGACAAGGACATGGCACGAGTGCTCACGAACGTGCTGCAGCCGCAGGACAAGGTGTTTGGCCTTATGACCTACGGTGGCAAAAACAAGTGGTACGGCAAGGATATCGATGGCATCTGCCGCATGAGGCAGGCCATCTTTATGGGTGTCTACGGCTGCCCCGGCTTTGATACGTGGGGGCCGTTCAAACTCGCCGGCGGTGTCCAAAAGGGACACCCAACCGCTGAGGAAATTAAGGGCGCCGTCGACTTCTTCGATAAGATCGAAGACGAATATGGCGATATCATCGTCGAAGAGTACGCCAAGCGCGAGAAGCGTCTAGCATACGAGAAGGAGCATCCTGCAGGAGGCCTGGTGGCCGGCGTCAAGCGCACGGCAAAGAAGATCGCTAACAAGCTGTAACTGTGAAGGTGCTTTTGAGCGTTTAACCCATACGGCGGGTCCGAGCAGATTCGGGCCCGCCGTCTTTTTCTATCGTTACTCGGTAAAGGCGTTGCCGACGCTCTGGCCGCCAACATACGTCTCGACGAGGGTAAGCTCATGGTCGAACACGACAAAGTCGGCGTCGCGACCCGGCATGATGCTGCCGCACTTATCCTCGATGTGCGCGGAGCGTGCCGGCACCTCGGTTGCCATACGAATGGCGATATCGGCGCTGGCGATGCCCCAGTCGACGATGTTCTTGACGCCCTGGGCAAGCGTGAGCACCGAGCCAGCAATGCTCTTGCCGTCGGCGAGCCAGCACAGGTTGTCCTTCATGATGACGTCCATGCCACCACTGGTGTAGCTGCCCTCGGGCATGCCGCCGCAGCCCAGGCAGTCAGTGATGAGCACCGTGTGTTGCCAGCCCTTTGCCTGCAGCAGCGCCTTGATGGCGGCAGGGTTAACGTGCTTGCCGTCACAGATGATCTCGGCGTAGGTCTCGGGCGTGGACATGGCAGCGCCCACGACACCGGGCTCACGGTGATGCAGCCCGCGCTGACCGTTATAGGTATGCGTAAAGCAGCTGGCACCGGCGTTGATGGCGGCGATGCACTCATCGTAGGTGGCGTCGGAGTGACCGATGCTGGTCACCACACCCTTGGCGTTCAGAGCAGCCGCATAAGCAGCGGCACCGTCGCGCTCGGCCGCCATGGCGCTCTTAACGATGCGACCACCCGCAGCCTCCTGCCACTGATCGAAGACCTCCTCGGAGGGATCGATGAGGTAAGCGGGGTTCTGCGCGCCCACGTGCTTCATGGTAAAGAAGGGGCCCTCCAGGTAGATGCCCTGAATGCGGGCACCGCAGAAGTCGGGGCCGCGACCCTCGTCCGCCTGAGCGATGGCGGCGCAGGCGTCCTTGATCTGCTCGACACCATCGGTGAACGTCGTGGGCAACCAGCTGGTGGTGCCGCGACGGGCGAGCTCGGTCGAGCTGATATCGATGCCCTCGGGATCGTTATCGGTAGTTGAGTGGTTGTAGAAGCCATGGATGTGAGTATCGACCATACCCGGTGCGATCCACGATCCCGTGTAGTCCTTAATCTCGCAAGAGGGCTCGTCGGCCTGCCAGGCGCCAAAGACGCCATCCTCGACCATAAGATAGCCGCCCAGTTGCGGGCCTGCCGGCAAGAAGAACTTGTCAGCCTTAATTGCGTACGTGCTCATATGCACTCCTTGCTTCTAAAGCAGTTGACTGTAGTGATGCTTATACCCAGCTCACGTAAAACAAAAAGCGCCCGCCCGCCGTTATGAGCGGACGGGCGCCCTTACAGGGGGACGCGATTAAGCGGTGAAGGGGTGAATCGTCACGCCCTTAACCACGCGGTTGACCGTGCCGGTGGGGCTCGGCGTATCGGGCGTGTTGCCCACGCGCACGGAGTTGAGCAGGCTGATAGCCTGGGCAAACATCACGAACGGCAGAGCAAGGTAGCCCTCGGGAAGTGCCTCGTAGCCCTTAAAGGTGAAGGACTCACCCTCATAGACGGTGGCACCTTCCTGCTGAACGGCGATGGTGTGCTGAGCGATCTCGTCGCCACCGATCTCGTTGAGGATGTCGATGTCGTACTGACGGGTGTAGGCGTCGTTGTTGACGAACACGAAGACGAGCGTCTTATCGTCGACGAAGGACTTAGGTCCGTGACGATAGCCCATAGAGGTGTCGTAGGAAGTAGCGACCAGACCGTGAGCGAGCTCAAGGATCTTGAGCTGGCTCTCCTGGGCAAGGCCACCGAAGGAGCCAGAACCCAAGTAGGTCACGCGGTTAAAGTCGCCAGCCAGGTAATCGGCGATCTCGGGCTCACGGGAGATGACCTCCTCGCCCATCTTGGCGATGGTCTCGACCCACTCGGCCTTCTGCTCGTCAGAAGCAGTGTCAAAAATAAGGGTGGAGAGCAGGGTCATGCAGGAGTAAGAACCGGTCATGGCGAAGCCCTTGTCGTTGGCGCGCGGAATGAGCAGCGTCAGCGCGTTGGGATCATCGGCAGACTCGACGGCGAGCTTGCCCTCGGGAGCGCAGGTGATGTTGAGGAACTTGACGTTGTGGACGAGCTCCTTGGCAACGGCAACGGCGGCAAGGCTCTCGGGGCTGTTGCCAGAGCGGGCGAAGGAAACCACGAGCGTGGGATCCTCGGCGCGTAGGAAGTCGCGCGGGGCGCTCACGATGTCGGTCGTGGCGATGGGCTTAAAGTCGTAGAGATCAGTGTTGCCAGCGTGACGCAGGTACGGGGCGCAGGTATCGCCAACGTAGTCGGACGTACCGGCACCGGTGAAGACAACGGACAGACGACCCTCGCCCATAGCGCGAGCCTCGGCCAGGAAGGCCTCGATGGCCTCCTTGTTCTCGCGATAGATGTTGAGCGTATCACACCAAAGCTCGGGCTGCTGAGCAATCTCGGCCGTGGTGATCTGGGCGCCGAGCTCGGTGAGCTCCTCGACACTCTTCTCGAACATTTCTAATACCTCTCTCTAGAAGTAATCCTCTGACGTGCAATTATACACTTCGGTTGGTTATCTGGTAGTAACCAGTTAAATGCAAAGAATCATCATATGGAAACGATGCGAACACTAGTCGCTACGCTGGTGGTAAACCTTGTATTTAAACTGATCGGCACGAGCAACCGAGAGTGTGTACTCCACAACCTCGTTTGACTCGTTATATGTAGTCCTGACCAAATCGAGCACAGGCGAGCCCTCGACAATTCCCAAAAGGTGAGCGTCGGTGGGACGGGCTATGCTCGCATAGAACTCCTCTTCGGCCACGCGTATCTTTTGCTGAAAGTCTTGCTCAATCACATCGTAAAGCGGCTTACGCTCCAGCAGCGGTCGCTTTAGGGACAGAAATTGACGAACTGGTAGATAGCTGCGTTCGACCATCATGGGCATGTTGTCGGCAGAACGAAGGCGCTTAAGCTTAAAAATGCGATCACCGATACGCAATCCCATATGCTCGGCCAGATTTTTATCGGCCTCCATCTCGCAAAACTCGAGAATCGTGGTCTCGGGGTCGCGACCCATCGCGCGCATCTGCTCGGTAAAGCTGTAGGACTGCATAAGATTGGTTGCCTTTGCCGAACGGTCGGTCACAAAGGTACCGCGACCGTGCTGCCGAACCACCAGTCCTAAACGCTCCAGTTCCTGCAGAGCCAGGCGTACCGTAGTGCGCGAGAGACCATAGCGCTCCGAAAGTTCGCGCTCGGAAGGAATCATGTCACCGGTGCGATATTCATGGTCGATCTTTTCGGTCAGAATATCGACCAGCTGATCGTACAGCGGTTGCTTACGCGCTCCGATCGCCATCCTATCCTCCCTTTTGCTCGAATTCGGCTAACTACCTAGGGTGTTTAGCATTATCTGTCTGCCACACCCGAATCATCAAGAAAACAAAAGCCGCGCGCTCTTTCGAGCACGCGGCTTTTAACATACACATGGCTTAAGGGGTCGGGGTGTGAGCCGCGTAGGGACACACCCCTCAAGCTAGAGCCTTACCAGATGCTCGGCCAGAGACCAAGCGGGCCAGCGCCCAGGATGCCAAGGACGAAGAGCAGGAGAATGCCCTTGGTCGGGGTCCAGCTGTGCTTAGCGAACATGTAGTAAAGCAGCAGCGTAAGCATAAGCGGGACGAGCTTCGGGACGATGGTGTTGAGGGTGTCGGCAACAGAGAAGTTGACCGGATCCTCGGTAACGGTGCCGTAGGTCACGGACTCCATGCCGTTACCCAGATCGGTGACGCCGCACTCGACAGCGTTGCCGTCGGCATCGGAAGCGGTAAGGGCGTTGCCGTCCTTATCGGTCATGGCGATGGTACCGGCCTCAGCGGTCTCGGTATCGATGCCCTCCATACCCGTGAAGTTCTCGGCCTCCTTCTCGGAGACGATCACGGTAGTAGCGGAGAGGCCACGGGTGGTGCCGTTGGGGATCTGGAGGTTGATCTGGGTGCCACCCATGGTGACGACCAGGCAACCGACGACGAAGACGCCCATGATGGAAGCGGCACGCGTGAAGGCCTGCATGTTGGCGGTCAGAGCGTCAATAGCGCTGGTGCCAAGCTTGTAGGACCAGTTCATGAGCCAGAAGCGCAGAGCGAACTGGACGGCGTTGAAGATCACCAGGAAGATGATCGGCGCAGCGGCGTTGCCGTTGATGGCCATGTTGGAGGTGATGCCGGCCGTGATAGGCACGAGCGTCAGCCAGAACAGGGCGTCACCGATACCACCGAGCGGGCCCATTGCGGCGACGCGGACGGCGCGGATCGTGGGGATGTCAACCTTGTTCTGCTCGAGCGAAAGCACGATGCCCATAACAAAGGTGACGAGGAACGGGTGGGTGTTGAAGAACTCCAGGTTGTGGCTCATGGAAGCCGCGAGGTCGTTCTTGTTGGTGTGGATCTTCTCCAGACCGGGGATGATGGAGTAAAGCCAGCCAGCGGCCTGCATGCGCTCGTAGTTGAACGATGCCTGCAGGAAGCAGGAGCGCCAAGCCATCTTGTTGAGGGTCTTCTGGTCGAGCTGCGGAGCAGGAGTGAGATCCTCGTAGTGCTCCGGGATCACATACTCATTAGATGCCATCTTCGAAGTCACCTCCGTCAGAAACAGCTGCACCCTTCAGCTCGGTCTGCTGCTGGAAGTCCCAGAAAGCGATGCCGAAGCCGATGAGAGCGAGGATGAGCAGAGCAGGGGTTGCCAGCGAATCGTTGGCAACGGTGATGAGCGCGAGGCCAAAGCCCATGAGGAAGAAGCCCCACATATCGCGGTTCATCATAACCTTGAGCAGGACGGCGAAGCCGACGAAGCGCATCATGCCGCCTGCAGCGGACAGACCGGTCTGCAGCCAAGTCGGGATGGCAGAAGCGATGGTCTGACCGATGGTAGCGCCAGCGATGAAGAACAGGGTGACGACGACAGCGAAGATCAGGCCGAGCAGAGCCATGGCGAAGTAGTTCAGGCGCTCGATGCCCTTGGTGTCCGCGTTGTGAGCCATGTTATCGGCCGTGGACATAAGCGGGGACATAAGCGTGAAGACCAGGGTAACGCCAAGCTGGCCAAGTAGAGCGAACGGAATGGCGAGGCCGACTGCCGCGTTGGGCTCGAGGCCCGTGGCGATAGCGAGAATGGCTGCCATGATGCCGCCGATGACGGCGTTAGGCGGCTGAGCGCCTCCGATCGGCATGTTGCCGATCGTCATGAGCTGATAGGTACCACCCACGAGAAGACCGGTGTTGAGGTCGCCAAGGATAAGACCGATGACGGCGCCGGTGACGATGGGCTGATAGAGAGACTCGAGGAAGTCAAACTGGTCGATTGCCGCGATGAACGTGACGACGAAGACCAGAGCGATCTGGATGATCGAGTATTCCATCTTGCTCCTCCTTTCAAAATGAATGTACGCACTTTGGATATCACGTACAGAACGTCAGGGTTTCACTCCTGACAACGTGGATCACGAGGATTACGAGAAGAGCTTGCTCGTGTCCTCAACAGGCGTGCTCGGAACGCGCCTGATCTCCAACTCCACCCCCAATTCCTGCAGCTCTTTAAACGCAGCGACATCCTCGTCGTTAACTGCGACGGAGGTGGCGACTTGGCGCTTTCCTTCCGACATGTGCATGTTGCCGATGTTTACCTTCTTTATAGGCACACCGCCCTTGACGAGCGTAAGCACGTCTTCCGGTGTTTCGGCCACGATGAAGATCTTCTGGCGCGGGCTCGCCTTGCCAATGACGTCGATGGTCTTCTGCAGGGAGAAGAAACGCGTAGCGACGCCGGCGGGAGCGGCCATCTTCATGAGGTTCTGGCGCATGGTGTTGGACGCCACGTCGTCGTTGGCGACGAGGATGAGGTTGGAGCCCAGAGTGGAGTTCCACTGGGTGGCAACCTGACCATGAACCAGTCGGTTATCGATGCGGGTAAGAAGAATGTTGGGTTCTGCCATGTTGATCAGCTTCCTTTCGATATTTGCTGACGACAGTTACTTGATCTCCTGAATCGCGTAACGCGAAACATCTACGACGGCTCCGGATCGGACTTTGATCTGGACCTTCTCGCCTTCGATGCCTTTGACGGTTCCGTAGATACCGCCGGCGAAAAGAACCTCCTGACCCGGCTTGAGCTCGGTGTGCAGCTCCTTGAAGTACTTCTGCTTCTTCTTCATGTTGATTTGCGACCAGATGGTGTAAATCAAGCCCATGATGACAAGCAGGCCTAAAAGGGCGACCGAGGAGCTCAGGACGTTGGCTCCGAAATCGGCCATTAGATGCCGTCCTCGTCGCCGAAGATATCCTCTTCCTCGGAGCCGGCAACGGATGCGACCGTCTGGGCGGTGATGCCCGTCTGGCCAACGGTCACGGCCTGCTCGCCAAGCTCGGCGAGCGTGGCATTGCCGCGGAGGAACAGAAGCTCAATAACCATGGGAAGGTTGGTGCCAGTCAGAACCTCGACGTTGTCGACATCCTGGGCAATCATCATCGACTGGTTGAACGGGGTGCCGCCAAGCAGGTCGGTAAAGACAAGCACGCCATCGCACTCCTCGCGCATGGCGGTAATAGCGGCGCGGAGATCCTCACCGTAGGATGCGGCCTGGTCGCCCTCAAAAGGAACGACGGTAAAAGCAGGCTGGTCGCCGGCAACCATAGCGATAGCGCTTGCAAGGCCGGGTGCGAACTGTCCATGACCGGTAAGAATAAAGCCAACCATTCAAATTTCCCTTCCGAAGGTGTGTACAATCTGAGTCCGATGATTTTCGGAAGCCAGCGGGCACTCGCCCTTAAAGCTTCTTAGAAAGCGTTCTTTGAAGACCAGTGGTTTCTAAACTGGTAGTAACCACGTGACGTGTTGTTGTCACTATATCACCCCAGAAGAGGTCGCTTTCGTTGATTCATACGGTAAAACGTTTTTGCACCGCTCACGGTGATAAATCGACCGTTTACCGGTCGTTAACACTTCTACATGCGGTTTTGAAACCGTTTCGAAATGCTTTGGCAAAAAATCGGATCTTTTCCTGTGTCTAAACAACGCAGGGCGGCTAAAAATAGCGTGTAGAAAAATTGCAGGTCATTGTGAAGATATGTGAATTGGTCTTTTTGACTTAATACCAGTTAGAACCAGTTTTGAGATTATCGGTGAACGGTAGTTTTCGACCGTTCACCGGTTACTTGCAATCGTTTGCAGTTGTTTTCCCAGATGAATTAGGGAAACGCGATGGAGCGCTTGCGCGATCACAGGAAATTTTGGCATTTGTCCTTATCCCCCACGCGCCAAACTCCGGCATCCAAAATGAGCTAATAGCTCACGCTAATCGTTTTCAATCATTACATACTCAGTATCCGTAATTATTTATCGTTTATCGTTAATTCTGATATGATACAAGTATCATCCCAAACGCCGATTGGAGGGGTTATGGTCCATCGAAACGCATCTATATCGAATGAAACCATCAGCCGCGAACAGACGATAGCCAAACTGAGGAAGCTCGCTCGCATCTGCAAATGGGCCACGATCTGCATTACCACCGCGCTCGCTCTGGGACTCCTCGCAGTCATTGCGATTGACCTTCTACTCATATTGCCTGGCCTCTCCCAAGGGTCGTGTCTCCAATCCGTAGAACTTCAAGCCGGCGAAGGGCCGTGCCTTGCCATCGTCGGCACCGATGCGCAGGCCCCACTTATGCTCGTCGCACACGATGGTCACACTGCCATAGGGAGTCTCTTGATGACATGTCTCGCGCTTACCATCGCGATAAGCGTGCGCAGGCTTTTCCTCAACATTGAAAAGGAAGGCAGGCCCTTTGACCTTGAATGTAACCAGACACTTCGTCGAGTAGGACATTTATTCCTTATCGGCGGCGTTGCCGTGAGGCTTCTTGGCGCCGTAATCACGGGAATGATACTCTCAGGATTTGGCGGCAGCTTTACGGATGCGTTCGTCGGCCAGTTATTCGAGCCCTCCATGCTCTTTGCAGGCCTGATTATTTGCCTGATTGCCAGCATCTTCCGCTACGGGTATATCCTGCAAAAACAAGATGACGAGTTGCTCTAGGGGGAATCCATGATTATTCTGCGGCTTGACCGCATGCTCGCCGAACGCAAGATCTCATCCAAAGAGCTTGCGGAATGTGTGGGCATCTCCCAGGTCAATATGTCACGCATTAAGACGGGCAAGGTTTCTGCCATACGTTTTTCAACTCTTGACGCGATATGCCGGGCACTCGACTGCCAACCGGGCGATGTACTGGAATATATATCCGACGATGAAGCCGATAGCCTTTTTGGGCTTAAAGATGAATAGCCATAATTAAACTGCCGATCACGCTCTCAACGCAAATAGCCCGCCAGAACGACTTCCGTACTGGCGGGCTACTTGCTGTCTATCGGCTAGATGCTCGATGAGCCGTGCAACTCTTTACGCAAACAGGCCGTAGATGCTGATGTTGGCCTTGGCGTAGAGGCCGTTAGCATACTCGGTCCACTTGGAGCTGGCGCTCGAAGCCTGCGAGGAATACTGCTGGTAGGCGGTGTAATAGGCGGTCATGGCCTGCTTATAGGTAGCGCTATCGGCCGTAAAGGCATCGTCAGCGAAGGCCTTAGCGTAGGTGCTATCGGCGTCCTTCCAGGTGCCCTTCTCGCTATCCCACTCGTCGCCGGCAAGGTTGATGATGTAGTCGGCGTAGTCCTTGCTCGCGGTCTCCTCGTTGCCGTCAGCAGGCTCAGTCGGGGCGGTCGGCATGCTTGCGGAGCTATCGCCGACCTTCTTCTTGTAGAGCTTCTGCAGCGTCGCGGACTGGCGGACGATCTGCTTGGCCTGATCCTTGGACACGCCATACTGCTTGGCCATAGTCTTGTAGTCCGAAGTGCCGATGGAATCCTCGGCGTACTTCTTCATCTCCTTAGAAGAGACGGTGATGCCCTCGCCCTCGGCAGCGTCGAGCAGGATCTTGTTGCGCACGTAGGACAGGATGACGTCGGCAGAAGGAGCGGTGTAGTTGCCATCGCTATCCTTGACGGTATCAAGGCTGTACTGGCTCTCGATGGCCTCGCGCGCAGTGATGTCGCTCTTCTTGCCGTTGTAGCTATAGCTTGCCACGGTCGAATCGAGCTGATCCTCGGTGAGGGTCGCCGAGCCGACGCCCTTGCCGCCAAAACCACCGTTGCCGATAAAGAAACCGACCACCGCAGCGATCACGATAGCGACCACGAAGGCGGCAATCATCGTCTTCTTGTGCTTGGATGCATGGTCATCTTCGTCGGAACCCAGGATATCGTTGTCCTCATCCTGGGCCTCGGGCATCAGATTCTCGTCAGCGGCGTCCGCGGCAATCTGAGCCTCCAGACGGGCGTCCTCCTCCTCGGCCGTCGTGCCAGCGGCAATGTGCTCGGCAGACGTACCGGCGACCAGATCGATCTTCTCGTCCTCGTCACCGTCGGGGCCTTCGCCGCGCTCGATGATCTGGATGCCGTCGATCTCGTCCTTCTCGTCCTTCTTTTGAATCAGACCCATATCAGTTACTCCTTGTTAGGAAACATAGTCTTCAATAGAATACGCCCGACAGAGCGCCGGGCGTATTGATTCTTAGGTTATACGCAAACACTTAAGTACTATTTAGGCGTTTGCAGTGTGCATGCCTTAGGCCAGGTGCGCGATAACGGCATCGGCAAAGGCCTGTGTGCCCACCGCGCCCTCGACGGAACCGGTCTGGGCACGACGCACGTCACCGGTAACCTGCTCGCCCTCGTCGAGCGTGGCAGATACGGCGGCACGAATGCGACTGGCAGCACCGTTCTCGCCTAGGTGATCGAGCATCATCGCAGCAGAGAGGATCTCGGCCGTGGGGTTGGCGATATCCTGACCGGCAATATCGGGCGCGGAGCCGTGCGTTGCCTCGAAGATGGCGCAGTCGGCACCGATGTTGGAGCCGGGGGCCATCCCTAAGCCGCCCACCAGGCCGGCGCACAGGTCGCTCACGATGTCGCCGTACAGGTTGGGCAGCACCAGAACATCGAAGTCGTTGGGGTTCTGGACCAGGCCCATGCAGGTGGCGTCGACAATCTTGTCGTTGAACTCGATATCGGGATAGTTGGCGGCCACCTCGCGCGCCACGCGCAGGAAAAGGCCGTCGGTCGCCTTCATGATGTTGGCCTTGTGCACGGCCGTCACCTTTTTGCGGCCGCAGCGGCGGGCATACTCAAAGGCATACTCCACAATGCGGCGGCTCTTGGCGATGGAAATCGGTTTGATTGAGATGGCGGAATCGGCGGCGAAAGTCTTCTGACCCGAGCGCTCGACAAGCTGCGAGAGCTCCTCGACCTCGGCAGCGCCCTCATCGAACTCGATGCCGGCGTAGAGGTCCTCGGTGTTCTCGCGCACGATAACCAGATCGACACCGCGGAAACGAGAGCCGTCGCCCGGCTGCGACAGGCAAGGGCGCACGCAGGCGTACAGGTCAAAATGCTTGCGCAGAGCCACGTTGACGCTGCGGAAACCCGTGCCGACCGGCGTGGTGATGGGACCCTTGATGGCAACCTTGGTCTCGGCGACCGCATCGAGCACGTGCTGGGGCAGCGGCGTGCCAAACTCGTCCATGACGCCGGCACCGGCCTCCTGGACGTTCCAGTTGATCTGGACACCGGTGGCCTCGACCACGCGGCGCATGGCCTGCGTAATCTCGGGACCGATACCGTCACCGGGAATCAGGACTACATCGTGCGCCATAATCTGTTACTCCTCGTTTTCGGCGTCGTCAGATTTTTTAACGCTAGCACGCTTCTTCTTTTTGGAGAGATCCAGGCCAAAACGTTTAACAAGCATTTCGCAAATCTCGCTCGAACGGGCCTTGAGATAGCTGCCCTTACCGTTCTCGGCATCGAACTTAAGGCGCAGCGCAAGCTTCTCGGCAACCTCGGCGTCGATCTCGCCCTGGCCAAACTCGTACAGGCAACCGAGCATGTCGCGATACTCGAGGTCGCCGTGGTAGCACTGGATGGCCTCGTCCAGGATAGGCCAAGCCTCGCGCGAACGCTCGACGCTCGTGGCACCCCACACGCACAGCAGGCGGAAGGCGGCGTAGCGCAGCGTGGAGGAAAGCTCATCGAACAGCGCGGTCTCGGCGCCCTCAAAGGCATCGCCCATCTGCTCGGGGCAGGTGGTGGCGAGCGCCGCCAGGGCATCGAGGGCTTCCCAGCGGGTCTGAGCCTCGGGGCGATCGAGCGCCTCGATCAACGCGGGTACGCAGGGCACGACGCGCTGCGGATCGCGCTCGGCGAGCAGGTGCAGCACACGGGCGGCAAACTGGCGGATGCGGCGCGTGGGGCAGCCGAGCTCCTGGACCAGACGGTCGACGGCGTTCTCGTTCTCCTCTGCCAGCTGAAGCTGTGCCAGCTCCTCATCGGTGAGCTGTTCTTCCTTGTTTTCTGCCATAGTTACCTCTTCTTACTATTTCTTAGCGTGCTTGCCAGCACCCTTGCTGTCATCGGTGACCGAGATGAGTTGTCGGTCGGCCGCACCATTGTGACGCGCACGGCGACGCTCCTCGGCGTCGCCCGCGTCGGCGGCGGCCCGGTGAGCCTTGTTGACGTTAAAGACCTCGTCGTGCTTGCGCCACGGGCCGACGGACTCGCCAAAGCTCATCTTAAGGCCGGCGATAAAGCCGCCGAGCCAGCCGATCGGCGCAAACTGCACCAGCGGGAACAGCGAGAACACCCAGGTCAGCAGAACGACTGCCGCAGCTCCCGCAAAGTTGGCAATCCAGTAGTCGCGCTTGGTGATGACGCGCTTTTCGCACGCCCACTGGCCGCACAAAAAGCCGATGTAGATCGCAAAGATAAAGAGCACCAGCGCGAGCACCACGAACGTCCAGCTCATGGGCGCTACTCCTCGTGATGATGGCCGCAGCAGCACTCGTGGCCGTCATCATGGCCGTGGCCGCCGCAGCACTCGTGGTCCTCGCCATGGTGGTGGCCACAACCGCACTCGTGGTCGTCGCCATGCTCGCCGCAACCGCAGCCTTCCTCGTGAGCGCCATGCTCCTCGGGACGATACTGCGACCAGTCCAGACCGGCGGCGATGGCGTCGGCCTCCTCCTTATAGAGGACCGTAATGGCCTGGGTGCCCAGCTTGGCACCACCGATGGCGTCAAGCATGTCGTAGAGCGTAAAGGCCACGTCGGCGCCGGGCAGCGCAAGCTCGCGGTCGTCGGCATAGGCGAGCGCCAAGCGCAGGTCCTTGATGAAGTGCTCGACCATAAAGCCGGGCTTGTAATCGCCGTCGAGCGCCTTGGGCGCCAGGCTCTCCATAGCACCGGACTTGCCGGTGCCGCCCAGGATCATCTGACGGGTCTTTTCCAGATCGAGGCCGCTCAGCTCGGCAAATGCCATGGCGTCTGCCATGCCGACCATGCAGGCGCCCAGCGACACCTGGTTGGCGAGCTTGGCAGCCTGGCCCTTGCCGGCGCCGTCAAAGCAGCAGATGGTTGTCGCAAAGGTGGAAAGGATGTCGCGGACCGGGGCGATGTCGTTCTCGGTAGCGCCCACGATAGCTGTGAGCGTGCCGGCGATAGCTCCCGACTCGCCGCCGGTGACGGGGCAGTCAAACGCCATGCGACCGGAAACCTGGGCGGCCTCGGCAATGTCGCGCGCCAGCTCAGGCGAGCTCGTGGTGAGGTCGATCAGGACCGCGCCGGGCTTAGTGCACGCGAGCAGGCCGTCGCCCGCCAGGTAGAGCTCCTCGACCTCGGAGGGATAGCCCACCATGGTAAAGACAACGTCGGCGTTCGCCGCGGCATCTGCCGGCGTATCAGCCCAGACGGCGCCGCGCTCAACGAGCGCTGCAGCCTTGGACTTGGTGCGGTTGTTGACCGTGACGGGATAGCCGGCGTCCAGAATGTGGCCGGCGATGGGGGCACCCATAATTCCGGTGCCGATAAATGCGACAGAGAGCTTGTTTGCCATGAAACCTTTCCTTTTGGGTTGGGTGTTATTACCAGGTTGAATACTCGGTGCCAGCGTTTGGGCTGTGAGTCGAGGGCGATTACGGACGCAGCGCTTGCCTACTGACCGCGCACGCGGCGGGCGATACGGTCGGAAAGCGACGCCTTGTCGGCGCGGTTCTTACCCCAAAACGCGCAGGCCACCATGCCGGGGCCCACGTGCGAGCCGATGGTGGGACCCACGGAGCCGCGAATGATCGTGACGTCGGCGCAACCCTCCTCCTTGCGGATGGCAGCTTCGAGCCAGTCGCCGTCCTTCTCGGCATCGGCCGTCATGATGGCGATGGGCATGGTGCGATCGGGCACGTAGTTCTCGCGGAACGACTTGAGAATGGACTTGAGCGCCTTCTTGCGGCCGCGGTTGACGCCAATCAGCGACAGCGAGCCGGCCAGGTCGTAGGAGAGCTCAGGCTTGACATCGAGCTTTGCCGTGAGCTGCGCTGCCGCGGGCGGAATGCGGCCGCCGGCAGCCAGTGCGTCGAAGCTCTCGAGCGTAAAGTAGCCGTGGACGTAGGTCTTTGCCTCGTTTGCCCAATCGACCAGCTGCTTGGCGGTCAGTCCCGCCGAACGCTGGCGCACGGCCTCGAGCGCCAAGAGCGCGCCGGTCGCGCAGGGCAGAGCGTTGTCGACCACGTAGAGCTCAAAGTTGGGATACTCGGCGCGCACGGCATCTGCCGCCTGGCACGCGGAGTTGTAGCTCGACGACAGCGCCGAGGTAAAGCACAGGTAGACCGTGGGCGTGCCCTCTTTGGCGCACTCGGTAAAGAACTCGATATAGCGACCGAGCGACACAGCCGAGGTGGACACGCGGGCACCGGCGCGCATGCGATCGTAGAACTCCTTGGGTGTGATGCTCGACCAGATGTCATCCGTGCGCTCCTCGCCATCGATAATGAAGGGGAAACCCAGGATATCGACATCGAGGTTCGCGGCGACCTCGGGGCTAAAGTCGCAGCAGGTATCGACGACGATGCGGCAACGGTTCGAATGACCGGCGGATGCGGCCTTGTCCATCAAAGCGACTCCTTACGTAAAAAGGCGGCCACCCGCATGGGATGGCCGCCAACCGTTAACTCATGCAAGTTAACGTATTTTACTCGTCAAGTGTTTCGATGCGGGGCTTGATGATGCCATATCCACCATTCTTACGGTGATACACCACATTGATGAGACCGGTCGTCGCGTTCTCGAACACGTAGAAGTCGTGGCCCAGCAAATCGGTCTGCACCAGCGCCTGCTCCTCGGTCATCGGGGTGACATCGATGACCTTCTCGCGGACGAGCAGGTCGTCGTCCTCCTCGGGCAGCAGCAGGTCGGCCAGATCCTCAACGCGCTCGACCGGCGCGACATCCGCGGCACTGGCACCACCCTGGCGGTTGTCCACGACCTTGGTCTTGAACTTGCGCAGCTGGCGGGTGACCTTATCGGCGGAGAGGTCGATGGCAGCATACATATCTGCGCCGTGCTCGGCAACGCGAATCACCGAACCGCGGGCACGAGCCGTGACCTCGACGATTGCCGGGTTGGGGTTCGAGGGGTTCTTCTCATAACGAAGCACGACGTCGACTGTCATGGGCTCGATGTCGAAAACCTTGAGCGCCTCGCCGATTTTCTCATCCACATGCGCACGCAGAGCATCGGTTACCGTCGTCTTGCGTCCAGAAACCTTGATATCCATACGTGGCTCCAATCTGCCTCGGGGACTTACTGTACTGGCTATGTACCCATTGCCGTGCATTTAATCACGCGATTTCCCAAAGACCCGAATAACGACTGCTTGATACCGCATACCGAAGTCTCGCACTTTTCTGTGGCAAAGTGCGCTATAGGAGGGAGCCGACAGATTTGTATTTGGTCCCGAAAATTAGCTTTGACCTGCTGGTTTTATAGGGATGAAAAAGCCGGACTCCCCTATTGGAGAAGCCCGGCAGTGCGTGTTGAAACCGTGAAGAAGTGTCCTTTCCAACGTATAGGAGACACCACCCCTAGCAATAACTAGCTATTGAGTTTGTTAATGTCGTCGTCGGTGATGGTGCCTTCCTGGCTGGACGAGTTGTCCTCGGAGGATGCGGTCTCATTGTTGGAATCGGAGGACTCGCTGCCGGAGGACATGGTCTCACTGGACTCAGAGTCACCCGGCTGCACGCTAGCGCCCGAAACCGTCTTAGTGGTGAGGTCGTAGGGCATCGTGCCATACCAGACGCAGTGGACTGCCTCGAGCGTACCGTCGACCGTGATGTCGTCGAGGGCGTCGCTCACGGCACGGCACAGTTCGTCATTGGACGAGGCGCCCGCAACACCAAGCGTCGAGGGCGCCTCGAGCGCACCGACATAGGAGACCTCGCTCATCAGGCGTGCAAGGTAGCCGCCGGCCGTGGAGTCGCAGATCACATAGTCGACCTCGCCGGACTCGAGCGCCTCAAAGCACTCGTTGATGTTGGAGTAGGTCTTTTGGTTGGCGGTGATGCTCTGCTTAGCAAGCGCCTCCTGCGAGGCCGAGGACATCTGAACGCCCAGGGTGGACGTGTTAAGGGTATCGGTGGAAACGCTTAGCGACCCACCATCGCTAGTTTTACCGAACACAGAAGTGGCATCGTACAGGCAGGTGCCGAGCGAGCTAATGTCCCCGTCCGTGGAGTTAATCTCGCCGATAAAGATATCGGCCTTTTTGTCGCCGAGCGCGGAACCTGCCGAAGACGCATCGACAAAGGAGACCTTAAGGCCCATGCGGCTTGCGAGGGCGCGGGCGGCGTCAACCGCATACCCCGTGAGCTCGCCGTCGGCGTCCTGCATGGCCTGCGGCGCATCGGAAGTATCGAGGGCGACCGTCAGGGTTCCGGGAGTGACCAGGGCGTCGTCCGACACCGCCGGCGTGACGGTCTCGTACTCGATCTGGTCGATCGTGGGAGTCGTGAACGTAGACAGCGGGTTGAACGCGCATCCGCTCAGGCCCAAAACGGCGATGACCGCTGCGGTCCCAGCACCTAACCGAGCCGCGTGCATCAAGCTGCCCCTCACCATGTCCACTACCCTACCTTCTGTGTCGTATACGATCCGTGCGTTGCACGGAATATCAGGTTGTTCCCACCAGCTGACCTGGTATTTGACCCCACACTTGCGCACCGGGGTGTTTGCTCGGGAGGCCGCAGCCACCTTCACGACTGGCCCGCTCGCCCGCGAGGCGGTATTGCCCCAAAGAAAGTCGAACGGACGGTGCGGCTTACATCTAGGACGCGCCATGATCGCGCCGCGCGCACGCGGTCGCTTACGTGGATCCCTTTGACCGCGTCTGTCTTGGACTAGGACGGGCATTTCGTCCGTCCGCAACCACAGCCTGGTAGGAACGAAGCGCATTATAGCTAAGTTCAAGCTAAAGTTTAAGGTTAGGGGCGTTATTCGCATCGCGAGTACAGATTTCGCAGGTCAGGACGGGCCGCACGTGCTCTGATTGAGCCCGTCGCTCCCCTATGGAAAGCCCCAACACACCCGTCTTAGGGCGCCGTGGCCAAAAAATAGCAAATATGAGTACTGTTACCAATTTAGTAGCAGGAGTTTTTGGCTCTGCAAGCTGTTTTCACGCTCTATAACGTCAGATTGATGCCAGGATATTCCACATTTGTTTAATAACTTTCTAATTTACCCCATCTTCCAGTCCCAAAATCCCTGATTTTGCTGTTACTGAATTTGTAGCAGTACTCATATTTGCTATATTTTGGCCAGAGCATATATCCAACCCCCTGTTTCAGAGCATTGTTAGGCGGGTTTAAGCCCAAAACACGCCCGCAGCGTGTTAAGCAGCGCCTCTTGCTTTTTCCTGCGGGCATCGACACGATTCCGGTACCGCTTTCGCATACGCTGGTGCATGCGCCATGCGAGCGCCTCCATTGCCTCCATGTCGCAGAGCATCTCGTTATTGACCGTCGCGACCTCGATTCCCATAGTAATCAAGCCCGTGTTGCGTTTTTCATCATGGATACGTCCCCTCCGGGAGGAATGGCCCAGCTCACCGTTGTATTCCAGGTCAAACCGGGCTGCTTCCTGATACGCATCGCAAATTGCATGCGGCATCCCCGAGATTGCCTGCGCGCGGTCATCGAACTCGATCTTGTAGTCGGTCTTAAAGGGACCGCAGGCAAATCCGCCATAGGAAAACGGAAGCGAAAACAGAGCGAGCATGATGCACTCCATGGGCGAGCGCAGGTTTTCTGACAGGTAGGGACACAGGCGCAGCAGCTGTTTGGCCACATTCCCCTTGCATGCCGCAAGGTAATCTGTCAGGCGATCGGGCGTAAGCACCGGCTCGACTTCAAAGTAGCCTACGTCTTTTGGTTGGTCTTTGTCCTTTGCAAGCTTGTTCGCAACAGGCGAGGTGTAAGGAGGCAGATACTTCCCGCGATCGCTCAGTGAAATCTTGGAACACAGTTCCTGGGCCAGGGCAAATGCCTGGATGCAGCCGACCTCGCGGGCGACAGCAACACAAAGGGCCTCGGGAGATAGACTGTACACCCCCGGTTCCACCTCTAGAATCGAACCGGCGGGCAACCCGGAGCACACGGACCAGCCCACGCCAGGCATGCGGCGGCGCTGCGCCGCAGATCCCACCAGCAAGCACAGATCTTCTTGCACCTCACCGCTTTTGGCTCCAATTCGCACCAGGCCGGAAAGATAGATATCCTCGGTCGAAGGCGATGACGTACACAGCACGCGGCGCTCCTCCTCGGGCTCTAGGTCCTTCCAGCCGATATAGCCCATCTGCCGGCGCTCGGCTCGAATCATACGCAACGCCGAGGCGCCCGCCAGGATCACGGAAGCCGCTAGCTGCTCTTTTGTCGGTTTATTGCGCTGCCTGATTGTTACCGCCACATGAGTCACCCCTACCAGACACGTGCGATAGCGAGGCCATCGACTGCCGCAGCGCCGGCGCGCTTGAGTTCCGCCGAAGCCGCTGCCATCGTCGCGCCCGTGGTGATAACGTCATCGATAAGCAGCAAGCGGCGGCCGTGCACGTCCTCAACCGTCTCGTACATGCCTTGGGCACGCTCGCGGCGCTCCTCACGACCGAGTTCACGCTGGTCGCCATGGCCGTACTTAACGAGGGCGTCGAGCAGGGGAACACCCGACAGCTCGCAAAATGGGCGCGCAATAGCCGCCATATGATCAAAACCACGCCGCCGAAACGCTGCCGCCGTCGCAGGCACAAACACCACCGCATCCGCACCGGACAGCACACCTCCGTAGCGATCGGGCGCTACGACCTGGGCATGCAGGGCGGTATCGTAGAGCAGCTCCGCCAGATACGAAGCCAGGCGTCGCTCGCCCGCGTCCTTGTACGCCTTAATGATGCGCGGCAGCAGATGCGCGTAGACGGCGCACGCCAAGCAGCGATCGAGCGCCTCGGCCAGCGCCGAGGACTCCCCCTCGACCGAGCACTCGGTGCACAGCAGGTCCCCATACGGAGCACCACACCGGATACAGCTATGGCACGGGTCGATGAGCGCGAGCGAGGCTAGACAATCCTGGCAAATCAACACACCGGCGCGTTCGCAGCCAGCACAGCGCGTGGGCGACAACGCCTCAAGCGCTTCGTGTGCCGCCCGCTCGGCAAACGGTCGCAATATGTCCGCAAACGGCAGGTCGGCACCGTCTTGCAAGCGGTTCAAAACATCCAAATGGTTCTTCATGACACAACCCTCCCTACGCACTGGGCGCGGGGAGGGTTGCCGATCATGCATATGCTACCCCGGAGTACTCCGGAGCAAGGCAAACAAAACCGCGTGCGGGCGCTACTCGCCGGCAGGCGGCTGCGGTGCCGACGAAGACGGGGCCGAGCCATCGCCACCATCATGGCGCGGCTTACGGGAACGGCGACGGCGACGGCGCTTTTGGCCCTGGTCGGCCGAACCCTCGCCTCCACGGTCCTCACGCGAATCGCGCTCGTCGCGAGCGGCGCCGCGCGAAGCCTTGGCAGCAGCTCCCCCGCCGTCTCCAGGACGACGGCGCGTGACCTTGACCTCGCCATCCGAGACCTGATCGGCCACGGAGGGCACCGAGGGCTTCTGCTGCGCGCCCGACGAGTGGCGACGGCGCGGACGCGGCGCGCGCTCATCCTCGCCATGCGACTTGCCGCCCTTATCGGCAGGCGCATCGGCGCCCGAGCCGCCCTTGGGGGCAGCGCCAGCCTCGCGAGCAGCTGCGGCACGGAAGGCGTCCTCGCGCTCCTCGCTCGACAGATGACGGCGACGACGGCGCGTGGGATTCATGCCACCACCGCGATTCTGCTGTTGAGGCTGCTGAGCCTCGCGCTCGCGGGGGGAATTCTTGCCTGCGGGAGCGGCCTCGCCGGCATCGCCCGAACCCGAGCGCTTGCGGCGGCGACGTCCACCGGCAGTCTCCTCGGCCTCGGGTGCCTCGGCCTTGCCGCGACCCTTACCGCGGCCGCGACCCTCGCCCTGGCTCTGACCGGTACGGGTATCGGCGTCCGCATCGCGACGGCGGCGCTTGGGCATCGTCGTCCCCGCCAGACGGTCGGCGCTCGACAGGCCATCGCCCACGTCGACGCCGTTCTCGCGGTCGAGCTCCATAAGCGCCAGGCGCATCTCGGGCGACTCGATACGCTCGAGCACATCGCGCGTCACGCAGTCGGGGCGGCAGTTGCAGCCCTGCTCGGCGGCCTTCTTTTTGCAGCCCTCAGAGCAGGTCATGTCAGCCAGGTTGACCTTAAAGACTTTGCCGTTCTCCAGGCGCAACACCAGCTGCTCGCGCGGCGTGTCATATTCCTGGATGCGCGCCTTGCCAAGCGGCGTATCGATAAGCGTCTTCTTTTTGGGCGCGCGGCTCTTAAAGTCCTTGTACGCCTCGAACTCGTAGCGCAGGCAGCACATCAGGCGGCCGCAGACGCCGCTAATTTTGGACGAGTTGAGCGGCAGGTCCTGCTCTTTTGCCATGCGAATCGAAACCGGCTCAAACTGTCCGCCAAAGCGCGTGCAGCAGAGCTCCTGGCCGCACTGGGCATAGCCGCCCACCAGGCGGGTCTCGTCACGCACGCCGATCTGGCGCATGTCGACGCGAATGTGCAGCGTCGAGGACAGGTCCTTGACGAGCTGACGGAAATCGACGCGCTCCTCGGCAGCAAAGTAGAACACGGCCTTCTCGCCGCCAAACAGGTACTCGACGCCGACCGGCTTCATCTCGAGGTCGAGCTCCTTGACCAGGCGGCGGAAGTCGACCATGGCCTCGTCACCCTGGATAGCCAGGTCGTCGGCAAGCTGCAGGTCGATGTCGCTCGCCACGCGCAGCACGGGCTTGAGCGGCTGACCGATCTCGTCGAGCGGCACCTCGAAGGGGTCGGCCGTGACCAGGCCGATCTCGGTTCCGCGCTCGGTGGAGCAGATGGCATAATCGGCCTCGAGGATATCCAGATCCTGTGGGTCGAACCACAGGTCGCGCGAGGCGTAGGTAAACTTAACGGGTACGACTAACGGCATTTCAGTGCCTTCCTGATATCGAACAGCATGACCTCGATGGCCAGCTGGGGAGTAACGTTTCTGGCGATGTTGCGCTCGGCGGTTGCGACCGCCTCGAGCGCCCGCGTGGCACCCGCAACATTCGTCGCGGCGGCAAGCCGCCCGATCGTGTCGCGCACGTCCTCGTTCACAACGTCTGCCGCCTCGTCCTGAAGCGTCAGCAGCACGTCGCGCATGAGCGTCCGCGCGCTCGCCAGCGCTTCCATAATACCCGAACGCTCGCGCGCGTTGAGTTCGCGCTTGTTGCGGTCCTCAAGCTGCTTCAATGCTCCACGCGACAGGTAGTCGGCGTTTTGCTCGAGCACCTTTTCCTGCGTGGACTTGACCTCGGCGAGCGGCGCCTTAACGGCGACGATGAGTGACTTGGCACGGCTGAGCACGTCGGCCTCGTCGGCGGCGATGAGCGAATCGATGGCGCGAACCATCTGACGGCGAGCGTCCTGGCGCTCGGCGCTCTTGAGGAACTCGATGCCACGCGCGGGGCTTCCCGCTACTGCGACGGCCATACGGCAACGCGCAGGGTCCTGACCGGTGGCGCGGCTCACGGCCTGCGCGGCGACGGCGGGCGACACCAGCCGAAACGGCACGCACTGGCAGCGGCTCACGATGGTGGGCAGCATCACGTCTGCCGAGGTGCCCAGCAGGATGAACATAACGCCCTCGGGCGGCTCCTCGAGTGTCTTGAGCAGCGCGTTGGCGGTGTTGGCGCGCAGTTGCTCGGCACGGTCGATGATGTAGACCTTGGCCTTGGCACGGATGGGCGCCAGAGGCACGTCATCGAGCAGCTCGCGGGTCTGGGCGATGAGGTAGCCCGTGGCGCTCTCGGGCGTGTAATAGTGCACGTCGGGGTGCGTATGGCGGGCGACGCGCACGCAGCTATCGCATGAGCCGCAGCCATCCTGCTCGCACAGGAAGGCTTGGGCGAGCGCCCACGCGGCGTCGAGCTTGCCCGCGCCGGGCGCGCCCAAAAACAGGTAGGCGTGCGATGCGCGACCGCTGGCGACGGCATTGGTCAAAAAGTCGCGCACGCGCTCTTGGGTGTCAAGCTTGGCCAGCAGGCTTGTCTGAGCGGGGGCCATGTTACTCGGCCTCCTGGGCAAGCGCGGCGGTGACGGCGTCCTGGGAAATGTCGAGGCCGTAGACGCGAACCTGCTCGACCGTCCGCGCGAAGACGTCCTCGATGGACGCGGTCGCGTCGATGAGCTTTACGCGGTTTGGTTCCTCGGCGGCGATGGCGCAAAATCCCTGGTAGACACGCTCTTGGAAGGCCATGCCCTTAGCCTCCATGCGATCTGCCGCGCCACGGGCTGCCATGCGCAGCGCCGCCTGCTCGGGCGTGATGTGATAGACGAGCGTGAGCGCCGGGTGCGTCCCCGCGACGGCCAGGTTGTTGGCATCGCGCACTATCTGGCGATCGAGGCCATCGGCAAACGCCTGATAGCAAGTTGTGGAATCGTAGAAGCGGTCGCACAGGACCACCTTGCCGGCAGCAAGGGCAGGCGCGATGACCTCGTGCACCAACTGGGCGCGCGCGGCCTCGTAGAGCAACAACTCGCAGGTGTCGCCCATCGCCGTATTGGCGGGGTCGAGCAGCAGAGCACGGATCTTTTCGCTGATGGCGGTACCGCCCGGCTCGCGCAGGGTCACAACCTGGTAGCCGGCAAGGTCGAGCGCACGGGCAAGCAGGCGCGCCTGCGTAGATTTACCGGCGCCATCGACACCCTCGAGCGTAATGAAGCTATGTTGAGCGGGCTCAAAAGCCATGGGCGCAGCCCCTTCCTACAAGGCGCGTAAATGCAGATATATCAACCAAGCCATGATACCCCAGTGCTCGGTGCGTCCCCAATGGCTAAAGGTGCCTTTCCAAAGTTGCGGTGAAATAGGGACTGATTGAAGCTCTGAGACCGCCAAACAGTCCCTATTTCACCGCAACTTATGATGGGGAATTTTGGACGCTGGGTATAATCGTCGTATTGCATTGAAATGTGGCGAAAGGAGTGGCAATGTCTCGGTATTGCGCCTCGTGCGGCAAGCTTCTTGCAGATAATGCCAAGTTCTGCACCTCGTGCGGTGCACCCGTTGAGCAAACAACCGCGAGCGATAGCCAGCCCGCTTTTGAGCAGACCGGCTCCCTTGATACGCCGCAAGCCAAGGCGGACGACCCCCTCGCCTATCGCCCCGACCCCGCCGCAGGCCCCGCGGCCGTCGAGACCACGCAGCGCATACCCGTCGCGAGCGGCTCGTCCCAACAGGAGCCGGCTCCCGCATACGCGCCCGCTTCGCCACAGACCCCCGCCCCCAAAAAGAGCGGCACCGGGCCGCTTATCGCCGTTATCGTTGTGCTGGTGGCAATCATCATCGCCCTGGTCGTTTTCTTTGTGATCAAGCCTTTCGACAACGCCGCCACGCAGACGACTGCCGAGGTAGCTAAGCTGCACCATGACGTCGACGACGATGACCTAAAGCCTCTCGGCGATCCCAACAGCCTGTACGACGATGATGACGATGACGACGAGGATGGCGGCGAAGCAACGCTCTCCGAGCAGAACCTCTACCGCCGACTGAGCGAATACTACGACTTGCTAGAAGACCTCGACAACTACGTCCGTGGCTGCGCGCAGAACTTCAACGGCAGCTATCTGGAAGAGGATCGAACCACCCGCCAAAATCTCGCCGACGTCGCCGAGCGCACAGAGGACACCATCGAGCAGTATTACGACATCGTCGAGGACCTGGACGTCCCGACGAGCTCCAAGAACTACAGCTCCTGGAAGGACATCATCGCCCTGTACGACGACCTGGATCACCGCATTGACGCAATCTGTGATGCCTGGGAGATCAGCCTGAAATACGCCAAGCCTGCGGACCACAAGAATGAGATCGTGGCGCCGCTGTCGCGCGACAACGTGGCGGGCACCAATGACAATAAGTACCGCCTAGACTTTGAGGAACGCTATCCCGGCGCCAAGCCTGTCGAGGTGAACTAGTGCTTTGTCGTTCCCGAGCCGGCAGTTAGGGACGTTCCTAAACTGCCGGCAGAAAAGGAACGTCCCTAACTGCCGGTCAAAAAAAACGAGCGAGGATCGCGGGGTCCTCGCTCGTTTTTTGGGTAATGTTTCGACTGCGCCGTTACTTGTCGGCGGCTGCTTTCTTGGCAGTCGACTTCTTCGCGGTCGTCTTCTTGGCGACAGTGGCTTTCTTAGCCGTCGTCTTCTTTGCCGTGCTCGCCTTGGTCGTGGTCTTGCGGCCGCGGGCGGGCTTCTTCTCCTTGGTCGGGCAGTCCATGTTGACGCAGATGCGCCACGGGCCGCGCGCGGTGTTGACCACCACGATGGGGGCGCCGCACTCGGGACAGGTCTCGCCCGTCGCCTCGAGCTTGCCACGCGCCGGCAGCGGATAGCTCACGCCGCAATCGTCATAGTTGGTGCAGCGGATAAAGCGCTTGCCGCTCTTCTCGCTCTTGTGCGCGATCAGATCGCCATGGCGTCCGGCCTCGGCACACACCTTGCACTCGCCCACCTTAAGGTCGGGTTCGTAGTTGGTGGGGCACGTGGGATTCACGCAAATCTCGAAGGCCTTCTGGCGGAACGGCTGGCACTTAATGCGCGGCGCGCCGCACTCGGGGCACACGGCCGCCTCGCCCTCGAGCGGGCTTACCTTGACGCCGCTCGGCACCGGATAGGTCACATCGCAGTCGGGCCAGCCCATACAGCCGATAAAGCTGCCGCGGGTCTTGGCGCTCGTCTTCATAACCAGGTCCTTGCCGCACTTGGGGCAGGCGCCCACGCGCGCATCGGCCGTGACGGCGTCGCTGATGGCGTCGCCCAGCTCCTGCGTATGCTTGAGCAGCTCGTCGAGCACGCCAGCCAGCAGCGCGCGCGAGTGCGTCACGACATGCTCTTCGGTATCCTCGCCGCGCTCCACACGGGTCATGTCGCCATCGAGCTCGCTGGTCATATCGGGGCTCGTGATGCGCGGGGCAAACTGCGTCAGTGCGTCGATGATGGCGATGCCCAGCTGGCTCGGCTCCACGGGATCGTTTTTGAGATAGCGCACGGCGTACAGGCGCTCGATGATGCTCGCGCGCGTGGACTTGGTGCCCAGGCCGCGCTTTTCCATCTCCTGCACGAGCTTGCCCTGGCTGTAGCGCGCGGGCGGCTCGGTCTGCTTGGCCTCGAGCTTAATGTCGAACACGTCGACCGTATCGCCCTGCTCCAGCGGCGGCATCTGCTCGTCGCGCTTGAGTCCGTACGGGTACGCCTCGCGGAAACCCGGGGTCACGAGCACATCGCCCGAAGCCACGAACGGCTCACCGTTCACGTCGAGCTCGAGCTTAGTGTTTTCGATGGTCGCGGGACCCATAAGCGTCGCTAGGAAGCGGCGGGCGATGAGGTCGTAGAGCTTGCGCTGGCCGCCGTCGAGCGTGGACGGATCGCCCTCGCCCGTGGGATAGATAGGCGGGTGGTCGGTGGTCTCGACCTTGCCGCGCGTGGGCCTCATGGGGCCGGCGAGGACCTTTTTGCACACGGGCGCCAGCGCCGGGTTGATCTTTGCAAGGTCACTCACCACAGCGCCCAGATCGAGCGTCGCGGGGTACACGGTGTTGTCGACACGCGGGTAGCTGATGAGGCCCGCCATGTAGAGGGACTCGGCGATGCGCATGGTACGCGCAGGCGAGATGCCCTCGGCTGCGGCGGCAGCCTGCAGCGAGGTGGTCGCAAACGGCGTGGGTGGCTGCTGCTTGCGTGAGCGCTTGGTCACCGCGGCGACGGTTGCCGTCGTAACGCCGTCGACATGGCCGTATGCCGTCTCGGCAGCATCCTTGTCGGTAAAGCGTGCCGTCTTGTGCGCAATCTTAAAGCGGTCGTCCTCGGCAGCACCCTGCGCGGCGCCCATGCCGCGGATCTGCCAATAGTCCTCGGGCACAAACGCCATGCGCTCGCGCTCGCGCTCGACCACCAGGGCAAGCGTCGGGGTCTGCACGCGGCCGGCGGAACGCACGTTGCCAAAGCCGCCAAACTTGGCGAGCGTCAGGTAGCGCGTGAGCACCGCACCCCAAATGAGGTCGATGTGCTGGCGGCTCTCGCCGGCGTCGGCCAGATTCTGGTCGAGCGAGACAAGGTTATCGAAGGCCTGCGTGATCTCGGCCTTGGTAAACGAAGAATACTGGGCGCGGGCAACCGGCAAGTCCGGCGCAACCTCGCGCACCTTGTTGAGGGCGTCCGAACCGATCAGCTCGCCCTCGCGATCGAAGTCCGTAGCGATGATGACGCTGTCGGACTTTTTGGCGAGGTTCTTAAGCGAGCGAATGAGCTCTTTCTCAGCCGGCAACTTAATGACGGGCGCCCAGGTGAGGTAAGGCAGACTCTCGAGCTTCCAGCCCTTAATGGAGATGCCATCGGCAAGGAACGGCTTACGCTTGGTGTCGTAAGGCGGGCGTGCCAGGCCATCGGGCATGTCGGCCGGCAGTATCTCGCCGTCCTCGGTGACCGAATACCAGCCCAGCTTTTTATCGAACAGCACGCTGTCGCAAAAATCAGGCGCAAGGATGTGACCGGCAAGGCCGATCGTCACGCACTCCTCGCCCTTCCACTCAAAGCGGTAGATGGCGGTGTTGTACACCTTGTCCTTTTTGGGCTTACCCGTGGACAGACGCTCGGCGATCTGACGCGCGGCGTCGTTTTTCTCGGCGATGATGAGCTTCAAAAGAGGCTCCTATCTCGTATCTCTGCGGCTACGCCCGCCCGTATGGCGGCCGACTTACGCCCTTGCTTGCTCAATCTGCCCGATGAGCCAATCGCACCAGGCATCCATGCCCTCGCCCTTGCGCGCGCTCACGGCAAACCGCGGCGCCTGCGGATTGAGGTCATCGAGTGTCTTAGTATACCTATCCATGTCAAAATCGAAAGCCGGAGCCACGTCGACCTTGTTGAGCAGCTGCGCGCCGGCGTGTTGGAAGATGCCCGGGTACTTGATGGGCTTGTCGTCGCCCTCGGGCACCGAGAGAATCATGATGGACAGGTTCTCGCCCAGGTCAAAGTCGACCGGGCAGACCAGGTTGCCCACATTTTCGATAAAGATAACGTCGATGTTTTCCAGACCCACAGCCTGGTCGAACGCGTCGACGGCCTCCATGATCATGTTGCCCTCGAGGTGGCACAGGCCCCCCGTGTTGATCTGGATGGCAGGCATGCCGGCTTCCTTCATGGTGATGGCGTCGACGTCCGAGGCGATGTCGCCCTCGATGACGGCGCAGCGCAGGCCCGCCTTGTCACGCAGGCGCTCGTTGGTGCCCAGGATCGTGGTGGTCTTGCCCGAGCCAGGGCTCGACAAGACGTTGATCACATAGGTGCCTGCCTCATTAAATCGCTGACGCAGCTGATCTGCCAGGCGCTCATTGCGCGACAGAATCGGCGACGCGATATCAATCGTTTTCTCAGCCATACTCAGCGCTCCTTACTTTTGCCCCTTTATACCCCGTCCCCAGGTGGCTGATGGGCTAATCGTCGGGGGTTTCGATTTCGATACTTGCGATGTCGAGTTCGCGGCCGTGCAGCAGGCGCACGTTGGCACCACCACACTGGGGACAGCGGCAATGGAAACGGTCGTGTTCAAAGACCTCACCGCAGTCCAGACACTCGCTTTGTGGATGGACTTCCTCTACGGCAAGCTCGCAGCCGCGCGTGAGCAGGTCCTCGTCGCGAAACGTCTCCCAGGCAAAGTCGAGCGCCTCGCGCACGACCTCGGTCATATCCCCGATACGCAGCGTTACCAAAACGGCGCGCGAGGCCCCCGCCCCACGCGCCGCGCGAATCACTGTATCGAGTATGCCGTTGACAATGCCAACCTCGTGCATACCGATTTACTCCTCGTCGTCCTCATCGTCCGAGAACAGGTCCAGACGGCTCACAAACAAGCCCTCCTTGCCCTCGCGCGCGGTAATGACCACGCGGGCAATGGCGAGCGAAATCTCGTAGAGCGAGAGCAGGGCACCATACATGAGGCCCAGCGTAACGGGCGAGCCGTCGGGCGTAATCACAGCCGAGCCCACAAGCAGGCCCACGTACACGTAGCGCCAGGCGCCGCGGAAGGCCGCGTAGGACACGATGTGGAAGACGGACAGGTAGAAGATGATGAGCGGCAGCTCAAACGCCACGCCAAAGCCGATCATAAAGAGCAGCTCCATGTTGACGTAGTTCTCCAGGTCGGGCAGCGCCGTGGCGACGGCCGAGGTCTCGCCGATAAGCCACTCAAAGCCCGCCGGGATGATGATGAAATAGCAGAAGATGGCGCCCAGGAAGAACAGCACCGTCGAGGCGAGCACCGTGGGCACGACCCATTTGCGCTCGTTGGGACGCAGTGCCGGCAGGAAAAATGCCAGAATCTGCCAGATGATCATGGGCGTGCACATGACCACGGCCATCTTGATGGCCAGCGAGAAGCGCAGGCCAAAGCCGCCGAGCGTGGTGGTGATGTAGAACTTACCGTCCGGCACAAAGGAGCGGATGGGGTCTTCCAGGATGTCGAGCACCACGGGCGTGGCGAAATACAGCACGATGGCGGCGGCAAACACCGACACGACCACGATGGTCAGGCGGCGACGGAGCTCGCCCAGGTGATCGAAGAGCGGCATGCGCGCAGGTCCGATAGGCATTACTCATCGCCTCCCTTCGGGGCATCGGCGGTGGCAGCCTCGGCAACGGCCTCGTCCTCGGCCTCGAGCTCGCGAGCGAGCTGGTCGACGACGGCCTTGCGCTTGCGGGGACGACGGGCGTAGAGGTCAGCCGTCGTGGGCTCTGCCGGCTCGGGCTCGGACTCCGGCTCTGCAGCAGGCTCGGGCTCGGACTCCGGCTCTGCAGCAGGCTCGGGCTCGACGACAGGCTCGGCGGCAGCGGCAGGCTCGGCGCCCTCGGCCTCGGACTCCTCAGCAGCACCCTCGCCCTCGGCGGCAGCCTCGCTCGCGGCCTTCTCGGCAGCAAGACGGGCGCGACGCTCGGCAAAGGTCTCCTTCTTGGCGGGCGCTGCCGTCTCGGCGGCATCCTTGTCCGCATCGGAATCGTCATCGACGGCAGCCTTCTTGGGCTTGACCGGGGCCGACGCGGCCTCGCTCACCGGATCGATTATCTCGGACTGAACAACGGCCGTCATCTTTTCCTGCGTCTCGCGGAACTGACGGATGGCACGGCCGATCGTACGGCCCATCTGTGGGAGCTTATCCGGGCCAAACAGCAAAAAGCCGAAGACCACGATGATCGCGAGCTCACCCTCTCCAATACCAAACACACATACCTCCAAGGCTCGATGTGAGTCGAGCCCGCACCGCGCCATTCGGCCGGAACTCGTCTATTCATTCGGTCAAGTATAGCGCCCGGACGCCAAAACGTCCGAGCGCATCACAAACATATGCCAAACGGCACGCCCTTTTGGGGGGCAAAGATTATGCAGCGGTGATCGAAATCTCTTGGTCGACACCCAACAGCTGGACCACACGCATCACCGGGGGCTGCACATTGGTGCAGCTAAAGCGCTTGCCGTGGTCGACCGCGTGGTGCGCAGCGCCCACGAGCACGCCAATGCCCGTCGAATCGATGTAGCTCACCTGGGCAAAATCGAGCTCAACGGCCTCGGTGGGCTGCTCGAGCGCCAGGTCGATGGCATTGCGCAGGCTATCGGCGTTAGAGATATCGATCTCGCCGGTTACCTTAATGGTGTAGAGCTCTGGCGTGGGGTTGGTGGAAATACCCAAATCCATGTATACGCTCCTTTACGTATCGAAAGTGCGGATAGTACGGGAAGCCGCGCGTTAGGCGCGCTCGGCACGCGCAAGCTCGGCAGCGACGAGCTTAACGGCCAGCACCAGCACATCGAGCGCGGCCTCCAGGTCCTCGACCGTGGGATAGCTCGGCGCGATGCGGATGTTGGTGTCGCGCGGATCCTTGCCATAAGGCCAGGTGGCACCAGCCGGCGTGAGCTTGACGCCCAGGTCGGCGCAGAGCGCGGCGACCTTCCGGGCCGAGCCCTCGGGACCATCGAAGCTTACAAAGTAGCCGCCGCGGGGATGCGTCCAGGTGGCGCAACCCGTATCGCCCAGGCCCTCGGTGAGCTTGCGCTCAACGGCCTCAAAGCGCGGGCGCAAAAACTCGGCATGCTTTTTCATGTGCTCCTTGACCGCCTCGATGGTGGGAAGGAAGCGCACGTGGCGCAGTTGGTTGAGCTTATCAGCACTGATGAGGCCGGCCTTCAGGCGCTTGGAGAACTCCGCAATAACCGCGGGGCTCGCACCGATAAAGCCGATACCGGCACCCGGGAAGGTGATCTTGGACGTCGAGGCGAATGCCACCACGCGGTCCTCGGTGCCCGCCGCGCGGGCAAGATCAAAGATGTTGGCGAGCTCGTCGGTCTCGTCGTACAGGTCGTGCACGCAGTAGGCGTTGTCCCAGAAGATGCGGAAATCGGGCGCGGCCGTGTGCATCTCGACCAGGCGGCGCACGGTGTCCTCGCTAAAGGTGATACCCGTGGGGTTGGAATACTTGGGCACGCACCAGATGCCCTTGATGGAATCGTCGGCGGCAACGAGGCGCTCGATCTCGTCCATATCGGGGCCGTTGTCAGTCATCGCGACGGGGACGTTCTCGATACCCAGATCGGCGGTGATGCCAAAGTGGCGGTCGTAGCCGGGAACCGGGCACAGGAACTTGACCTTCTTGCCGTCGTGCGCGGCCTCGTAAGCCTCCCAGGGCTCGCTGCCGCACGAGCCGCAGCGCCAGAACATACCGGCGATGTCGTGCTCGATCAGCAGGCTTGACGAACCCAGCACGAGCGTCTGCTCGGCGGGGCAACCCAGGAACTCCCCCGCCAGCTTGCGTGCCGAGGGAATGCCCTCAAAGCAGCCGTAGTTGGAACAGTCGACGTTGCCGTCGTGCAGGTCGGCATCGGCATTGAGGATATCGAGCATGGGTCGAGAGATGTCCACCTGGGAGGGCGACGGCTTGCCGCGGGCCATATCGAGCGCCAGGCCCTTGGCCTTGACCTCGGCGACCTCGGCTTTGAGCGCCTCGATGGCGGCATCGAGTTCGGTGGTTTCCATCTTCTGGTAGATCGTCTGCATGGGTGCGACCTTTCACGAAGCGGTACGTTGCAATTCTTCTAAGTATAGACCGCCACCGTCGCAACGTTATGAAGCCGTGATAGATTAAGTCCATCGCAATGAATTACGAATCGCCGCGCATGCCGGCATGAAGCGCCCAAGGAGGCACTATGGAGTACGGATCGTTCCAGGCCGAGGAATTCGGCGACCTTCAGCGCCTGGTCGACGGACTGTTTTACGACCGCCACGCCATCGACCGCCTGGATCTGATCGTACAGGCCGAAATCTTGGACCTGGCGCCCGATCTCATGGAAATCGTGAACCTGCTACCGCCCGGCTATTACGACCGCCAGTCACTTTGCGACCAGCTCAACTCCGCCTTGGCCGCCCACGGCTGGGGCGCCATCTACGGCACCGTGGAATAAACCTAGTCATTGGGGCCTGTGGTCAAAAAATAGCAAATATGAGTACTGTTACTTTTTTAGTAACAGCGATTTTGAATTAAAAAGGCCAGTCTTGGCCTTTTGTGTCCAGTTTTGGAAGGATGCATCGGCATTTTTCGTCCAGCCACGCAATCGTTAATGCACAGACAGAATAGATTTGTACATTATTTTTCGCGCCTAAAATGAAACGCCGTTTGTGACAGTACTCACAAACGGCGTTTTTTGGCCACTGGGGTGTCCGGCAGGTGGCAAGTACCACTCAAAACCGCGTTTTACATGCGCTCGAGCAGGCTCTGGCGTCTGTTTCTACGCGCTTACTCGTCCTTGGGCGCGGGGTGCTTGCAGATCACACTCATGTAGATCATGCCGAGCACGGCAGCGGTGACCGAACCGGCAAGGATGGCGGCCTTGGCAGCCAGAACCTCAAACTGGGCCGTCGGGAAGGCGAGGCCGCTGATGAGAATCGACATGGTAAAGCCGATACCGCCCAGAATGCCCACGCCGGCAATCATATGCCAGTTGACATTGTGCGGCAGCTCGCAGGCCTTGAGCTTGACCAGGGCGAACGTCATGCCAAAGATGCCGATCGGCTTGCCCAGCAGCATGCCAAAGTACACGCCGAGCGTCACCGGGTCGGTGAGCAGCGTGCTCATGTCCACGCCCACTAGGCGAACCTGTGCGTTCACGAACGCAAAGATCGGCAGAATCACAAAGTTGACCGGCGTGGAGATCAGACGCTCCATGCGGATGAGCGGCGGGGTGACGCGGTGCATGACGCGCTCGACCTTGGTGGTCGAGACGGTAAAGTCATGCTGGCCCAGGATGTGTGCCTCGTCGTCGTAACGGTCGTCGAGCAGCGGCAGGCACTCGCCCAACCAATCGGTAAGGCTATCGAGCTTGACGCCGCACTTGGCCGGAATGGTGAAGGCCAGGATGACGCCGGCCAGCGTAGCGTGCACGCCGCTCTTGAACATGCAGAACCACAACAGCAGACCCAGTACCGAATACGGGGCAAGGCGGTAATGCTGCGTCTTGTTGAGCCACACGAGCGCGCAGGTCACAAGCGCGGCGGCGCCCAACCAAAACGGATTGGGGCTCTGACCGTAGAAGATGGCGATGGCGGCGATGGAGATGAGGTCGTCGGCGATGGCGAGCGTCGAGAAGAACACGCGCACGCCGTTGGGCACGCGGTTGCCCAAAAGCGACAGCACGCCCAGCGCAAAGGCAATATCGGTTGCCATGGGAATGGCCCAGCCGTTGTGCGCGCCGGCATGGTTAAAGATCAGATAGATGCAGGCGGGAACGACGACGCCGCCCACGGCCGCCAGCATGGGAAGCATAGCCTGGCGCGGGTTCTTGAGCTCGCCGACCGTCATCTCGTACTTAAGCTCAATGCCCACCAACAAAAAGAAGATCGCCATGAGGAAGTCGTTGACGAAAAGCTCGACGGTGAGGCCAGCCGTCAAATGCCCCAGACCCACATACAGCGGGGTCTCCAAAAAGTGATGGATGGCCTCGTAGGCATCGGTATTAGCGCAAATGACGGCGGCGATGGCGGCGAAGACCATGACGGCGGCGGAAATCGTGCCGTTCTCGGCGATGCGCTCCCAGATGTCGTGACGTTCAAAGCGCTTGCGCTCGCGAACGTTGAACAGCTGCTCAGTTGCTGCCATGGGCGGCTCCTTTCACGGGATGGCTCCCGTCTTAAAAAAGCACGGCCCGCCCAAGTGGCGGCGCCGCGCTCTAACGTATTACGCTTGCATCTAGCCTACCCTGCACGACAGGCACGCAGGCGTGGCCGAAAAGCGGAACCACAGGTTGAACATTATTTGCTCAACGGCACGGGCACGCCTGTCCAAGAGACGACGCGGCGCCGTGCACAAAAAACGACCGGAGCGCGGGGCGTCCGCGATCCGGTCGTGGCGTTTGGTCAACTAAACCTAGCAGGCGGCCATGATGGGGGCAGCGACCTGCTTCTTACGGGAGAGGACGCCCGGCATCCAGACGCCGTCGTGCTCGTCGGCAATGCCCAGGCCCTTCTGAGCAGCCTCGGTCTCGCCCTCGAGCAGGACCTGCGAGCCCTCCTCCATGATGTCGGTGATGCACAGGACAATGCCGTCAGCACCCTTCTCGGCGGCGTAGGCGCGCATGGCCTCGCGAATCTCGTCGATCATGCCGAGTGCGCGGGTCTTGTCGACAGTCTCGTACTGGCCGATGAGCAGCTTCTTGCCAGCAGGCTCGAACATCTTGATGTCGTTGCCGACCATCTCGGCTGCGGTGAAGGAGCCGGACGGACGGGTGAGGAAAACCTCCATGCCAAACTTGACCGGGTCGACGCCCACCTGCTCGCCGAGCTTGGCGGCGACGGCGCGGTCGACATCGGTGGTGGTGGGGCTCTTGAGCATGAGCGTGTCGGTCATCATGGCCGAGAGCAGCAGCTTGGCCTGAACGTCGGAAAGCTCAACGCCGAGCACGCCGGCGAGTTTGGTGACGATGGTGCAGCTGGAGCCCCAGGGCAGGCAGATGTAGTGCAGCGGGCCGGCGGTCTCGAAGTCGCCGATGCGGTGATGATCGACAACGCCAAAGACCGTGGCGTCCTTAAGGCCGGCGACGGACTGGGCAGACTCGTTGTGGTCGGTGAGGACGACGAGCTGACCAGCCTCGACGGACTCGATCACGCGGGGCTCGGCGATGCCGGCGTCGGCGAGCAGCTTGGCGGACTCGGCCGGAAGCTGACCAAGGGCGCAGGCCTCGTAGGTGTTGCCGGCATACTCAACCTGGTTGAGCAGCTGGGACAGGACGACGGCGCTCATGATGGCGTCGTTATCGGGGTTCTGGTGACCAAAGACAAGAACGTTTGCCATGGATATCCTCCACTTGATATGTGTACTTGGACGTAGCTATGGTAGCACGCCGTTGCCGAGCCTTCGCAGACGGAAGGGCCACGGCATATTTTGGGGCGCAGGCACGGGGGCCAAGGCTGTCCCTTTTGCACCATGTTGGTGCAATGTAACCTGTCCCCCTTGCACCAGCTATTTACCGGCAGCGCGCAGGGCTACGTAGGCAGCACCGATGATGCCGGCGTCGTTTCCGAGCGAAGCGACCTTAATGGGCGTCTCGCGCGAGGCGGAAAGCGCGTACTGCTTAAAGTGCTCGCGAACCTTGTCGAGGTAGACATCGGCCGAGGCGGAGGCGCCGCCGCCGATGAGGAACATCTCGGGATCAACCACGTTGGCAATAAGCGCCAGTGCGCGGCCGAGATAGTCGGCCATGGTATCGGCCGCGGCCAGCGCGAGCTTGTCGCCCTCGCGACAAGCCTGGAACACGTCCTTGGAATCGGAGGGGCCGGTCAGCTCGATGGGCTCGACGCCCGCCTTCTTGCACTCGGCAAGGTAGTTGCTCACCACGCCGGTGGCGCTGGAATACTGCTCCAGGTGGCCATGGCCGCCGCAGCCGCAGGTGCGCTCCTCAGCCGGGTTCAGGCACATGTGGCCGATCTCGCCGCCGGCACCCACAACGCCCGACACCACGTCGCCGTTGACGATAACGCCGCCGCCCACGCCGGTACCGATGGTGACCATCACCACGTTCTGCACGCCCTTGGCAGAACCGAGCCAGGCCTCGCCCATAGCAGCAGCGTTGGCGTCGTTCTCGTACTTAACGACCGCGTCGGGGCAGTGCTCCTGAATGGCGATCTTGAGCTCGGGCAGGTTGATGGCAATGTTCGCCTTGACCTTGGCATCGCCCGATGCCGGGATGGGGCACGGGACGGCCAGGCCAATGCCCGACACAAAGGCACGCGGAATCTGGGCCTTGGCGACCACCTGGTCGATAGCCTCGGTCACCGCGGCAAAGCCCGCAGCGTCAACGATGGGAGGCGTGGGCACGCTGGCCTTGGCAAGCAGGTTTCCGTCCTCATCGAACAGACCCTCCTTGACCGAGGTGCCGCCGACGTCGATGCCGATGTAATACTGCTTAGGTTCCATGGGAGCCCGCCTTTCTCGTTTAAACATTGCCTGTATGGTACCGCTCCCAAGGCAAAAACCTACCAAAAAGGACAGGTTTGTTTTGGCAGGTTTTATCTGGGGAAGCGCAGAGTACGAGATTCGGTTCGCTGGGTGTTATATCGGTTCGGCCCCGTCCTCGGACCGATCATTTCTCAACACGACACTACTCAGATGTTTATCATTTAAAACGCTCTAATTTTACAAGCGGGGCGACTTTTATTTTTATCTTTCTCGAACTTTTCAATAACTCAATAGAGATACTTAGGTGTTGACTATACTTTCTTTTATTCTCAATCAAGTTGGAAAGGAGGTTCCTTGATTCCCAAATACGAGGCGATAGCTGCAGATATTCGTCGAAGCATCGAGGATGGCGCTCTTAAACCGGGCGACAAGCTTCCTACCGTCGTTGAGTTCTGCAAGCTCTATAACGTTTCCAAAATCACCGTCAAACGAGCTATTGAGCAGATCACCGAGGAAGGTCTTATTACCAGCCGACGCGGATCGGGTACCTACGTTAAGGACACGGCGGGGCTTCCCGGCCAGGCGTTTTTCCAGGGCAAAAACGACCGTGTCCAGGGTTTTTCGTATGAGCATCGCGGGGAGAAAGTGACCTCGGTGGTCTACGATTTCTCGATCGTCAATCCACCGGCAGAGGTTGCGACCCAGCTGGGAATGACCGAGGATGACTTCGCCTATCACATCGTGCGCGTGCGCCAGGTCGACGAGAAGCCCATCGTCATCGAGTACACCTATATGCCGCTCGAACTGATCCCGGGCCTTAAAAAGAAGGACCTGTACGGATCGGTCTACGGCTTTATCCGCGAGCAATGCGGGCTGAAAATTTCGAGCTTCCACCGTACCATTCGCGCCGTGGCAGCAACCGAGGAAGAAGCCGAGCGTCTGGACACCAAGCCTGGCTCTCCCCTGCTCGAGCTCACCCAGATTGGCTTTTTGGACAGCGGCGCCGCCTTTGAGTATTCGATCTCGCGCAACGTTGGCGACCGCTTTGAGCTGCACAACGTAACGTTGGCATAGGTTTTTGTAGTCATGCGGGTGCTCGTTTTGAGCAGCTTTACGCGGCGCCCGCGCAACATAATGGGGGTATGAATATGTCCGATTTGATTAAACTGACGCCGATCTTCCACGAGAAGATCTGGGGTGGCCGCCAGCTCGAAACCGTATTTGGTTACGACATTCCCGAAGGTCCCATCGGTGAGTGCTGGGCCATCTCGGCCCATCCCAACGGTGACTGCCAGATTGCGGAGGGCCCGTATGCCGGTCACACGCTATCGTGGCTGTGGGCCGAGCACCGCGAGCTCTTTGGCAACTGCGAGGGCAAGGAGTTCCCGCTGCTCATTAAAATTCTGGACGCCAAGGACGACCTTTCGATCCAGATTCATCCCAACGACGAGTACGCCGCCAAGCACGAGAACGGCAGCCTGGGCAAAACCGAGTGCTGGTATGTACTGGACTGCGAGCCCGGTGCCACGATCATCGTCGGCCAGCGCGCGCACGACCGCGCCGAGGCCGCGCAGATGATCGAGGGGGGCCGTTGGGACGAGATGCTCAACGTGCTGCCGATTCACAAGGGAGACTTTTTCCAGATCGACTCCGGCACCGTTCACGCCATCAAGACCGGCACGCTGATTCTGGAGACGCAGCAGTCGAGCGACGTGACATATCGCCTGTACGACTACGACCGTCCCGGCACCGACGGAAAGCTGCGCCCGCTGCACATTGAGCAGAGCCTCGACTGCATCGACTTTGATGCTCAGGCTCCGACCGACGGCACGGTGACCGCGCCCGAGGTGGACGGCGTGACCGAGCTCGAGTCCAACCCCTGCTACACCGTCGATCGCGTGCGCGTCAACGGCAGCAAGACCCTCGACCAGCGCTGGCCCTTCATGTGCCTGTCGGTCATCGACGGCGAAGGCACCGTCTGCGGCGACCCCGTCCACAAGGGAAGCCACCTGCTGGCCCCGAGCACCGTCAGCTCCATCGACCTCGAAGGCAAGATGGAACTGATCATCAGCCACCTCTAGGTCACAACAACAACCAAAACGAAACAAGGGGCTCCCCCGTTCATCAACGGAGGAGCCCCTACTCGTATCTACATATCAGCCCACCCGGTTCTCCAAATCAAAAAGCGGACGAGCGGAGCGGCGTTCGCAAGCAATGTTACCCAAGGACCTGGGCGGGCGTATGGGACAACATCGATCGCGAGTTCCGCACGCAAAGGAGAGCACTTAATGTGCTCTCCGTCTTGCGCAGGACTGCCCGAGCAGGCGATGTTGCCCCATACGCCCGCCCAGGTCCGCCGGGATCACGACAGCTTGACGATCGGTGCAAAACCTTTCATTAGCTTTTTGGTCTGGCCGGTCTTTTCGAATTGAACCTCGATCATGTCTCCAGCGACCGAGATCACGGTACCCGTGCCAAAGGTCTTATGGCTCACGGTATCGCCCACGGCAAAGTCCTGCGATGCGCTGGCACGATCGACCTTGCGCTCCACCGTCGGGGACACCTTGGACGACGGCTTTTTGACGCGCGGCGCGCCCGAGCCAAAGGTCGAGGCAACACGGCCGGCGTCGGGCGAGACCCCACGATGGCGCTCGGTTCCGTAGCTACTGCCGCCAAAGAAGTCGTCGAAGCTCGATCCGCCGCGCGAACCGGAACCGCCGGTCGAGCGCGTATGCGAGCCAAACACCTTGCCGCCGTACATATCCGAGCCCATGCCCGAGCCAAAGGTGCCGTGACGGTCGCCGCGCTTCTCCCAGCCCGTGCCCTCAAAACCGGCAGAACCGATGCCGCTAAACTCGATATCCTCAAACGGAATCTCGTTGAGGAAGCGCGAGCGCGGGTTGGCAGAGGTCGAGCCGTAGGTGCGACGCGTGGCCGCATAGGTCAGGAACAGGCGCTTGCGAGCACGCGTGATGGCGACGTAGGCCAAGCGACGCTCCTCCTCGAGCTTGCCCGGATCGTCACTACCGCCAAAGTCGTGCACGTGCGGGAAGATGCCCTCCTCCATGCCGGCCACGAACACCGCCGGGAACTCCAGGCCCTTGGCGGAGTGGATAGTCATCATGGTAATGGCATGCGTCTCGCCGGCCAGGGAATCCAAGTCGGAGCGCAGGGCCAGCCACTCCATGAGTGCCGGCAGCGCCTTACAGGTGAGCGGACCGTAGGTGCGCTCGATCTCGTCGGCATGCACGGCACCCGCCGGCATCTCCGTCGGCGCGGCATACGCGTTGCCCGCGATGGCGGCGGCCAGGGCATCCTGCGGCGAGAGCGCCGGGGCGGCTAGGCTATCGAGCGGATTGGAACCTGCGGCATCGCGCGCGCCGACGAGCGCCTCAAACGAGGATGCCGGGGCAGATGGCCCCGGTTCGGGCGCGGGCGCGCTCACCACGACGGACTCGGGCTCGGCGCCGGCAGGCACATCGGCAACACCGGCTGCGCGCAGCTCTTCCAAGCTCTCGAGCGTACCCTCGATGTCCTCGTGCGTCTCCTCAAATTCGGCAGCGACGCCCAGGAATTCCTGGATGTTCTCGGCGCGGCTCTCGGACTCCATGGTACCCTCGGCGCGGAAAGCCTGCAGCAGGCCCGTCTTATCGACGATCATCTCGACGACGTCCTTGAGTTCGCCGTCCATGCGGCGACCCTCGCGCACTAGCGAGACAAAGCTCGACAGGCCATTGCGCACCTTGGCGCTAAACATGCCCGTCTCGGCTGTTGCGATCTCGCAGGCCTGGAAGAACGAGCAACGGTTGTCGCGCGCCAGCTGCTCAATCTTTTGGATCGAGGTGGAGCCGATGCCGCGGCGCGGCGTGTTGATGACGCGCTTGACGCTCATCTCGTCTGCCGGGTTCACGATCATCTTAAGGTAGGCCATGACGTCGCGGATCTCGGCACGGTCGAAGAATCGCGTGCCGCCCACGATCTTGTAGGGCACGCCTGCGCGCAGGAACATATCTTCGAGGATACGCGACTGGGCGTTGGTGCGGTAGAACACGGCGATATCGTCGTAACTCGTGCCTTTGGCATGCAGTTTTTCGATCTCGCCGGCAATCCAGCGGCCCTCGTCGCGCTCGTCGCTTGCCTGGAAGGCCTGGATCTTCTCGCCATCGCCCTCGGCCGTAAACAGGCGCTTGTCCTTGCGCTGCGAGTTGTGGCGCACCACGGCGTTGGCGGCGCTCAGGATATGGCCCGTGGAGCGGTAGTTCTGCTCCAGCTTAACGGTCTTGCAGTTTTTAAAGTCCTGCTCAAAGTCCAGGATGTTGGTGATGTCGGCGCCACGCCAGCTATAAATGGACTGGTCATCGTCGCCCACGACCATGAGGTTTTGGTACTTGGCGGCCAGCAGGTTGGCGATCTCGTATTGGACGTGGTTGGTGTCCTGATACTCGTCGACGCTAATGTAGCGGAAGCGCTCTTGGTACTTGTCGAGTACCTCGGGGCGGGTGCGCAGCAGCTCGAGCGTGCGCACGAGCAGGTCGTCGAAGTCCATCGCGTTGGCGGCGCGCAGGCGGCGTTCCAGCTCCAAGTAGACCTGCGCGGCCTTTTTGTCGTTGGGGCTGTCGGCGGATTTGAGCATGTCCTCGGGGCTGATCATGGCGTTTTTGGCCGAACTGATCTTGCTGCGGATCATATTGATGGGGAATTGCTTTTGCTCGATACCGAGCGCCTGCATAATATCGCGCACCATGCGCTTGGAATCGTCGTCATCGTAGATGGTGAACTGACCGGTGTAGCCCAGCAGGTCAGCGTCCTCGCGCAGCATGCGCACGCACATAGCATGGAAGGTGCACACCCACATGCCGCGGGTACCGCTGGGGATGAGTGCCGCCAGACGCTCGCGCATCTCGGCCGCGGCCTTGTTGGTAAACGTGATGGCAAGGATCTGCCAGGGCTTAACACCCAGGTCGCCGAGCATATGTGCGATGCGAAAGGTCAAGACGCGGGTCTTGCCCGAGCCGGCGCCGGCAAGCACCAGCAACGGGCCCTCGGTGGTCAGAACTGCCTCGCGCTGAGCGGAATTAAGGCTGTCGATGTCGACGAGCGGCTTGGCGGGCTTGGGTGCCGGCGCGGGAGCGTCGTAGATGTCGAGCGGGACGAGCTCGGGCTCCGGCGCAGCAGGGACGGCATATGCATCGAGCGGCACGGGTTCCGGCGTGGGCGGCACGGGTACCGCGGCGTTCTTTTCCCAGGGCAAGGGCTGGGTCATGGGCGACTCCTCATCTGACGGACGGCGCGCCTGCGGGCGGCGCCATAGTTTGAGCCGTACCAGTATACCGAGCCGCGCGGACACCGACGCAAATCACACCACGACTCCGTGCGTCACCGTCAGGCCCGCCCCAGCGGATTTAGCGCAATGGGGTCAGGTTAGTCTGCACCATGTTGCTGCAAAGCAACCTGTCCCCATTGCACCAATCAGGGAGCCACCGATGTCACGGCAACGGCAGCGAGCGGCGGCCAGAACGAACAAATTGGCATGAAAAGAGGGCGGCATAGACCTTTTGGTCATGCCACCCTCTTTGAATGACAAGTTGTCGTTCTGGCCGCCGCGCAGCGTCAACCAAGTTACAGGCCGATCATAGGCTCCAAGACGAAGAAGTACGCAAGCACCACGATGCCCAGGATGATGCGGTAGACACCGAAGCACTTGAAGTCGTTACGGCGCACGAAACCCATAAGCCACTTGATGGCGATAAGCGAAACCACAAAGGCCACGATGCAGCCCACGCCCAGGATGGCGATCTCGTTGGTGCCGAAAGTACCGCCCTTAATAAAGTACTTGACCAGCTTGAGCGCGCTCGCGCCAAACATGACGGGAATGGCCAGGAAGAACGTGAACTTAGACGCCACCGAGCGCGTGCAGCCCAGCAGCAGGCCGCCGATGATGGTGGAGCCGGAGCGCGATGTGCCCGGAATCAGCGAAAGCACCTGAAAACAACCGATACCCAGCGCGGTCTTCCAGCTCAGGTCCTCGAGCGTAGCGATGGAGCCAAAGTCCAGGTTATCGCCATCGTCTGCAGCGGCAGTCGCAGCGGGCGCGGCAAAGTGCGCACCGGCGGGGCGTCCGCCCGCCACCACGGCACGCGAACCAAACGAACCGGCAAGAGCGGCCTGGTCGCGCTTGTTCGCGCGCCAGTTCTCGATCACGATAAACAGCACGCCGTACACAATGAGCGCCAGCGCCACGACGGGAGCATTATAGAAATGCTCCTCCATCCAGTCGTTGAGCGGCAGACCGATCGCCGCGGCGGGAATACAGCCGAGCACAATCTTGCCCCACAGCACCCAGGTGTCGCGACGGCCTTCCTTGCCCTTGCTGGGAGAAAACGGGTTGAGGTCGTAGAAGAACAGGACGCAGACGGCCAAAATGGCGCCAAGCTGAATCACGACCAGAAACATATTCCAGAACGTCTCGCTCACGTTCATCTTGACGAACTCGTCCACCAAGATCATGTGACCGGTCGACGAAACAGGCAGCCATTCGGTAATGCCCTCGACTAGGCCCATGAAGGCAGATTTTAGAAGCTCGATGATATCCAAAAGGACCCCCTCGTTAGACATCCGCCGATATTGTTCTGCGGACGGTGCGGGCGATGTCCCATTATCAACCGTTCGGCCGCGACCGCGCCCACCCTTACCAAAAAACTCGCCCGTTCACAGAATTGCCTTGATTATCGACTTTATCCGAACACCTCCCACATTCATCCGCACATGTGCGG